>CAUEQX010000048.1 GCA_959020035.1 uncultured Collinsella sp. | reverse complement strand
CTCGGCTTATCGACCAGCGATGCAAAGGAGATGCTTCATTCCACGAGCGCTACCGGGAAGGGCTCGCGATTCGAGTCCCCACCTTAGCATTTGAACTATTTGGCACTATAATTACCATAGGCATGCGCACAACGTTGCGCTTAATCAAGAGGAGAAAACGTATGGGTCTGTTTGACATGTTCAAGAAGAAGGCTGAGCCCGCGGCTGCCGCTGTTCCGGCCTCCATCTCTGCTTCTGCTGGCGCCGACGTGCTGTGCTCGCCCGTCAAGGGCAAGGTCATCAAGATGGCCGACGTGCCCGATCCCGTCTTTGGTGGCGAGGTTCTGGGCAAGGGCTGTGCCGTGTGGCCCGAGGACGATCTGGTCTACGCTCCCTGCGACGGTAAGGTGACCGTCACCATGGGTCACGCCGTGGGTCTGCAGTCCGACAGCGGCATCGAGGTTCTGGTGCACGTTGGCGTCGATACCGTCAACATGAACGGTGATGGCTTCGAGGGCTTCGTCAAGGCCGACGACGTTGTGAAGGCTGGCCAGCCCATACTCAAGATCGACCGCGCCAAGATCGCTGCTGCCGGTTACAAGGACTGCGTCGTGGTGGCCGTGTCCAACACCGCCGAGTTTGCCGATGTCGAACTCGCCGTCGAGGCCGAGTCTGCCGTCGCCGCCGGTGACGCCATCGTCAAGGTCGTCCGCAAGTAAACTGCGGCGTCCAAAGGATGTGCAAGGGTGGTCGGGTTTTCCGGCCACCCTTTTTATTGCACCGTGGGGAAGCGTTTTATTGCACGTTGGGCGGGCTTGCAAACCGTTCGGACGCTAAAACGAACCGACCACGCCTTCGCGTTGCCGAGGGTGTTCATAAGTGGATAGTATGGGCTTACTTATTACAACGTGTGCCGCGTCCGGGAAGCGCGGTGCCGCTCATTGGGAGGAACAACATGAAAAAGAAGCTGCTGCTTGCGCCCCTCATGGCCGTCTTGGTTGCATGCGTGGTCGTGCTTTCCGGCTGTGGAGGTCCTTCGGTTGAGGAGCTCATCACCGAGGATCTTACGACGCAGTTTGATGAGGTCAAGAACGGTGGCGACGACTTCCTCTCTGGTCTGGAGGAGGCTTCGGGCGACGAGTTCGAGCAGCTGGGTATCGATCCCAAGGAGTATGCCAAGACCTATCTCGAGGGCTTTGACTACAAGATCGGCGACGTGACGGTCGACGAAGACAAGGGTGTCGCGACCGCCGAGGTCTCCATCACCTGCAAGTCTATGAACAAGATCGTCGAGGACTTCTCCACCCAGTATCAGGAGAAGGTCGCTGCGCTTGACACGGTTCCTTCCGATGACGAGCTGTACAAGATGGCCGGTCAGGTTATGGTCGATGTGACCAAGGCCACCGAGCCCAGGAAGACCACGGTTATCTTCAAGTACACCTGCAACGACGATGGCGAGTGGTCTGCCGACGACTCCGTCAACTCCGAGATGATGGATGCAATGCTGAGCTAGGGGGTTACGCGGTTCTACGAACCGCGTAACCAGTTGACGCTGCGCGCCGCCCAGGACGACAATTTGTCATTCAAAAGGCGAGGCATGACCAGAAGGTCTATGCCTCGCCTTTTTTATGCCAACTTGTTCGTCCTGGACGTCGCTCGCTGTCCATCCTCTACCTGCGGTGTTGCCATTGTTGGGGTAGTCGTTGGGGGCGTTCTTGTTTTAGTCATTGGGGACGTTCTTAAATGACCAGGCAGCACTTGGGGACGTTCCTTTTCTGCCGGTAGTTGGGGACACTCCTTGTGCCAGCGTTGCATCGAGTGCTTGGGAAGATGCGACCCGGTTTTTGGCCGAATAGTGGGTCGCATTTTCCGGATGGGGTGGGTTGCGGAAAGTGCGACCCGGAATATTGCTCCAAAACGGGATGCGCTTTCCGCGCGGAAGAATTGTCGCAGCTGCGTTAAGCAGTGTCGCTCGTTACTCGCCCAGAATCAGCGCCGCTAGCTCGTCCTGGGTGTCCACCACGTAGTCGGCGCCGGCGGACTCCAGCTCTGCGCGGCCGCGGAAGCCCCAGCTGACGCCTGCACTCTTAAGGCCGGCGTTGTGACCGGTCAGGATATCGACATTGGAATCGCCCACATAGAGCGTGGTCGACGGATCGGCGCCCAGCTCTTCCATCACATGCAGCGTAACGGGCGCCTCGGGCTTGGGAGGAAACGCATCGACGCGGCCCTGTACCAGCGCAAAGCGCTCGGAACCAAAATACTTCTCGATAAGCGGAGCCGCCGAGATGTGGTCCTTGTTGGTGAGCACGGCAAGCTGCACGCCCGCGGCACGCAGGCGGTCGAGCATCTCGATTGTGCCGGCATAGGGGGCGGTGTGGTCCTCCTTGTGCTCGCCGTAGTAAGCCCTAAACTCGGCAAGCGTCTGCTCAAACATACGGCCGTCGCCCGCATACTCGGCAGGCATAAAACGCTCAACCAGCTTGAGCATGCCGTTTCCCACCTTGTAGCGGTACTCGTCTACGGCAAACGTGGGCCAGCCGTGCATCTCGCAGGTATGGTTGCCGGCGGCCGCCAGATCCTCGAGCGTGTTGAGAATGGTGCCGTCCAGGTCAAAGATCACATGGGAAAAAGCTGCTGCCATGGGTGCTCCTGCCGCTTGAGTTGTAAAACGCACCCCATAATACTGGGCATGCGTGCCGGACATGTTTGGAATCTGAATATCTTTAATAGTCCTGAGCCTTTGTCGTTAGCAAATCCTCGGCAGCTGTTCTCCCACGAGCATGTCGAGGATGCGGGTCGAGCCCCAGCCGGTGCGTACGCGCACGGCGGGTCGAGCGCTCGATCCAAGCGGCACCACGCGGCCGATAATCGCGGCGTTCTCGCCGTAGCGGGCGGAACGCATGGCGGCTAGAGCCGCATCGGCCTGCTCGGCCGGCACCACGGCGACCATCTTGCCCTCGTTTGCCACCTGCAACACGTCATAGCCGAGCATTTCGCAAGCCGCCTGCACATCGGGACGCACGGGCACGGCATCCTCGTCGACCTCCATGGCAACATTGCTGGCCTGCGCAAACTCGTTGAGCGTCGAGGCCAGGCCACCGCGCGTGGGGTCGCGAAAGCAGCGCGTGTCGGGTGCTGCGGCCAGAACGTCGGCAATCAGGTGGTTGAGCGGTGCGGCATCGCTTTCAATCGTGCTCGAAAACGCCAAGCCCTCGCGTTGGCTCATGATGGCGATACCGTGGTCGCCCAGCGTACCCGATACCAGAATGACATCGCCAGGCTGGCAGTTTGCGCCACTGAGCGTTACGCCCACGGGCATTTCGCCCACGCCGGCGGTATTGATGTAGACGCCGTCGGCCCCGCCGCGCTCAACCACTTTGGTGTCGCCGGTGATGATCGCCACGCCCGCCTCGCGCGCCGTCTCGGCCATGGTCTGCACAATCTGACGCAGCTTGTCCATGGGATAACCCTCTTCGAGGATAAAGCCGCACGACAGGTAGCGCACATTGGCACCCGAGGTCGCGACATCGTTGACGGTTCCGCACACGGCGAGGCGGCCGATGTTGCCACCGGGGAAGAACTGCGGCGAGACTACAAAGCTGTCGGTCGACATGGCGATGCGCCCGCTCGCGGGCAGCGCGGCGACGCCGGCATCGTTGCCTTCGAGCAGCTCGGGCGAACCAAAGGCATCTAAAAAGACCTCATCGATGATGCGCTTCATCATCTGTCCGCCGGAGCCGTGGCCCAACAGGACGGTGCTATCGGTGATGCTATGGGACATATCCAAAACTCCAATCGTGGGAGGTGTCAGTGCGCGGGGGCGTTCGGGCTAGACTCGGTAACGGTAGTACGCCGCGCAGCTGCCTTCGGAACTCACCATGCACGGGCCGACGGGGTGCTCGGGCGTGCAGGTGCGGCCAAAGAGCGGGCAGCTGCTCGGCGTAATGGCTCCGCGCAGCACGTCGCCGCAGCGGCATCCGCGCGGCTCAACCGTCGGCTCAACGGGCACGTCAAAGCGAACGCGGGCATCAAAGCGCGAGAACTCGGGGCGGATGGAAAGGCCCGAGTTGGCAATCGGCCCCAGCCCGCGCCACGTGGTGTCGCATGGCTCAAACACCTGCTCGACCAGCTGGCGCGCCACGGGGTTGCCGTCTGCGTTGACGCCACGGCGGTAGGCGTTGTCAATCGCCGGCCTGTCCTCGACAACCATCTGGACCAGCATGCAGATGCCCTGCAGGATATCGACCGGTTCAAATCCCGTGACCACGCCCGGGGTATTGAATTCGTCGACCAAAAAGCTAAAGGGCGCCAAGCCCGTGATGGTGGCGACGTGTCCCGGCAGGATAAAGCCGTCGATGGCGGTCTCGGGATCGTTAGCGATGGCGCGCAACGCCGGCGGCGTGGTCTTGTGGGCGCAATAGACCGAGAAGTTCAAAAGCCCGCGCGCTTCGGCCTCCAAGATGGCGGCGGCGATGGTGGGCGTTGTGGTCTCAAAGCCCACGCCCATAAAAATAACCGGGCGATCGGGGTTTTGCTCGGCAATGTCGAGTGCATCGAGCGGGGAGTACACAATGCGAATGTCACGCCCTGCCGCCTTTTGTGCAGCGAGCGAGGTGGACGATCCGGGCACGCGCATCATGTCGCCAAAGGTGGTGATGATGGCGCCGTCTATGTTGGCGAGCGCGATTGCGTGGTCGATGTCGCGGTTGGCGGTGACGCAGACGGGGCAGCCCGGGCCGCTCAGCAGCTTGAGCCCGGCCGGCATAATGGAGCGAAAGCCATAGCGCCCGATGCTCACGGTATGCGTGCCGCAGACTTCCATAAGGTTGATGGTGCGGTCGCCGACAAGCTCATGAATGCGCTCGATGAGCTCGCGAGCCAGCTTGGGATCGCGGAATGCCGAGAAATCGATACCGGAGCGCGCCGGCTGCTCGGGCGCCACTAGTAAGCCTCCGCCGGGTTGGTGGTCAGCTGGTCTTCTTCGACCAGCTCGGACATGGCATTAACAAGCTCGAGCGTTTCCTGTGCTTCCTGCTCGTCGACAATCTGGATGCCAAAGCCGGCGTGTACGAGAATATAGTCGCCAACCTGCGCCGTCGGCACGAGTCGCAGCGACACGGGGCGCTCGATGCCCATCATGTCGACGGTGGCCTTGAGGTCGTCGTCGCGTTTGACTACTTTACCGGGAACGGCAAGGCACATATTGTTCCCCTTTTATACGCTTTGCGCTGGACGGGCGCTCAATAATCCATCAGTTGATGGTAGCGCTCGCGGGCGCTGCGGGCAAACGCGCTACACCTGTGAGACGGCGGCTTGCGGGCTGGCCGAACAGCCTACTGCGATGCAACCTGCGCAAGACGAGCGCTTGCGACTGCCGCCTGACCGTAGGCGATGCAGCCGTCATTGACGGGTACGGTGTGGGGGACAAGGACAGTAAGGCCTGCGCTTTTGAGCTCGCGGGCGAGGAGCTGAAGCAGAAGTCGGTTCATGAAGACGCCGCCCGAGAGCGCGACGGTGTCGATGCCCTCGTGCACGCAGATATCGCTGGCGATGCGCGCCGAGGAGCGCGCGACGGAGACATGGAAATCGAGTGCGAGCCTGTCGGCGGGCGCTCCGGCTTCAATTCCTCCCAAAAGTGCCTCAAAGAGTGCTTTCTGGTCCAGAACATAGGGGCCGTCCAGCCACGATGGGCCAGATGCGAAATAGCCGGCGTTGTTGTCGGGAAAATGGGCGATTTCGTTGTCGAGCGCGCGCCAGGCGGCAGCCTCAAGCTCGATGGCGGGTTCGCCCTCGTAGGTTGCCTTGTCGCAGATGCCCAGAATTGCTGCCGCGGCATCAAAGAGACGCCCCATGCTGCTGGTACGCGGGCTGTTGATGCCGCGCTCGATCATGGTGGCTGTCACGCTGCGCGTTTGCTCGTCGAGGCTGTCCAAAAGCCGAGCGGCACCTGGGTGCTCGAGCAGACCGAGCTCACTGAGCAGGGCAAAGGCGTTGCGGCGGGCGTCGCGCACGGAGGCCGCCCCGCCGGGGAGCGCCCAGGTGCGCAAATGCGCGGCGCGTTCAAAGCCGCCAAGGCTGGCAACAAGAAACTCGCCGCCCCAAATGGTCCCATCGGTGCCGGCGCCGGTGCCGTCAAAGGCGATGCCAAGGACGCGCGCGTCGGTTGTAAGCTGGCCCGCGGCGATGGCCTCGGCCATTACGCTCGCGATATGCGCATGATGGTGCTGCACCTCGACGAGCGGCAGATTGCATTTTCGCGCCTGCTCGCGCGCCCACTGGCCCGATAGATAGCTGGGGTGTACATCGCAGGCCAAGGCGGCGGGCGCCAAATCAAAGAGATCTTCCAAGCGCGTGCGCGCGGCGTTCCAGGCATCGAAGGTCCCGCCGTTTTCAACATCGCCGATATGCTGCGACACAAAACAGGGCGCCTCGCCGTTCGTCCCTTCACGTGTGAGCGCAATCGTGGCCTTTTGTTGTGGCCCGCAGGCGAGCACGCAGGACGGAGCGCCGTCGAGCGCCGGCAACGGCAGCGGCTGGGGTGCATATCCCCGAGCGCGGCGCACGGGCATAACGGCGCCGTCGACCACGCGCACCACGGAATCGTCATAGCGCGAGAGAATCGCGCGGTCGTTACCGAGCAACGCGTCGGCGATGCCGGCGGCAACGAGGTGTTCCCAGGCAAGGTCGTCGTCGGTCTCGATGGGTTCTTCGCTCAGGTTTCCGCTGGTCATGACGAGCGCGTGCATACCGCAGACTTCTGCCGCGGCAAGCAACAGATGTTGAAGCGGCGTATAGGGGAGCATGACGCCGAGCTTGGGCAGGTCGTGCGCGACAGATGGCGCGAGGGCGAGGATGTCGGGGGAACCGTCGTTGTCCTCGCTAACAGTGCGCCGGCGCAGCAGCACGATGGGGCGGATACTGCCAGCGAGCAGATCGCGTTCAGCATCATCGATATGACACAGGCGCTCGGTATCAGCAAGACTACGTACCATGACGGCAAGTGGTTTGTTGCTGCGGCGTTTGCGACGGCGCAACTCGGCCACCGCCTGCTCGTTGGCAGCGTCACAGGCTAGATGGAATCCGCCCAGGCCCTTGATGGCGACGATGCCACCGCTGGCCAGCAGCTCAACGCAGCGCTCGATGATAGCGTCGCTGGCCTCGCGTGTGGTGCCGACGGCCGGTGTCGCGGACGAATTCCCGCACGCATTGCCGTTTACAGCCTCGCGCCACGTAATATGCGGCCCGCAATCAAAGCAGGCATCGGGCTGCGCGTGAAAACGCCGGTCGAGTGGGTCGACATACTCCGCAGCGCACTTGGGACACATGGGAAAACAATCCATCGACGTGGCCGCTCGGTCATAAGGCAGCGATCGGATGATGGTAAAGCGTGGGCCGCAGTTAGTGCAGTTGATAAAGGGGTAGTGATAGCGTCGGTCGGCGGGATCGAACAATTCGCGCAGGCAATCGTCGCAGGTAGCGATGTCGGGCGAGACGAGCGTCGTGTGCGCGGTCTGGTCCTGCGATGCTACGATGCGAAAGCCCTGTTCGTTGGCGGCATCCCAACCGTTGGCTGCCAAGTCCACAACCTCGACATGCTCTACGCGGGCTGCCGCAGGCGCATGCTCAGAAAGCGCGGCAACAAAAGCATCGAGCGCATCGGCCAAAGCGTGCGCCTCGATATGCACGCCGTCGCCCGCATTGAGCACCCATCCACAAATGCCATGTGCCATGGCCTCGCGATACACAAACGGTCGCATGCCAACGCCCTGCACAATGCCCGTCACATGAATATGCGCATGCCGCATGCGACACCCCTCATCAAAACCGACCAAAAAGGGACAGGTTTATTTTGGTAGGTAAAACTTCTAAACCTGCCAAAACAAACCTGTCCCTATTTGGCAGGTGCGCTGCGGGAAATCCCGCTACAGCCCCAGGCTCTGCTTGGTGGCGGCGCACGTGAGCTCGCCGTGCTTAACGCCGCGCAGGCCCAGCAGGCGGTCGGCTAGTTCGTAGACGCGCTCGCCGCGACCCTTGAGTGCCAGGATTTCCAAGCAGTTGTGGTGATCCAAATGCACGTGCATCGTCGATACGATCTCGTCGGTGTAGTCGTGCTGCACCTCGTCCAGGCGGCGCGTCAGATCGCCGGTGTGATGGTCGTAGATCATGGTGAGCGACCCGATAACGTGCTCATCGGGCGTGCGCATCTGCTCTTTGGCGATCGAGGCGCGAATCAAATCGCGCACGGCCTCGGAGCGGTTGGCCACGTCGCCGCGGCGCGCGATCTGCTCGTCAAAACGGCGCAGCAGGTCGTCGGGTGCGGTAACCGAAAAACGGACCAGCTCGGAGCCGGAGCCACTACAGTGGCAGCCCGCGTCACCGTCCGCCCCGTGCGGATGCTCGTGCTCGTACTCGCAGCAGTGCTCGTGTTCGGCCACCTTACACCAGCTTCACGGAGCCGACGGAGTTGTGGTCGGCCTCGATGGCTTCCTCGTAGCCCTCGAGCGCGTCATGCGCCTCGTGGAGCGCGGCCATGGCGGCCTCGAGCTTGGCGCCGATGCGCTCCATGTCAAAATTCTCGGTCGCATGCAGCAGCTGATGGCTCCACTCGTGAGCGAGCTCGATGGTGTCGTCGACCTGCTTGACGCTCATGGCAAGCTGGCTCATGTTCATTCCAACATCATGCATGGGAAATCTCCTTTTGTATGGGGCAGTTCAGTGGTTCAGATTTTACTACGCCCGCTCTGCGCGCAGCTGCATAAGAAAACGGGTACGAGTCTGTGCGACCCGCACCCGTTCACTGGGGGCTGTTTGTGACTACCATACTATCCGTGGTTGCACTCGGTGCATTCAGAAGTCCGGCGAGCGGCGTAAAAGCGCTCATGGACGGCAGGCAGACGGCAACATGTAACAAGCGTATTACAGATGCTTCTCCAGCAGCGCCTGCAGCCTCGCCTTGGGCAGAGCGCCAACCGAGCGGTCAATCTCCTCGCCGTTCTTAAACACAATCAGCGTGGGGATGCTCATGACGCCATACTTCATGGCCAGGTCCTGGTTGTCGTCGACGTTGCATTTGGCAACGGCAAGCTTGCCCGCCAGCTCATCGGCAACCTCGTCAACGATGGGCGAGAGGGATCGACAGGGCCCGCACCACGGTGCCCAAAAATCGACCAGCACGGGCAGGCTGTCGTTAACGATGGAATCGAAGTTCTCGGGGGTAATCTGATTAATGTCAGCCATGGTGACCTCCATAATGCGACGCGGCTCGGCCGCGTAAAACTCAGTACGACCGTGCTTATACCCAGCCGCCCGCAAAGCAACCACTCGCGGGCGGCTCTTTTATATAATGGTGGGCACGCAAACGATTGGAGAGCGCATGCCCACGTCACAAAGCCAGAAAAAAGAAGCCATCGCCCAGGCGACCGAGCAGGAGCTCGCATCGCTCGCGGGTCGTGGCGTGCGTATCGCGGGCAACGCGTGCTCGCCGATCGTGCTGGTCAAAGGCGATCTGGACGAGGCCGAGCGTTCGGGTGGCGAGCTTGCCGCCGGCCCGGATGGCGCGGCGTTGCGCAAGGCGCTTGGGGCCATCGGCTACGCTCCCGAGGATTTTTGCGTGCTGGCAAGCGTCGCCGGCGTGGGTGATGGGACGGTCGCGGTGGGCGAGACTCTGCCGTGCGAGCTGTTCCGTGAGGCGCTTGAGGCTTTGGACCCCGAGGCGGTGCTGCTGCTCGACAACAACGCGGCTGACGCCATGCGCGAGACCTACGCCGATATGCTCGTGGCGATCGATGACTTCGACACCGCCATGCTCAAGCCCGGCCTGGTCGCCCATGTGCAGGGCCGCCGCGTGCTCGCGCTCGATGGCTTTGAGGCGGCGCTGACCGACAAAGCGGCCAAGCAGCGCATGTGGGCCTACATCAAGCAGCTGACCCCGGCGGCCGCTCCGCTGTAGCGGATTGGCGCCGGTGAGCGATTGCCTGGCGGGCAAGACACGCCGCGAGATCGGCGCCGCACTTCTACATCACAGCGCGCAGCTCAAACCGATCGCCGTTAATGCGGAACTGACAGTTGCCGTTCATGCGCTCCACGGCAAGTTTGATGCTCTTGGTGCCAAAGCCGTGGCCCGCATGCCGGGTCACGGGCATGCCGTCGACCATGCGCGGCGCGCGGTCAAACGTGTTGGAAACTAACAGCAGCAGCTGGCCGTCCTCTAATCGCAGGTCAAAGTCGACGAATCGCTTTCCCTGGGGCGCGGCGCTCGCGGCGGTGATAGCGTTTTCCAAGGCATTTGAGAGCACGCTAAACAGGTCGGCGTCACCTACGTGGATGGTTTCGGGTACGGCGGCGCGCAGGTTGGCGGTAATGCCGTTTCTATTGATATCCGAGTTAAATGACGAAAGCGCGATGTTTACGGTCTCGTTGGCGCAGAAGCGGCGTACGGCGGTGCGATCGCCGGCTTCGCAGAGTTCATCGATGCGTTTGAGCGCCTCGTCGGTGTGGCCCTCCTCAATTAAAGCGGCCAGGCCGCGTAGGAAGTGGCGCATATCGTGGCGAAGAATCGACAGCTCGCGCCCAGATTGACGCCAAGCCTCGAGCTCTTTGATGGCGGCGCTGTCGCGGGTTTCGAGCATCCAGCGCTCTCGCTCGGCGGTTTCCTTTTCTTCGTATTCGCGCAGGTAAACGGCAAGAAACATAAGATAGAAGGCACAGAGCGCAAATGCCAAAAACTCAACCGTTACCACCGAGCCCGAGTGGAACAGCGTGGTGTAGACGTTGGTGGCATAGTCAAAGACGTAATAGACGAGCGGCAGGATTAAAAGGATGCCCAGCTCGGTGGTGCTTTTAATCGCCAAGCGTGGACCGATGTCGCCGGCCCAATGCAACAGGACGGCAAAGACGGCGAGTGTGGTCGCGATGCGCGCCAGATAGTACGCGATCTGCGAATCGGTTGCGGCAAAGGCGGCGATGCCCATCCAATTGCTGAACTGGCAGCTCAGATAAGCACTCGTAATGCCGAGCGCGGCAAGCAGCGGGCTCAGGCGGTAGCGCGCACACAGGTAGACGATAAGCGGCAGGTGCACGGCAAGTGGATAAACCTGTCGGGCAAATAGTTCGCCGCCAACGACATTGGCGATCGAAAAGGCAGCGCCGGTCACGATGCCGACCAACACCAGTTCAAGCGCATGACGCCGGTTGATCTCGACACCGCACAGCGCCGCCGAGGCAAAGATGCCAAAGAGCAGCGTCGTGGCGTGGTGGATTGCCCAAAGGACCATTTCGACCGAGGAGACCATCAGTGTCCCCCACCCTCAAAGCGCACCGCAAAGTAGGCGTCTTGGAATCCCTGCTTGCAACTGCGCGAAAGCGGGATGCACGCGCCCGAGCGCATGACGATGTCCGTGCGGTCAAAGTGATCGATATTGCGCAGGTTGACCTGGTAGCTGCGGTGGCATTTAAAGAAGACTGCGTTTTGCTCCAAGCGGTCCTCGACGCTGCGGAACGACTCGAGTGCCTCGATATCGCGTCCGTCGCGCAGGTGGAAGACCACGTGCTTGTTGCGCGCCTCGGCATATTCGATGTCGGACAGGCGCAGGGCGTGGTAGCCAAAGGAAGTTTTGATCACGAGCTCGTCGGTTGCCGCCGGGCGCATGCTCGAAAGCTCGTCGAGCAACTGCGCCAGGCGCTCGTAGGCCACGGGCTTGAGCAGATAATCGAAGGCGCGGACCTCGTAGGACTCCAGTGCAAACTCGGGCGATGAGGTGAGGAACACCAGGCGCACGGCGGTATCGGCCTGGCGCAGTTCGCGCGCGGTGTCCATGCCGTTGACGAGCGGCATGATCATGTCGAGCAGGATGATGTCGGCGCGCGACGCGGCATGGCGCGCCAGCAGGTCCTCGCCGCGCGTGACGAGCGCAACATCGACCGCCGTGCCCGTCTCGCTCGACCAACGGTCGATCATCCGGTGCAGTCTATCTAGAAAAGCGACGTCGTCGTCGCAGGCAATAATCTTGAGCATTCTGAGCCCCCTTAGTAGTTCGATTTTGCCACATTGGGTGCGGACCGCTCGCGGAGGCGTGTCCCATTTGCGCCCCACGTCGCGCAACTCGCGCCGAGCGGTATTGCGG
>CAUEQX010000047.1 GCA_959020035.1 uncultured Collinsella sp. | reverse complement strand
CGTTCTTGGAGCGGATAATCCGATCGATATGTTGCCTGGGCATCCCCATCTCTGGCAGGAAATTCAACACCCCCGAGTGTACTCCCCCGCCCTTGTAACAAAACCCCAAGCGGCAAACGGCAACTTTACCAGCCCTAGCGGCAGGTGGCATACTGGAGAGAGCCTGTACGATTTTGCGATCAACCCAGCAAGGAGCAAATCGACCATGACGAAGACCAAGGCACAGCAGATTATGGCGGCGACCGAGGCTCGCGCGGCTGACGACGTCACCGCGGCCATCCAAGATATCGCTACCGAGTTTGAACCATATATCATCAAGCAGCGCCGGCACTTCCATAAGCACCCGGAGCTGAGCCTCGCCGAGGAGCGCACGACCTCCGACATCGCCAACCAGCTCGACGCCATGAATATCCCCTACGAGCGTCCGCTCAAGACGGGCCTTGTGGCGACCCTTCGCGGCACCGCGCCCGACGCCTATCGCGAGGACGGCACGCCACGCCGCCGCATCCTGCTGCGCGCCGACATCGACGCCCTGCCCGTCACCGAACAGACCGGCGAGGAGTTCGCCAGCGTCAACGAGGGTTGCATGCACGCCTGCGGTCACGACTGCCATATCGCCATGATGCTCGGAACGCTGCAAATCCTGCGCCATATGACCGACGACATCCACGGCGAAGTCCGCATCGTATTCCAGCCCAGCGAGGAAAACGGCCAGGGCGCTAAGCTCATGATCGGCACGGGTGTGCTCGACGGCGTCGATGGCGCCTACGCCGCGCACATCTGGAGTGAGGTCGACGCCGGCACCGTGAGCTGCGAGCCCGGACCGCGCATGGCCAATACCGACTGGTTCCGTATCGATGTACGCGGCACCTCGTGCCACGGCGCCATGCCCCAGCGCGGTCACGACGCCGTCATGGTGGCCGCCGAGATCGTCAATGCTCTGCAGACCATCGTCTCGCGCGAAATCAGCCCCTACGAGCCGGCCGTCATCACCGTCGGCGAGCTGCACGGCGGCACCGCGCGCAACGTTATCGCCGGCACGGCCTACCTCGCCGGCACGGTGCGCACCTACGGCGATTCGACCCATGAGGAAATGCCGGAGCTTATGCGCCGCATCGTGGAGCATACCGCGGCCGCCCTGGGCGCCGAGGCAGAGCTCACCGATTACACCATCGCCAACTACAAGGTCGAAAACGAGGTCGCCTCGAGCGAGCGCTGCCGTCAGGCTGTAATCAAATGCCTGGGTCCCACCGGTCAAGGCCATTACCGCGGCACGCTTTCGGGCGAGGATTTTTCGGAGTACCTGCGCCGCGTACCGGGCGTGCTCGCCTTTGTAGGTACGCGCAACCCCAAGATCGGCGCCACGTACGCCCAGCATTCCTGCTTCTACAAGATTGATGAGAGCGTGTTGGCAAAGGGCTCCATGGTGGCCGCCCAGTATGCCATCGACTTTTTGGCCGAGCCCACGCAAGAAGAGCTCGACGGCCCCGCGATTACCGCAGTCGCCGAAACCAATCCCGACTTGGCCGCCAAGCTACGCTCTGCCAAGGCGACGACCGCCGAGGCTCGCGACGCCATCCATGATGCCCGAACGGCTCGCCATGCCGCGATCAAGGGCATCCACGACGCACGCGCTGCTGCACGCCGCGAGGAGAAGCACGACGAGTAATCGATTCGCTGGCATCTCGCAGTCATAGCCACATCGCGATGTCAAAGCGGGGGCGGACGTTTCGACACGTCCGCCCCCGCTCATTTGTCATGCGCTATTTTTAGCCCGTCCCCAAATAGCAGGCGGCGTGGCTACTCGTCCTGAGGCTCCTCGTCGGAGCTTGGCTCGGACGCCGGCTCAGGTGCAGGTGCCGGCTCAGGCGCAGGCTCGGGCTCAGATGCCGTCTCAGGCTCGGGCGCCGGCTCAGGCTCGGGCGCCGGCTCAGGCTCGGTCGCGGGAGCGGGTGCAGGTGCCGGCGAAGCATCCGGAGCGCTGTAACCCGAAGCAGCGGACTTCTTCTCGAAGGGCAATGCAAAAGTCAGGACGTCGTCCTTATCCTCATCGGCCCATTCGCTTGCATAGCGTGCGACCCAATAGCCAACGGCACGGTGCTTGAGCATCTTGCCAAAGACCGTAAGAAATACGGTGACGAAAGCAACCAGCACCAGGAACAGCACGAGCGTGACGCCACCGCCGGTAACAATTGCCTCAATACCCGTAGGACGATAGTAGTAGCTATACATACCGACAGAGGCAATGGCGCCAAAGACGACCGTCAAGATCCATGTGACAACATTGGCGACCAGGCCCGTCAAAAACTCGGGAAGGAACGAAGCGCAGAACAGCTTGGTCTTGTTGTGCTTAAAGGCCGCCCAGACCTTATCGAGCGAAAACGCGCTCTCGACGCGACCGGTCACCGCAAAGTGCATCACGGCGATGTCGGCGAACATCTTAAAGAAGACACCCAGAATCGCCGAGGCAATCAGCGCCAGGACAAGCAGGCCGAGCGAACCGAACAGCGCAGCCTCGAGCGCATAGGAGCCATAGTAGGAGTACGAGCCTGCGGCACCAAGCGCCACGCCCTCCACCAGCGAAAGCACTACACCGATAACGGGAATGGCAGCGATAACCTCGAGCACGACCGAAATAACGCTCGAAAAGACTCCGAGACCAAACGACGTGGAACGCATCAGCGGACGATCCATGCCGTCATCGATCTTAAGCGACAGATCGCGACCCCACTCGATGCCAAAGCCGGAACCGCACACGCTCGCAATGCAAGCTGCCAAAAAGCCGATGGCAGCCGCAATGCCGCCAATAACGGGAATAAACAACACGAGCACCGACACAACGCAAATCAGCGCCGGCAAAAACGCGATTTGGCATACACGCTGAAGCACGCCCGGGGTCTTGGTCATATCCTGGAACGCCTGAACCACACAGCCCTTTGGCGCATTCGCCACGGGCGGTTGCGGAACAAACTGCTGGGGCTGAGGCTGTCCCTGGGGAGCGGGGCCAGCGGCACCGGCATTAGGAGCACCACACACGCCGCAGAACTTGTCGTTATCGCCCATAGGGGCGCCACACTGCGAGCAGAACATCGAAATCATCCCTTCGTATCTTGAGCGAATCACCTGGATCGCAAACGATGTCTTTGGCATCATTATCACCCAATGTGAGTTCAAATACTCAAAGATGACCGATTTGCAAGGTACACGGCGCCAGCAGGCGGTTCGTTGAATACGTCCGCGTTAGTTCGTACCGCGAAAACCCTTGCCGACAATCTCGGAGCTGTCGACGATCGTGATAAAGGCACCCGGATCGACTTCGCGCGCATAGCGGCGTAGTTGCACGGCCTCGCGACGGCTCAGCACGCTCATGATCACCGTCACGCACTTGCCCGAGAAGGCACCGTAGCCGCGACTGATGGTCGCTGTGCGGTTGAGATGCTTGACGATAAACTCCTCGACCTTAAGGGGTTCGGAACAAATGACTGTGCAGACCTTACGAAGGTGAATGCTCTCGATGGCCTTGTCGACCACAAGCGTCTTGGCAAACAGGCCGAGCACGCAATACAGACCGACACGCGGGCCATACAAAAAGGCCGCGATGGCCACGATGCCGATATCGACCAACAGCAGTGCGCGACCAATCTCGAGCGTGGTGCGGCGTTTGAGGATCATAGCGAGAATGTCCGTGCCGCCCGTCGAGGCGCCAATATCAAAGACAATGGCGCTGCCGAGCGCCGGCAGGATCACGGCAAAGCACAGATCGAGCCACATATCGCCCGTCATCGAGACATCAGTCGGGATAAAGAGTTCAAAAAGCGAAACATAGGCGGACAGCGCAAACGAGGCGAAGACGCTCCACAGGATTGCCTTGCGCTCCAAAAAGATAAAGCCCAAAACGACGAGAACCGCGTTGATAATCCACATAAAGACGCCGACGGGCAGGGTCGGGAACAGCGTGGACAGAATGACCGACACGCCCGAGGTGCCGCCAAAAGCAAAGTGATTAGGGGTTTTAAACGCAACGATGGCGAAGGCCGTAAGAATCAGGCCCAGATTGAGCTCGACAAAAAAGCGCGGGAAGCCCGGCTCCTGGCTGCGCTTTTGACCGGCACGCTCGCCGCGCTCGATATCGGTGCGATCGACCACGCGCTCCATCGGCACTACGGGAGGACGATGTACCTCCTCGGCAGCACGCGATGCCGCCTCTGCCGCGGCGGCCTCAATCGCCCATGCCTTGCTTTCTGTTTCGTGCTCGTCGGCCATTACGGCAACCCCTCGTTAACAATTTGGAAACAATGCGCCCATTAGGGTAACGCGGAACGCGACGATTGCAACCCCTAGTTAGACGAGCGGTATGCCCACATCGGGGGGCATACAAATAACGGCCGGCCACGCTTTTGCTTGCGCGGTCGGCCGTTTAACGTTTTCGCAGATAAAGCCTGCCAAAACAAACCTGTCCCTTTTTGGAAGGTTACTCGTGCTGGCTGGTGCGGTGCTCGTACTCCTCGGGGGTGATGACGTCCTCGATGCGCAGGTTGACGCCCGCCACCTCAAGGCCGGTCATCGCGGCAAGGCGCTCGGTGACACGTGCCTTGACATCGTCGAAGATCGCGGGCGCATAGGCGCCGTACTCGATAATGACGGAGATGTTGACGACCACGCGATTGTCATCGGTGACCTCAACCGTCACGCCCTTGGTCAGATTCTCGGCACCAAACTGCTCCTGCACAAAGTGCATAAGGTTACCCTTCATGCCCAGGACGTGCGGCACCTCGCGGGTGGCCATGGCGACGATCTTCTCGATCACACCGTTGGAATAGGTCAGCGAGTCCTCGGACTCGTCTGTTTCCTCATCATCCTCGTCCGCGTCATCGGCGGACTCGGCCTCGACGAGCGCCTCATCCTCGAGCGTCACATCCTCGGCTTCGGCGACGGCCGCCTCGTTCTCCTCGAGCTCGGTATCGGCCACATCGACCTTCGTATTAAAAGCCATGGTTCCTCCTTATGCCTGCCGCGGATGCGACAGTCGAATACATATTAGCGGCCGCTAAACAGACGGCCGAAGAAGTTGACGATCCCGTTTTCGCCGTCGCGAATTTGGCCGATCACGGCGCCGATCAGCACGAAGAATGCAATGACGAGCGTGTCCCACAGGCCCAACGTGAGCACCAACACGGCGAGGATAAAGCCAGCGACGGCGCCAAGCGTGGTGTTGGGATGACGCACGGCATAGCTCCAGATGGCAGCGCCCGTACCCTTGATGAGACCCATAGCCTCGTCAAAATCCGCGGCTGCCGCGTCTTGTAACTCGGTTGCCTCTGCTTTGGAATCAACAGGTTCGTTCGCCGGCGTGGCGCTCTGGTCAATCGTCAGGCGCGGCGTACGAGCGGTCTTGTCTTGATTGGTATCACTCACCGGAAACCTCCACGGTCTGGACGGTAGTCTTGGACGGCAAAAAACGAACGCGTGCGGTCGTGCCCGGCGTGCCAAGCATGGTGTCGCAAGCTTCCTCGATGCGCCGCTGCATCGCAGTAGCCAGAGATGCCACGTCCTTATCGTCAAGCGCGATAGCCTCGACCTTAAATCGGACGTGCGAATCGTCGGAGCCTTGGACGCGGGCCTCGACATGCTCGACCATCACGCGATCGTCGCGCTCTGCCGCAGTGCGAGCGCACGAAGAAAGCGCCGCGAGCGTGACCTCGATATTGCGCTCCCCCGCCGGATGCACGCAGGACGGCTCGCGACGAGCAAACATCAGGCGGAAGAAGCTTACCAGCACGCCAATCGCCACAACTCCGCCGCATGCCGTCACGACAATGCGCGGCATGGGGTCGCGCATCAGCAGCATAAAGCGATACGTATACGGCCCCCAAAACTGGCAGACAAGCGTACCCAGCGCCACGATGGCGGCGGCAAGATACACGATCGCTAGGGCTCGTTTGAGTACGCGCACGCGGCGCTCCCTTCAAATCTCGGCTCTCGAAATGCAAAACGGTTCGCATCATTATAAAAGAGCCGGGTCCGGTGCTCTACGCACGCGGATCCGGCTCATCTATTCCACGAGGCTTGCATGCTCGCTTCATTATGCCCAGATATGCACGGCTTAACCCGTGCGGGCGCTACTCCTCCTCGAGGGCAGCGATGACCTCGTCGGTCATGTCCATGGTGCTGTAAACATCCTGGACGTCGTCGAGCTCCTCAAGACGGTCGATGAGGCGCTGAACCTTCTTGGCGTCGGCGCCGGAGACCTCGGTCGGGGTGGTCGGGACCATGGTGGTCTCGGAACCCTTGACCTGGACGCCCTGCTCCTCGAGCGCCTTGGAGACAGCCATGACCTCGTTGGCAGTAGTCCAGACGATCCACTCCTCGCCGGCGTCCTCGTAGTCCTCGCCACCGGCCTCGGCGATGGCCATCATGAACTCATCCTCGTCACCGGCAGCACCGTTGGCGATCATGGTCTCCTTCTTGGCGTTCTCGTCCAGGATCTCCTTGGCAACAACGATCTGGCCCTTGCGCTCAAACTGGAAGGCGACGGAGCCGGAGGTGCCCAGGTTGCCACCAGCGTGGGAGAAGGCGGAACGGACATCAGCGGCGGTGCGGTTGCGGTTGTCGGTCAGGCAGTCAACGTAGACGGCGACACCGGCGGGGCCGTAGCCCTCGTACACGATGTTCTCGTAGACGGCAGCGTCGGCACCCGAACCAAAAGCCTTGTCGATAGCGGACTTGATCTTGTCCTTGGGCATGGACTGAGCCTTGGCCTTGGCAACGGCAGCGGCGAGGCTGGCGTTGTTCTCGGGCAGCGGGTCACCGCCGAGACGGGCAGCAACGGTGATGTTGCGGCTCAGCTTGGAGAAGAGGGCGGAACGCTTGGCGTCCTGCGCGCCCTTACGATGCTTGGTTGTGGCCCACTTAGAGTGTCCGGACATACGTGTCTCCTATCGGTTTCGACCTAAAGCCCAGCGCAGATGCTCGGGCAATATAAACAAACGTCGTTATGATATACCTACTGGCCTGCGAGATAAACCCCAAAATGAAGGCGTCGTGATGATGACCCCTTTGGTGCAAAGAAACCTGGCCACAATGCGCCAAGTTAGAACCAGAGGAAGTCGCTGCGGGTGACGGTGGCGCCGATGGCGAAGGGCATGCAGGCGATGACCGGGTACAGGTAGCGCATGTAGGTCGAGCCGTTGCACGGGCCAATCAGGCACACGGCGAGCACGCCCAACAGCGGCACCCAGATCGCCAGCGCACGCCATGAATGACGACGCAGCAGGTAGACCACCACGGCGATCATGATCCACACATAGGTGGCCGAGCTCATGGTGAGCGAGATAAACGGTATGCGTTGTACTGCCACGCGATACAGGTTGATCAGGTGATCGCACCAGCGCACAACCTTGCTATCGACCGGATGGAAGTCAAAGTACTTGAGGTTATCGGGCTTCGCCATGATCTCGGCACTGCGCGCCGTGCTGTAGACCCACGCATCGCGGGCACTCGGATAAAAGTAGCCGTAGTAGTTATTGATGAGCGCCGAGATATAGCACTCGGGATCCTTCTTAAACATCTGGGCCCACACCTCAAAATAGGCCTTGATGTCCTCCTGCGAGGCGTACTCGTTAAAGCAGTTCTTGACGGCATCGGACTTGTCAGGGTTGTAGCGGCGGCCCAGGTTCTCGTACTTGAGCACCCGATCGATCGCAGCGCGCTCCTCATCGGTTACCAAACCGTCGCAGGGCGCCTCCACGATGGTGCCGTCCTCCTTAACCGTAGGGTTGACGCCCGAGTTGAGGCCGTCGTGCTTTTGGACGAAACGAGCCGTCTGCTGGAACGGAATCGAGAGGATTTCGCGCTTGGAACCGGGCGTCATGTCGTGCGCCGGCATAAAGACCTTGGTGAAGTACATATTAGAGGCAAGGCAGAGCGCGAGCACCGCGAGAACGCCAACCCAGCGGAAACGCGGGATGGCGCCCGAAGGCGCAGCACCAGTCTGCTTGGCTGCACGACAAGCCACATGCACGTCCCATACGCAAAACGCCGCCGCGATTACGCATGCCGCCAGGGGAAACACCAGGCCACCGTTGCGCAGAAACGTGGAACCCATGGCGCCCAGAGCGAGCAGCAGCCAGTCGTGGCGCGCAAAGAGCACGGGGGCTTTCTCGCCCGCTCGCTCGACATTGGCATCACGACGGGGCAAGCCACATGCCACGAGCTTGACGGTCTGTACCAGCAGCACCAAGAACGCGTCAGCAAAGAGCACGTCTTTGGTGAGCAACGCCGCGTAGTTAGAGAACATCGGCATAAACGCAAAGAACAGCAGGATCGCACCGCGAACAGGCAGACTCACGCCCAGTTTGCGCAGCGACGAAATGGAATAGGCCATGCAGGCGGCCGTGATGACGAACTGAGCGCAGGTGTAGATGGCAAGACCCGCGTTAGCGCTGTTGAACAGCGAAAGCCCCAGCTGAACGCACGAGCCGATAATGGCCGTGTGCACTACGGGATGATGCCCGTTGAGCAGCACGTTGGGGTTGAGTAGGCGCAGGTAGTCGCTCGTGCCGTTGGGATAGTTGAACCACTGGCGAATCTGCGCGCCCGTATCTCCCATAAAAAGGCCAGGCAGCGAAGCGATGAGCGTGGGCGCCCAGGCGATCACAAGCACCAGGAAGGGCCCGACAAAGGGATGGACCGAGAGCACGGCGTGAGTCACACGCCATACGCGGCCAAAGTGCGCTTCGGAAAACGGGATGCGTCGGGAGCTCAGCCAATCCAGGCACTCAAAAGCCAGATAGAAGGCCACGATCGCTAGGAGCATCCAGCCCGCGCCGCCAATCCAGGCGCAGATGATGCGGGCTTTGTCGCCAAGGACAATCTCGGCCGAGTCGGTGAGATCGTAGCTGCGGCCGAACACCATGCAGATGGCAAAGAACAGCGACGGCAGAATGATCGATGGGCGCCAGGTGTCGCCACGGCCAAAGAACACGTAGCGAAACGGCAGCGTGAGCAGGCAGGCAAGCGCAAGCAGCATGACCGCGTCGGTATGGCCGGCAAACGAGAGGAGCACCTCGTAGCACACGTACAGCATGCCCGAGGCTTTGGGGTCAATCGCCAAGACTGCGTTGCTCGACACCGGGGCGGGATCGATGGAAAACGCCGTGGTCGCCAACAGCGCAAGCAAAAATGCGATGAGCGTCTGCTTGGCGGGGTAGCGCTTAAACCAGACGATGCGGGCAGCGTCGCGCGCGGCCGTTGTGGAGAGGTCGGAATCCTTCACAGTCCGAAAGCCTTTCTAGAAACCTATCAAACTCGGCAAAACCACCACAAAGGTGCCTGTCCCCTTTGTGGTGGTTTTGGTGGTTAGGCGTCCAGGTAGACGCGCTGGGGTTGGTTGCGGCGACGAGCGAAGATGATGAGCGCCAGGCCCGCGATTACGAGCGGCAGGCTCAGCAGCTGACCCATGGTGATGACGCCTCCCAGCAGATAACCCAGCTGGGCATCGGGCACGCGCACGAACTCAACGAGAAAGCGGACAATGCCGTATCCCATCACGAACACGCCCATAAATGTGCCCTGGGGCAGCAGCGGCTTTTTGCGGCTGAGCACCTGCAGAATGCAAAAGAGCACGATGCCCTCAAGAAATGCCTCGTAGAGCTGGGAGGGGTGACGCGGCATATCGCCCGCAGTCCCGCCAAAGACCACGCCCCATGGCAGATCGGTCGGCTTGCCCCACAGCTCTCCGTTGACAAAGTTGGCACAACGGCCCAGGCACAAGGCCAGCGGCGCGCCTATGACGGCAAGGTCTGCCAAAGTCCATGCATCGAGCTTATACATGCGGCACACAATGATGCCGCCGATAATGCCGCCCACCAAACCGCCATGGAAGCTCATGCCGCCCTCGTTGGTGGCAAAGATCTCGAGCGGGTGCGCCCAGTAGTAGCCATCACCGTAAAAGACGACGTAGAACAGGCGCGCACCGATAATGAGGCCAAAGACCACGCCGACCACGACACTCGTCAGGTCGTCAATCGTGATGTTAAAGCCCCAGCGACGCTGCGTGCGGTACATGACGACCGCTGTGAGCAGGGCGCCGACCACGTAGGCCAGGCCGTACCAGTAGATGGTGATGGGGCCCGCCGAGATCGCGACAGGATCAAGCATATGGTAGAAGTCGTTGAGCATATCGACCCTCCTACTCCCTACATACAAATGCGGCCGCGGGCCTTGCGCTCGCAGCCGCATATTTGGGCGTAACGTCTATGCGGAGTATGCCGTCCGCAGCTTTCGCATCTTAGAACGGCGCGTACTCGTCGTACAGGTCCTCGGCCTCGCCGGAAGCATTGACCTGCTCAACGCGGGTAACGCCGGGCACATGCTCCTTCAGGATACGCTCAATGCCCATGGACAGGGTCAGCGAGCTCATGGGACAGCCGGCGCAGGCGCCCTGCAGCTCCAGCTTGACAACGCCCTCGTCGTCGACGCCCACATACTCCATATCGCCGCCATCGGCCTGCAGGTTGGGGCGAATCTCTTCAAGAACCTTCTTAAGCAGCTCTTCGTTAACAGCCACAGGGGCTCCTTTCTCACAATAACGCGGGCACGCCCGCGGACAGAAGCTATGTTACTACAGCCATGTACCCGCTCACGAGCCGTCCATGCGCGCAGACGCGACTTTCACGAGTAGTCAATTTGGGACGGAGCTCTTTTGGCTGTTTTGACGCCAGCTGGCGTTGGCACGCACTACTGCTGAGCCTGCTCCCCGGTACCAATCTGGACATCGACGATGACCTGGCGGTAGCTGATGCCACAGGAGTCGAGGATGCGGCGACTGATGCGTCCGTCATCGGTGTCGGCGTACTTGTTGTCCAGGTAGACAACCTCGCCCACGCCCACCTGCGCCAAAATCTTGGCGCAGTCGTGGCACGGGAACAGCGTGACGTAGACCGTGGAACCCTCGAGGTCCTTGAGCGAGCCACGGTAGTTGAGCACGGCGTTTGCCTCGGCATGGACCACGTAGTTGTGCTTGTCCTGCAGCGGGTCGTCGCTCGTACCCCACGGGAAAAAGTCGTCGTTGAGCGCCGAGGGCGTACCGTTGTAGCCCACCGAAAGGATGCGGTGGTTGGTGCTGGCGATGCACGCACCCACCTGCGTGTTGGGGTCCTTGCTGCGGCGCTGCGCGGCGATGGCCACGCTCATAAAGAACTCGTCCCAGCTAATGACGTCCAGGCGCTTGCCTGACGAAGTTTGATGAAGATCGTCCGACATGGCAGACACCTCCGTAATCGCAATAGTTTGACCCATTGTAGCAGGTGAAAGGTGGAGGCGTTTGTCCCACCGGCGCCCTCACTTTTACACGCGGCGGGGCTTTTGGTTGATGTGGTAGAGCTCGGCGAGACCCCGCAGCGTCAGCGCGTCGTCTACCGTCAGGCTATGGCCGACCAACGCCGCGAGCGCCTCGGCATCATCGCCGGTAATGACGATGGGCACATCGCCCTCCCCCGCGACCTTGGTCGCGCGCATCTCGGCGAGCACCATGTCGAGCATGCCGTCGATGCGGGCCACCTCGCCCAAAACCACGCCCGAGCGCATGGCCTCACGCGTGTTGCGGCCGATGACGTGTGTCGGCGCCGAGGGCTCAACCTGGGGTAGGCGCGCTGCTGCCGCCGAAAGCGAACGGGCGCCGAGCGCCAGACCCGGCGCGATAACGCCGCCGACAAAGGTGCCGCGCGCGTCGATGACCTCGATATTGGTCGTCGTGCCCAGGTCGATCACGATGCACGGCGAGCCGTAGACGGCGCGAGCCGCCACGGCATCGGCGATGCGGTCGGGGCCGATCTCGGCCGGGTCATCGTAGTGCACGGGCATGCCGGTCTTGAGGCCCGGCCCCACCGTGAGCACGCGCCCCGTGCAGGTACGGGAAAGAGCCGCCTTCCACGGGCGCTCGAGCGCCGGGACCACGCAGCTCAGCACAGCAGCCGCGGGCACAAGCGCACCCGGCATGCCTGCGTCGGCCGCCAGTGCGGCCATGACCCGCACGAGACGCATGCGCGCCTCGTCTGCTGTGATGCTCGACGGCGTGGTGATCTCGCACGTCGCAAGCGGGCATTCCTGCGCCGCGGCTGAATCCTCGGCAAACAGGCCAAAGCGAATGAACGTGTTGCCCACGTCGACCGTCAATATATATGCGCAGCCATTAAGCATCGTCGGCGCTCCTTTCGTCTGTCCAGCAGTATATCCCGATGATTATTCTGGGACGGGGATTAAAAAATCATTGTGTACCTAATGATTTTTAAATCCCCGTCCCCGAATAATCCTCCGGCGAACAGGGGCAGCTACAAAAGCC
>CAUEQX010000046.1 GCA_959020035.1 uncultured Collinsella sp. | reverse complement strand
GCCTGGGTCATGGCCTCGCGGGCCTCGTCCAGAATCTCGGCGTCCGTGACGTCGGATACAGAATTACGCATATGTTGTTGTTCCTTATCTGCACGCGTTATGGGCACGGCATGCGGCCGCGCGAGCGTGCTTGGTAGTGCGCTAATACATACAAAAACAGGTGCGCACAGAGAGGACGTTGCTCAGCACGCTGGCGATCGCTTTGGCAACCCTATCACGCGCCGTCCAGACGCAGCAGCTCTAAGCGATGGAGCAGATTCGCCGCCGGTTAGTATACCCGCGCTTCGCATGCCCCCACGTAAACCACAGATGACGGGGTCTGGGATCGCGTAGAGACTCCCCCGCCGAGCAACATCTCAATCTGTAACAGATGCAGGGCAAAACCGGGTCCTAATTGTTATAGATCAAGACAGAGGGGGATTTCCGTCCAGTCCAAACCAAATCTCTCAGGCTTCCTGCAATTTCGAACATGTGGCCTATAATGTTGCTTTGGTTACGCTATATATTGCGCAGCCATTTAATACGTCGCCCACCGGGGGCCATTAATTCCTATCGCCATATTGGCTAGGAAGCAATCAAAGGAGGTATCCGTGGCAGCAGAGACGCCTTGCTCGGTCCTCTATAACGATATTCGCTCGTTCGGCGGTCTTAAACATCTCGAGATCGCCCGAATGCTCATCAATGGAAACTCTTATCTCGGCAGTACCCTGCTCGAGAAATGCTCTTCCAACCGCTCGTATCTTACCCGTTACATCGTCCATCGCAAGCCTGACCAGTGCGCGCCCGCCATCTACAGCGGCTTTGCCGTCACCACGCTCAACCTTTCCGCGGCAATCTGCAGCAAGCTCGGCGGCGGCGAGTCCGCCTATCGGGCAATCGCCGAGCACTATCGCGGTCCGGCCGCCAACGAAATGATGTCGGCTCTCGCCAGCTACAAGCTGGACAGCCGCCTATATGCAAATGCCCTCAATCGCATCGACAACTTTGACGGCAATGCCGTGCGCGAGAAAAGCACGCTTTACCTTATGCTCTTTGTGGCAACGGGGGCGCTCGCCGATCCCGTTCAGGGCGTAGCCGCCGTCGAGCGCTTTTGCGACAGCAAGACGGGCGGGCACTTTGGCACCACTGAAACTACCGTCGGACGTGGCTTTATGAGCAGCCTGGAGCAGCCGCGCACCGTCGCCCCCAACCTCGGTCTGCTCAGAACCCATGCCGACAACTGCGCCGACATGCAAATCCATCCCCTCACACGCGATCCGTGCGGCACCGTGATTGGTTCTTTGCCCAAAACCTCGCCCAGCATCACCGATGTAGGCGCCGACGCCTCGCGCGAGCATCTTCGCATTTGGCTCGAGGGTGAACACTGGTACGCCCAGGGCCTTGGATCGACCAACGGCACAGTGCTCGAATCGGGCGCGGGTGACGGCGATATTGTGATTGAGCCGCCGCGCGACCAACGCGAGCCTGGCAAGATCTATCCCCCGGTGGAAATAGCCAACAGCGACAGGCTCCATCTGGGTCTCTACACGACATTCCTTGTCATTGTGGACTAGCACGGACGGCGATCGAAAGACGGTCGCCGTCCGTCTTTCGTCTTCTACCTTCTGCATCGTAAACGACAATACTCAGCGGTATACGTGGGCAGTGCGGCTATCATGGTATTTTACCGATATCCGCACTGCTCGCGTAAACGTGCGGCAACCCATGCCAGACAAAGGAACGCCATGGATACTACCGATAGCGCCTATGGCGACAAACTCGTCCGTCTCGATACGTTCGATACCGCCGTGGCGGTCGGCCCCAGCGCCGAGGACGACGCCAAGCGTCGGTTTATGACGCTTATTCTCCAGACGGCCCACCGCAACAACGGCAACATCGGGCACGTGCTGCGCGCGACCAACACGAGCGGCGAGGTCTTTGCCGTCAAGCTACTCAAGGACAATGCCATCCTTTCCGGCCAAGCCCCCGACCGCTCCGCCGAGCAATCGGCAGCGCACCTGGCCAGCACCGCCGCGCTGTTCGAGGAGTACCGTCATCTGTGTACCGTCTCGTACCTGCGCGGATTTCCGCGCGTCTATGGCTACGGATCGTGCGAGGATGACCCTCTCATCCTCATGGAGTGGGTCGAGGGCACCTCGCTCAAGCAGGCGCTGCCCCTGCTTCCGCACGACGCCTCGGGCGGGCTGACCACCCAGATGGTCGCCGCTGTCGGAAACGCCGTGCTTCGTGCGCTCTTGATGACCCAAGGCCTCGTGAATCCGGTCATCCATCGCGACCTGTCGCCTGCCAATATCATGTTCCGCACCACCAGCCGAACACTCGAGCAGCAGATTGCCGATTGTTCCTTTGACCCCTGCCTCATCGACATGGGCTCCGCGACCATGGCTCTCGGCGACGACACGATCACCCGGCGCGCCGACATCTGGCGCTTTGCCACACCCGCATACGCCGCGCCCGAGATGCTCACGCAGGATATCGAAGGCATCGCGGCCCTTCGCCGTTCGCCCGCGATCGACGTCTATGCGCTTTCGAGCATTCTGTACCAGCTCTACAGCGGTCGCAAACCGTTTGACTTTGAGTCGACGGACGCCGCTGCAACCGGCTCGTTCTATCTCGTAAAGACCAAGACCAAGCCGGCGCCGCTCGAGCCGCGCTGCGAGGGCGATGAAGCGCTCGTCCAAATCATCATGAAGGGTCTCTCAGTCGAGCAGTGCGATCGTCCCACCGAGCAGCAGGTGCTCGAGGTGCTCTCGGCATACCTCACCGATGCCGAATCCGAGGGCCGCGAAGGCACAGGAGACGAGGCCGCGATTGATATCGATTCTGGCACGCACCTTAAGGTCGACGTCGCCGGCGAGCGCGCGCGAGAGATCCTGGAGCAGGCCCGGCACGATGCCATGACCCGCCGCCGCTTTATTATCGGTGGCGTCGTTGCAGCCGTTGCGGGGCTCAGCGTCATTGGGGCGGCGACCCATGGCTTTGGCATCCCCGACTACCTGGACGGCATCCGCGGTTCGCTTGACGACTACACTTGGGATCAGCTGCAGGGGATCTCGCTCAAGATTAAGGCCGCCGAGACCCGTAGCGAGGCACGCGAGATTGCCAAGCGCTATCATCTGCTCGATGACAACGGGCATATCCCCTATCCGTGTACCAAGCGCGTGAAACTCACCAACGGGCTGGAGGTCGGCGCGCAGCTTGTGGGCATCCGTCACGATGAGCTTCTGGACGGTACGGGCAAGGCCGGGCTGACGTTTATGTTCGACGCGGGTATTGCCGAGCGCAACGCTGCGGCTGAACCGCCGAGCGCCGGCTGGGCAGATTGCGAGCTGCGGGAATGGCTCAACGGCGACGGCCTTAAGCTGCTGCCCAACGAGTTGCGCGCACTCATCAAATCTGTCAAAAAGATCTCGAATAACGCTGGCGCCGCCAACAGTGCATCGTGTCTGAGCGAGTTGCCCGCAACCCTTTGGCTGCCCGCCATGGTCGAGCTGTGCGGTACGCAACCGCCCGATTCGTTTGCCAAGGACTATCACTACCTGGCAGACATCTACAACGGCGAGGGCAAGGAGTATCAGCTCTTCCGCGAGCTCAAGGTAAGCCCGTATTCCACGAACGAGACGATGGTCCGCCAGTGGAAGGGCAAGGACACCTGCTGGTGGGAGCGCACGGTGAGCCCCGACACATCGGAGAGCGAAGGCACGCTCTATATGAATCGCGTGGGGCACGACGGCGACGTCTTTACGTACGCAACGCCTGCGGACAAGCCAAACAAGCTAACCTGTGTGATCCCCGGGTTCTGCATCTAGGCGGCGGGCGTCTTGCCGTGACGGGACCCCTCCCCGGCAATTGTCTCGATCTGTAACAGTTAGAACCCAAAAACCGGTCTAAATGTTACAGAACGAGACAAACCCCAGCCCCGCGAGACAACATCTCAATCTGTAACAGTAAGGGGTCAAAAACCTCTCTAGATGTTACAGATCGAGACATTTGAGTTGACCGCGGACGGTCTGTCTCGATCTGTAACAGTTATTCGGCAAAATCGGGTCTAGTTGTTACAGATTGAGACATTAGACCGGCTACGGCCCGCCGACCTGGCCATCAGCTCAACCAATAACGAAATGTCATACATTTCAATCTCCACTAGACACCCCCAGGGGGTATGGGTGTATAGTATCGGCAGGTTAACAATTCCAACACCGAACTACAGAAAGGAGAAGCCATGGCTCAAGATAAGTTCGACGTGGGCGGCATGACATGCGCCGCCTGCCAGGCGCATGTGGATCGCGCCGTGAGCAAACTCGACGGCGTCCAAAGCGTCGCGGTCAATCTGCTCGCCGGCTCTATGCTGGTGGACTACGACCCTGCGCAGGTCTCCCCCGACGACATCTGCACCGCTGTCGACCGCGCGGGCTACTCGGCCTCACCCATCAGCACGGGCACCGACGCTGTCCAAAGCGGAAGTGCGCAAGCCAGGTCCGGCGCCGCCCATATGGAGTCACCGACCAAAAAGTTGGAGGCCGCCGCCTCTGCCATGCGCACCCGCCTCATCGTCTCGATCATCTTCCTCATCCCACTGTTCTACATAGGCATGGGGCACATGCTCGGCTGGCCGCTGCCCGGCATCTTCACCGACCACACCCACAGCATGACGCTCGCGCTCACCGAGCTCGTCCTGCTCATTCCCATCGTCTACGTCAACGACGCGTACTTTATCAACGGGTTTAAATCGCTCGCGCACGGCGCGCCCACCATGGACGCCCTTATTGCCGTGGGCGCCACCGCCTCCATCGCTTGGTCGCTCTACGCCATGTTCATCATGGCCGACCAGCTAGCCGCAGGTCAGGTGCACGAGGCCATGATGACGAGCATGGACAACCTGTATTTTGAGAGTGCCGGCACCATCCTGTCGCTCGTCACCGTGGGCAAATACCTCGAGACGCGCAGCAAGTCCAAGACCGGCGGCGCTATCGAGGCGCTCATCGACTTAGCACCCAAGACCGCGACCGTCGTGGCAGAGGACGGCAGCGAGGCCACCGTCGACGTCGATGCCATTCTGCCCGGCCAGGTGCTGTGTGTGCGCCCCGGCGAGTCCATCCCTGTCGATGGCGTGGTGCTCGAGGGCAGCTCGGCCG
Organism: uncultured Collinsella sp.; assembly: GCA_959020035.1. GTDB lineage: Bacteria > Actinomycetota > Coriobacteriia > Coriobacteriales > Coriobacteriaceae > Collinsella. The sequence goes on along the minus strand of CAUEQX010000046.1, from coordinate 7,931 downwards.
TGGACGAGAGCGCGCTCACCGGCGAGTCCATCCCCGTGGAAAAGACCGCCGGCGACACCGTCAACGCCGCCACTGTCAACCGCACCGGATCGTTTACCTTCCGCGCTACGCGTGTGGGCGCCGACACGTCGCTCGCCAAGATTATCCAGCTCGTCGAGGACGCCAACGCCACCAAGGCGCCCATCGCCCGCATGGCCGACAAGGTCGCCGGCGTGTTCGTACCCGTGGTATTCGTGATCTCGGCCATGACCTTCGTAGCGTGGATGGCACTGACCGGTAGCGTGAACGAAGCGCTCACCTCCGCCGTCGCTGTGCTGGTGATCAGCTGTCCGTGCGCATTGGGTCTGGCCACGCCCGTCGCTATTATGGTCGGCACCGGCAAGGGCGCCGAGATGGGCATTCTGTTCAAAAGCGCCGAGGCGCTGGAGAATCTGCGCAGCGTGGGCACCGTGGTGCTCGATAAGACGGGAACGGTCACTCGCGGCAAGCCTGCCGTGACCGATATCGTGGTAGCCACGCGCGCCGACGGATCGCCCGCCATGAGCGAAAAGGCGCTACTCAAGCTGGCCGCCGCGCTGGAGCGCTCAAGCGAACACCCGCTGGCCGAGGCGATTATGGCCGAGTGCGAGACGCGAGGGATTGTCGCGCGCGCCGTCGAGGACTTTGCCGCCGTTGCCGGGCGAGGCGTTACGGCGCGCGAGGGGCAAAACGCCATTGCCGCCGGCAATATGCGCCTGATGAACGAGCTGGGCGCGAAGGTGCCCGCGGGTCTTGCCGAACAGTTCGCCGCCGAGGGCAAGACGCCGCTGTTCTTTGCCAAGAACGGCGAGCTTGCCGGCACCATTGCCGTGGCTGACGAGGTCAAGGAGACGAGCGCCGGGGCCATCGCCGCATTGCGCTCGCTTGGCGTCGACGTGCGCATGCTCACCGGCGACAACCGCGTCACTGCCGAAGCAATCGCCCGCCGCGTGGGACTGAGTAGCGAGCAGGTCATCGCCGACGTCCTCCCCGCCGACAAGGAGCGCCATGTGCGCGAGCTGCAGGACACGGGCGGCAAGGTCGCCATGGTGGGCGACGGCATCAACGACTCCCCCGCCCTGGCGCGCGCCGACGTGGGCCTTGCCATCGGCACCGGCGCAGACATCGCCAAGGAGGGTGCCGACGTGGTACTCATGCGCAGCGACCTCATGGATGTCGCCCGCGCCATCGAGCTTTCGCGCGCCACGATCCGCAACATCAAGCAGGACCTGTTCTGGGCGCTGTTCTACAACGGCATCGGCATTCCGCTCGCCGCGGGCGTGTTCTTCCCGCTCACCGGGTGGCAGCTCTCGCCGATGTTTGGCGCCGCGGCCCTGAGCCTGTCGAGCGTGTGCGTCGTAAGCAATGCGCTGCGCTTAAAATCCTTTAAGCCAAAAGTGGCAAAATAAGCTCACCATTAAGTCCATTTAGAACGGGTTTTCCAGGTGCCCGAGATTGACCTGAAAGAGGAGCGACGCGTACTTTGGTACGCGAGCGACGGCTTGAAGGTCAAGGTCGGGTGCCTGGGAAAGCCGACACAACAGAGAGGAATATCCATGCGTTTCACAATCAAGACTTCCGGCCTCATGTGCGGCCATTGCGATGCCACCGTCGAGACCGCGCTGCTCAACGTTGCGGGCGTAACCGACGCCGACGCCGACCACGAGACTCAGACCGTCCAGGTGGAGTGCGCCGACCCCGTGACCGCCGAGCAGCTCGCCGCCGCTGTCGAGGCCGCGGGCGAGAAGTTCCACGCCCTGTCCGTGGCCGCCGCGTAGCAGCTACCAGAAGCATTCGACCCCATCGACCAGAAACGAGGACCCGCTATGATGGCAGACCATAAATCGGTGACCCGCATGCTCAAGACGGCACGCGGTCAGATCGACGGCATCCTGCGGATGGTCGATGAGGACCGCTACTGCGTCGATATTTCCACGCAGCTCATGGCCACACAGGCGCTCCTCGCGCGCATTAACGCCGACGTGCTCAAGGCGCATATCGAGGGCTGCGTGACTTCGGCAATCGAATCGGGCGACGAAGACCTCAAAGCCGCCAAGCTCGCCGAAATCGAACGCGTCGTCGACAAGCTCTCCAAGTAATTGGGGACAATGGGGACAGGTACGTTTGCGCCACATTGGTGCAGATTAACCTGTCCCCCTTGCTCTAAATCGGGTATAAAGGCGTGCAGCATATCGAATGAAAGGCAATTTGCATGAATGACTTTATGAAGGGTCGCAATGGCGCCGACGAGCTCACCATCGTGATGGGTTTTGCCGGCATCGTCATCGCGATGATCGGATCGATGGCCCGCATCCAGTGGCTCAGCTGGATCGCCATCGCCGTCATCGTGATTGGCGTGCTTCGCGGCCTGTCCAAAAATATCGATGCACGTCGCAAGGAGAACGAGGCCTTTGTCGCCGCGACTGCCAATGTTCCCGGCTTGGGCAAGTTCGTCGCCAGCTTGGGCGGCGGCGCTGCGGCGGCCAGCACCTCACGCGCGGCCGGAACGAGCAAGGAAGACTTTGAGCGTGCCAAGCGCACGGCCAAGAAGATGTGGAAGGGTCGCAAGACCACGGCATACCTCAAGTGCCCCAACTGCGGCCAGATGCTCTCCGTCCCCAAGGGCAAAGGCAAGATCCGCGTCACCTGCCCCAAGTGCCACGCCAAGATGGAGACGCGCTCATAGCCGCCATACCATGGGACAAATAAAAGCCGAGACCTCGCACTGGGACCTCGGCTTTTTCTGATTATGACAAAAGGATTGTCCCTTTGTCGCATCGCCATATCGCGCGCTTACGCCACGCCATCGCGGGCAAGCTCCTCGGCCAACGCCTCGGCAGGCATGGCCATAATCGCGTCGAGCTCGGCGTCCACCTCGGGAATACGCTTCACCTTGAGTTTGCGCACCAGATCACCACGGCACATCACGTGCATCGGCTCACGCAGTGCGCACAGGTCATCGAGCGGATTCTTGCGCGTCACCAGGATATCGGCGGCCTTGCCGCACTCGATTGTGCCGGTCTCGCCGCCCAGCCCCAGCAGCTCGGCATTGACCTGCGTGGCCGTATGCAGCGCGAAGGCGTTACTCACACCCACGTACTTGGCAAAATAGGCCACCTCACGCCACATGTCGTACTGCGTCACGAACGGGCAGCTCGAGTCCGTGCCAAGGCCCACCTTAACGCCAGCTTCCAGTGCGGCACGGGCGCTCTCGATGATGCCCGAGCACACGATGTCGCCGTTCTTCTTTTGTGTATCGGTCGAATGGGTCTTTTCCGGGTCGAGCAACACAAACGGCAGCGCCGGGCTGATAGTGCAGGTCACACTCGGAGCACGCCCCTCGAGCTGCGTGCCCGCGGCGCCACGGTACAGCTCCAAGATCTCGGGTGTCAACGGAGCGCCGTGCTCAATCGTGTCAACGCCGGCCTCAAGCGCGGCCTTCACGCCCTCGGTACTCTCGACATGGGCCATAACCGGAAGGCCCATATCGTGCGCCGCCTTGCATGCCGCCGTGGCAACCTCCACCGGCATACGCAGCACGCCCGGCTCGCCCACCTCGGTCGCATCGAACACGCCGCCCGTTACGAACAGCTTAATGACGTCGGCACCGCGCGCATACAGGTCACGCACCTGTTCGGCTGCCTCGGCGGGACTGTTGGCCACCTGGGCGAACAAGCCTGCACCATGGCCGCCCGGCACCGTGACGCCCGTTCCCGGCGCCACCAGGCGAGGACCTTGATACTTGCCGGCATCGATAGCATCGCGCACGGCCAGATCGGCAAACAGCGGGTCGCCCGCGCCGCGCACCGTGGTCACGCCACTTGCCAGTTGTTGTTGGGCGCTGCCCTTAAGAATATGGCGCACAATGGCGCGCCCCACGGGATTATCGAGCTTCTTCATCAGCGTGCCCGCATCGCCCGCCGAAACCGGCTTGCCCGAACCGCACAGATGCACATGCATATTGATGAGACCGGGCATGAGATACGCACCCGCCAGGTCGATAACCTCGGCACCCGCAGGCGCCTGCGCCACAGCACTCGGCCCCATCCACGTGATGACACCGCGCTCAACGGCCACGGCCATATCGGGTTGCGGCTCCATATGCTCCGAACCATCCAGAATGGTCGCATTGATAAACAACGTGGAACGATCGGCAGTCGCCATATCGAGCTCCTCCCTCACGATTAACTTGAACATTTGTCCATTATCACCTAATGCAGCGACCTAAAGTCGAACATATCGGTTAACGGAGGGAAGAGGGGATGTGGGGGGACGGAATACGTTGCAGCCCCACCCCAGCAACATCAGGGGAATGTCTCGATCTGTAACAGTTACGGGCCCAAACAGCCGCCAAACGTTACAGATTGAGACAAAGTCAGGGCAGCAGGGCGACACCAGCTACATCCCCTACTCCCACTCCTGCTCGTAGATGTTAAGCGACTTCACGTACCGCCCCTGGGCACCCATGATGTCGCGGACCAGGCGCAAAAAGAAGCTGATGCACGAGGTGTCAAAGCCATCCTGCAGGTCCTCCGGATGCACCGCACCCGGCCCATCGACCGCCGTGTCACTCAGGCGCGCGATGTCATACAGATAGAGTTGTCCCGCCGTCAGCCAGACATCGTCGACGCAGGCGAGGCGCACCGCAATCGCTCCGTCGTTCCAATGCTCCTTTTGCACGATATGCGGGTCGTAGACATCAAAGCGACAGTCGGTGCGCGTGTCCTTCAGCGCGACCATACCAGTCGCAGAATCCTTGTCCAAAATGCCAAAGCGCGAGAAATACTGCGTGTCGCGTACCTGCTCGAGCCGCTTGAGCGAGGCAGGCGAAAGCGATGCCGGCGGCTCTTCAACATACAGCTCGAGCAGCGTCTTGCCATGGCGATAGGGGCGCTCGAAGAGCAGCCAATCGGTAAATGCCATGTTGTAGGCCATGATTTCGTTTTGCGAAGGCTCAGTGCGATAGCTGAGCCACGGGTCGACAATGATCTCAAACTGCTTGCGCGCCGGCTCCAAAAACTGAAACTTCCGCAGCATCCAAAAATGGGCCATGTCGGCAATATCGTTGCCGACGGCTTCAGCCAGATGCGCTCGATCTAAAGCGTGATCAGTCATGGCATCCTCCTCAAACTGATGGACCTCAATTTGAGCTTACGAGGAGGGTGGGCAGTCACGACCAGCGCGGGCAAAATAGGCCTCCGGCTGCAAACCAGATGCTGACCAAACACTTGACGAAAAGCTTGACCGAAAATGCGCACCGCAACAAAACCGCAGGTAAACATAGACGGCCAACCCGCCCTTTTGAGCCAGATACCCGCAGCCACCACAGAAACAACAGGTGACCACAGCCCAAGAAGTCGACAAATGAACACCCGTACGTCGACAAACGAGCAAATCGCTCGCAAAGAGTGTCCCCAACGACTAGACAAAAAATGACTAGTCATTGGGGACGTTCTTAAATGACTACTTTACAGCTCCAGCGCGTCGGCGACTTCGGCGGCGCAGGCCAGGGAGTCCGCCATGGCGCTCACCACGAGCGAGCTGCCGTTGCGAGCGTCACCGGCAACATACACCGGCGCGGCATCCGCGGCGACGCCCTCGCCACGCGCCGCAAGATGCGAGCCCTCGGCGGCCATCACAGGCAGCGGACGACCAGCGGTGGCAACAGGCACGCCTACCGCATCGAACACGCCATGCTCAGGACCCGTAAAGCCGCAGGCGATGAGCACCAGCTGGGCCGGCACCTCGTGCTCGGAGCCCGCGATGCGCTCGGGCTTGCCAGCCGACCAATCCAGATCGACCACGCGCAGGCCCGCGGCCGCGCCCTTCTTGTCCAGCAGCACCTCGAGCGTATCCACGCCCCAAGCGCGCATCTCGCCGCCCATGGCAGCGATGGCCTCCTGCTGGCCGTAATCGGTCTTCTTAACGTTTGGCCACTGCGGCCAGGGGTTGCTCGCCGCGCGCGCATCAGGCGCCGCCGGCAAGAACTCAAACTGGCGCACGCTGCGCGCACCCTGACGTACCGCGGTGCCCACGCAGTCGTTACCGGTATCGCCGCCGCCAATGACCACGACGTCCAGGCCGCGTGCATCGATGACAGGCTCGCCGCCATCGAGCACCGAGACGGTCGAGGCCGTCAGGTAGTCCACGGCATACACCACGCCGGGCGCGTCAATATTCTCAGCAGCCAGTCCACGCGGGGCGCGAGCGCCGGCAGCCACCACGACGGCGTCAAAGCCATTGAGCTTGGCCGCCACCGCAGGGTTCGTAACGTCAGCACCCAGCTCAAACACAATGCCCAGCTCGCGCATAAGTGCCACGCGACGCTCGACAACGGACTTCTCGAGCTTCATGTTGGGAATGCCGTACATGAGCAGGCCGCCCGGGCGGTCGTCACGCTCAAATACCGTCACACGGGCACCGCGACGTGCAAGCTCCCATGCTGCCACCAGACCAGCAGGACCAGAGCCCACCACGGCAACCGTGGGTGCGCCCTCCCCTGCCGGCTCAAAGCGGCGCGGACCGCCGTTGGCCCACTCATGGTCGCTGATCGCACGCTCGTTGTCATGGATCGTCGTGGGTTGGACATCGACCGAACCCAGGTTGCACGCGGCCTCGCACAACGCCGGGCACACGCGACTCGTAAACTCGGGCATGGGCGAGGTGAGCGACAGGCGCTCGGCAGCCTCATCCCAGCGGCCGCGGTACACCAGCTCGTTCCACTCGGGAATCAGGTTGTGCAGCGGGCAGCCGCTCGGGCGTGCCTTGCCAAAGCTCGCGCCCATCTGACAAAACGCCACACCGCACATCATGCAGCGGCTCGCCTGGGCACGGCGCGCATCGTCGTCGAGCTCCACGTACAGCGGATCGAAATCGCGGCTGCGCTCCTCCACGGGGCGCAGCTCGTGGGTCACGCGATCGATATCAAGAAAAGCACCGGGCTTACCCATGGCACTTACGCCTCCTTCTTGGTCGAAGCAACAGAGCTGGCGGTGGCGGGCGCAGCGCCAGCGACACCACCCGCCACATCAAAGCGAGCGACATCGGCGGCGTCGGCGCGACCGGTCACAATGTCAAACGCCAGCTCCTCTGCCTGCGCATGCGTCTTGCCGGCAGCCTCGGCGGCGGCGACAATCGCCAGCACGCGCTCGTACTCGGTTGGAATGACCTTCACAAAGTGCTTGCTCATCGTCTCAAAGCTGTAGAGCAGCTTAATGCCGCGCGGGCTCTGCGTCGCGTCCACGTGCTCCTGGACGAGCGCACGAATCTGCGCCAGCTCACCGGCCGTCGGGGCTTTAAGCTCAACGCTCTCGTGGTTCACACGGGCATCGAGCGTGCCGTACTGGTCAAAGACGTAAGCCACGCCACCCGTCATGCCGGCGGCGAAGTTCTGCCCGACCTCGCCCAGGATGAGCGCCAGACCTCCCGTCATGTACTCGCAGCCATGGTTGCCGCAGCCCTCGACCACCACCGTGGCACCGGAGTTGCGTACGCCAAAGCGCTGGCCGGCCAGGCCGTTAATGAAGCCGCGGCCACTCGTAGCGCCAAAGAACGCAACGTTGCCCACGATGATGTTCTCGTCGAACTTGTAGGTCGCATGCGGGTTGGGGCGCACCGACACCTCGCCGCCCGAAAGGCCCTTGCCAAAGTAGTCGTTGGCGTCGCCGCACACGTTGAGCGTAATGCCGCGCGGCAGGAAGGCGCCAAAGCTCTGACCGGCCGAACCATCGCAATCGATGGTGATGGAGCCGGCGGGCAGGCCCTCGGGATGCGCCTTGGTCACCGCGTTGCCCAAGATGGTGCCCACGCAGCGGTTGACGTTGGCGATATCGGCGCGGAAGCGAATCGGACGCAGGTGCGCACGGGCATCGGCCGTATAGGGCACAAACAACGTGGAGTCGAGCGTCTTTTCG
>CAUEQX010000045.1 GCA_959020035.1 uncultured Collinsella sp. | reverse complement strand
CGCTGGATCGCGCTCGACGACACCGGCCTGTTCCTGGACGAGGGCGCGCGCGTCAACGTGCAGCACAGCGTCCTGGGTGCCGGCGCCAGCGCCACCGGCCTTGCCGGCGACCTGCTGGGCGATACCGCCAAGGTCACCATCGATACTGACTACCTGGGCGCCCGCGAGCAGGTGCGCGACTTTAACTACGAGCTGCGCCATCGCGGTCGCAAGACCGAGTGCGAGATCGACGCCAACGGCGTGCTGACCGGCACGTCCAAGAAGGTCTACCGCGGCACCATCGACCTCGTGCACGGCTGCAAGGGTGCAACCGGCACCGAGCGCGAGACGGTGCTTTTGGCCAACAAGGGCGTCGACAACAAGACCGTTCCCGTCATTCTCTGCGACGAGGACGACGTCGCCGGCAACCACGGCGCCACGATCGGTCACGTCCGCGACGAGCAGCTGTTCTACCTCGCCTGCCGCGGCCTTGACCAGAACGCCGCCGAGGACCTGTTCATCCGCGCCAAGCTGGAGGACGCCGCGCTTTCCGCCACCGACGAGCGCACTCGCGCCGCCGTCGTCCGCCTGGGCAACAGCCTGATCGACAACTTTGAAGAGGAGCTCGCATGATCGACACCGAGCACGTTAAATGCGACACCTGTACTGCCCCCGAGCCCATGGAGCTCGACGCCAGCGACGAGGCTTCGCGCGGCTGGCCCACTGTGGACATCGAGACCAACCCCTACAAGGGCCAGTTCCCGCTGTTCCAGCAGCACCCCGAGATCGCCTTCCTCGATAGCGCCGCCACCGCGCAGCGCCCTGCCTGTGTGCTCGACGCCGAGCGCGACTTCTATCAGCGCATGAATGCCAACCCCCTGCGTGGCTTGTACTCGCTGTCCGTCGAAGCAACCGACGCCATCGCGAAGGTCCGCCAGCAGATCGCCGACCTCATCGGCGCCTCACAGGCCAACGAGGTCGTCTTCACCCGCAACACGAGCGAGTCGCTCAACCTGGTCGCCAAGAGCTTTGCGCCCACAGTGCTCGAGCCCGGTGACGAGGTCGTCATCACCATCATGGAGCACCACTCCAACCTGATTCCGTGGCAGCAGGTCTGCCGCGCGACCGGCGCCAAGCTCGTCTACCTCTACCCCACTAAGACCGGCCAGCTCACGACCGAGGAGGTTCTGTCCAAGGTGGGCCCCAAGACCAAGATCTTGGCAGTGGGTCAGGTCTCTAACGTCCTGGGCGTCGAGAACCCGGTCAAGAACCTCGGCAAGCTCGTGCACAAGTACGGCGGCTATCTGGTCGTCGACGGCGCGCAGTCGCTGCCGCACATGCCGGTCGATGTGGCCGACCTGGGAGCCGACTTCTTTGCCTTTAGCGCACACAAGGCCATGGGCCCCATGGGCATCGGCGTGCTGTGGGGCAAGATGGACCTGCTCAACGCCATGCCGCCCATGCTCACCGGCGGCGAGATGATCGACTCGGTCACCGAGCAGGACGCCGTCTGGGCTCCCGTCCCCGAAAAGTTCGAGGCCGGCACGCAGGACGCCGCCGGCATCTTCGCCACGGGCGCGGCACTTGACTACCTGGTTAACACCGTGGGTTACGAGAACATTCAGGCCCGCGAGCAGGCACTCGTCCACTACCTGATGGGCGAGCTCATGCGGCTCGACTTTGTCCAGATTATCGGCTCCATCTATTGGGACAACCACCACGGCGTCGTGAGCTTTAACGTCCGCGGCATCCACCCGCACGATGTCGCGAGCATCATGGACATGGACGGCGTCTGCATCCGTGCCGGCCACCACTGCGCGCAGCCGTTGCTCACCTGGCTGGGCGTCGAGAACCTTGCCTGCTGCCGCGCCAGCGTGGCCTTCTACAACGACAAGGCCGATATCGACAAGTTTATCGCCGGCCTGCATCACGTTTGGAGCACGTTCAATGGGTAATCTGTACACCTCCACCACGTTTATGGAGCACAACTCGCACCCCGACTACAAGTACGAGATGGATGCCCCCACGCATGAGCACGGGGGCATCAACCCCAGCTGCGGCGACGAGCTCACCTTGCAGCTGCGTGTCGAGAACAACGTGATTGAGGAGGCATCCTTTACCGGCCACGGCTGCGCCATCAGCCAGGCCAGCGCCGATATCATGGCCGACCTCATCACCGGCGAGACGGTCGAGGAAGCACGTCGCTTGGCAGGGCTCTTCCTCGCCATGATCCGCGGCGAGCAGCTCTCAGAGGAGGACCTGGAAGACCTGGACGAGGCCGCCCAGCTCCAGGACATCTCGCACATGCCCGCCCGCGTCAAATGCGCCGAGTTAGCCTGGCGCACCCTCGACGGCATGCTCGAAGGGTAAACTATCCAGTAGCGGATGCCCCAGATCAAAGGGTTTGATTGCCGAGCCGCCCAATACGGGTGGCTCGGCTTTTTCATAACGCCTCGGACACACAAAGTTCGCGCGTCCGGCGCTCGCCCTGTCATTTACCGAACAGCCAGCCGCAAACACGGACGTTTTCCACAGCACCAACGGCTAGCGACAGAGCCACGGGCACCCCAAGCAACGCCCCATGCCCCGTCCTGCTGGGCTCCGGTTCGCTTCGCGCCCGCCACAGACGGGTCCCATAGGGTGCGGCGTGCATTTTTGCGAGTTTTCAGCACGCCAAGTTGCGTGTATACGCATTGAAAGCGTTAATTAACGTCTCCAGGCACCTTTATATTGCGTTTTAGAACAAACATCGCGGTCTGATGGGCCTCAGACATGTGCTTCGAGGGCACATCGGCAGGCATAAATAGCTTCGGGACCCATATATTTCAAGATTACGGCGCTCCTGACAGCACCACGATGCTGAAAACTCCGCTTTTTGCACGGCGTGGACGGGGGTAGGCGCGGGCAAAACCGGACTGAGCCGTAATTTTATGCAAGACGACAATCGTTCTATGCATATCAAGAAGTGCGGACAGCGTACCAAGCATTTAGAACGCTGGTTGCGGCGCATGGACGACCCCATCTGCGGTGCACAGACAGCCCTACATCACGTTTCCGCCAGCCCGCATTGCCGTTCGCGCACGGGCGCGCACAATACGAGAGACGGTACTTTTGCCAATCCCGGTATACCGCTCAATCTGACGCACCGTGAAACCGGCATCGTGCAATCCAACAATAACGGTATTGCGCTGCGACGACGGCGCAGCTTTAACCCCGTGGAGCGAAACCCCGAGCCCCTTCGCCAATTTGTCGGCAAAGGCGTGCCGTTCCCACTCCGTCTCTTTCATATCACACAGCGCTGGCTCGCCGCCGTCGGGCGTCGAAAGCGAATAGGCAATAAAGCCCTCGGTAGAACCGAAAAGCTCAAGCACGCAAGAAGGATCGGAAAATCCCCTCGTAGCATCTGCCGCATCATTGTCGTAAGCGCGCAGATGCTCCGCAAAGCTGCTCCAGGGATAGCGCTCGATTAGGCTAACGCCCACCTCCTGCGGATCGGCGTGTACGGAGCGAATAGCCTCCATCACCTGCCAGTCGGTATCGAGCGAACGCCGGTCAAAGCGGTTTTGGAATAAATGCCCGGAACGTCCGGTACGCTTGTTAAAGCGACGAGCGTACGTCAAAAGCAGTCGTTGCATCGCCGCGCTCATCGTGTCCTCATAATCCGAGAGCACCAGATCCACGTGGTCGTTCATAAGGCACCACGCAACGACCGTCACGCAGGCATCGCGGCAGCACTCGCGCATTAGCTCCAAAAACTCCCACCGGTCTTCATCGCCCTCAAAGATGAGCCGCTTGCCCGTACCGCGGGCACAGACATGGTAAAAGCCGGTAACCGTTCTCCAAACGCGCTGCATGGCGCTCCCTTCGCTGGGATCTGCTTGCCATCCAATACAGCACGATTGAAGCGTGCCATCAAAACATTCACGCAAAACAATACACTCGCGCGGCCAAAGGCAGTAAACAGGCGGCGAACGGCACCGTTGCAACAGGTCAACCCCTGCAACGCTTACAAGAGCAGACCAAAAGCTTGCCCAAGAAGGACCCCCTCTACGGAAGTTCACAACCACAGAACATAGAGTTAAATCGTTTCAATTGAAAGTTCCGCGCTTCTCGCTACGAAAACTGAGCCGTTCGCCGAATATTCCGTGCATTTCGCGGTATTATAGGGGCTGCATGTCATGTCCCTTTCGAAGGGTCGCCCGGCAATCGCCAGCCACGACCCCCAGACGGGACGCCAACACGATAGAGAGGAGAGGCATGCAGTACTCACAGGAAGTGGAGAACATGTGCCCCGTTGCCAAGGGTGCATACCACGGCCCCGCACCCATCCCCGAGGAGGGCAAGTGGGTCCAGGCTAAGGAGATTTCCGACATCTCCGGTCTTACGCACGGTGTGGGTTGGTGCGCACCTCAGCAGGGCGCCTGCAAGCTCACGCTGAACGTCAAGGACGGCATCATCGAGGAGGCCCTCGTTGAGACCATCGGCTGCTCGGGCATGACCCACTCTGCCGCCATGGCTTCCGAGATCCTTCCCGGTAAGACCATCCTCGAGGCCCTCAACACCGACCTCGTCTGCGACGCCATCAACGTTGCTATGCGCGAGATCTTCCTGCAGATCGTTTACGGCCGCAGCCAGACCGCGTTCTCCGAGGGCGGCCTGCCCGTGGGCGCCTCCCTCGACGACCTCGGCAAGGGCCTTCGCTCCCAGGTCGGCACCATGTTCGGCACCAAGGCCAAGGGCGCTCGTTACCTCGAGCTCGCTCAGGGCTACGTCACCCGCATGGCTCTCAACGACAAGAACGAGATCATCGCGTTCGAGTTCCTGAACCTCGGCAAGTTCACCGACGCCGTCAAGGCCGGCAAGACCCCCGAGGAGGCCATCGCTGGCGCTATGGGCCACTATGGTCAGTGGGAGAACGCTGCCAAGTACATCGACCCGCGCACCGACGAGGAGACTCACTCCGTCGCCAGCGTGTTCCCGGTTCACGAGTAGAAAGGGAGGGAAATAACTATGACTGTTACGTTCGAAGGTTACGAGCGCCGCGCTGACAAGATCAACAAGTGCCTCGCCGACAACGGCATCGCCTCCCTCGAGGAAGCTCTGCAGATCTGCACCGACAAGGGCTTCAACCCGCGTGAGATCGTCAACAACACCCAGTCCATCGCCTTCCAGAACGCTGAGTGGGCCTACACCCTCGGCTGCGCTCTCGCTGTCAAGCGTGGCGCCAAGTCCGCTTCTGAGGCTGCCGCCATCATCGGCGAGGGCATCCAGGCCTTCACCGTTCCCGGCTCCGTCGCCGAGGACCGTAAGGTCGGTCTGGGCCACGGTAACCTGGGCGCTATGCTGCTCTCCGACGACACCGAGTGCTTCGCCTTCCTGGCTGGCCACGAGTCCTTCGCTGCCGCTGAGGGCGCTATCGGCCTGGCTCTGAACGCCAACAAGGCTCGTAAGAAGCCGCTGCGCGTTATCCTCAACGGTCTGGGCAAGGACGCTGCCCAGATCATCGCCCGCATCAACGGCTTCACCTACGTGAAGACCCAGTTCGACTACTACACGGGCGAGCTCAAGGTCGTCGAGACCATCCCCTACTCTGATGGTCCCCGCGCTGCCGTTAACTGCTACGGCTCCGACGACGTCCGCGAGGGCGTTGCCATCATGTGGCACGAGAACGTCGACATCTCGATCACCGGCAACTCCACCAACCCCACGCGCTTCCAGCACCCCGTCGCTGGCACCTACAAGAAGGAGCGCCTCGAGGCTGGCAAGAAGTACTTCTCCGTCGCTTCTGGTGGCGGCACTGGCCGTACCCTGCACCCGGACAACATGGGCGCTGGCCCTGCCTCTTACGGCATGACCGACACCATGGGCCGTATGCACTCCGACGCTCAGTTCGCCGGTTCTTCCTCCGTGCCTGCGCACGTCGACATGATGGGTCTCATCGGCATGGGCAACAACCCCATGGTCGGTGCCACCGTCGCCTGCGCTGTCGCCGTCGAGGAGGCCCTCAAGGCCTAATCGCGCCCGCGCGATGCTCATATAGTTGAGCTTTGGAGCCGCTACCTTTCGAGGTAGCGGCTCTTTTTGTTTGCCCCGTCTCAAATTGGTTACTCTTATTAAAGGGTCCGATGTATCAGTTGTGGTGAAATACGGACTGAATTGCATCCATACAGGCCAAAACAGTCCGTATTCCACCGCAACTTATCAAATGGGCCGACCGAAGTGGCCGAGTCCACCTGACGCCCACCTGCCATATTTGCCCTTTACCGATTTGCCGAGTCTTTGCGGCCCCATTGCCGATCACCCGTGCGACAATGCGCCGGACGAGAAAGGAATCCGATGGAATCGACTGATGTACTGGTAATTGGATCTGGCATTGCGGGCCTTTGTGCCGCCATCGAAGCGGCACGCACGGGCGCAACCGTCGCTGTGGCAAGCGCCGGCAAGACCATGAGTGGATCGAGCTTCTTCCCTGGAACCTGGGGCCTAGGGCTTATCGGACCCGTTAACGAAGACGACGAACAAGACCTCATCGACACCATCCAGACCGTCGGCGGCGGTGTCGCCGACCCCGAGCTTGTCCAGACGTTTGTCCACGGCATTCCCCAGGCAATTGAATGGCTCGAGCAAGACCTGGGCGTTGAGCTCAAGCGTCCGCAAAACGCTGAGAGCGCTCAGCAAAAGCAGTTTATCCCCTGCTTTGACCACAAAACGCGCATGTGGCGCGGCCTCACCCGCAAGCCCCTTGAGGACGCTCTGACAGCCCGGATCGAGTCGCTCGGCATTCGCCTGCTCCCCCGCCATGAGCTTATCGACCTTGTTGAGGACACGAACGGCAGAATCACCGGAACCGCGCTCTACAACCTCACCGAAGATCGAATCGTGCCCTTTGCTACCAAAGCCACGATCATCGCAGCCGGTGGCACGGGTGGCCTGTTCGAGCGAAGCCTCACTTCCGCCGACGTGCTCAGCTCATCACAGGCCATCGCACTGGCGCACGGCGCATCGCTTACTAATATAGAGTTCATGCAGATGATGCCCGGCTTCATCGAGCCCAAGCGCAACCTTGTCTTTAACGAGAAGACCTGGCGCTACGTACATGTAGACCAGCCGGCAGATATTGCCGACGACAAGCTGGACGACCTGCTCGAGCAGCGCTCTGGATATGGTCCCTTCACGTCACGCTTGGCCTCCCGCGCTATCGATCTCGTCATCGATCAGGCAGGTGTCGAAGGCCTGGCACTCCACTACGACTTCCCCCGCGAGGATGTCCCAGAGTTTGTGCAGACCTTTGCCACTTGGCTGCAAGACGAGCACGGCATCGCCCCGACTGACGAGATGCGCGTTGCGATGTATGCCCACGCCGCTAACGGCGGCATCAAGATCGATAAGACCGCGCACACGGGCGTTGAGGGCCTCTACGCTTGCGGCGAGGCGACAGGCGGCATGCACGGCGCCGACCGCATTGGTGGCTTGTCAAGCGCCAACGGCATCGTATTCGGACGTATCGCGGGCGCATCGGCAGCCCTTGCAGCGCAGAAAGAGCCTGAGGCGGCCCTGAAGGCGGATATCACCCTCCCCCAGTACGGCATTGCCACAACAGATGCCGAACGCCTGACACACAGCCTTAGGCACACGATGAGCACCTTTTGCATGATCAACAGGACCGAAACAGGCCTATCCGAGGCCCTGCAACAGCTTGAAAGCCTGCAAGACAAGGCCATGGCGCTGAGCAAGCCGCATACCGATGACAGCGAGATCGCAGCCCTCGCCCGCCTACAGTCGCAGATTCGACTAGCACAGGAAATGGTCAAAGCCATGCGCAAGCGAACTGAAAGTCTCGGGTCGCACTATCGAGCGGATTAAGCTGAGCACCTGTTCAAAACAGAACACAACTACTCGATATCTATGGGCCCCGCGAACTCGAAGTGGCGCGGGGCCCATTCGTGTCCGCGCGGGCAAATATACTCATTCTGAATACGGAGTCGACATAGCCCACGTAGACAAACGAACAGAAAGGAAGAGATATGGACAGCAGGGATATTGAGAAATGGCGTGTCGAACTTGACAGCTACGCCCATGTAGAAGACGGCGTTGAGTATTGGCTCGCACGCGATTTAATGGAACCCCTCGGATACACCCAATGGCGTAATTTTGAGACTGCAGTTAAGAGATCCATGGCATCATGTGACACTAATAAAATGCCTGTTGCCGCCCATTTTGCTGAGGCCAGCAAAATGGTAGATGCCGGCATCGCCAAACGAGCCGTAAAAGACTACAAGCTGACGCGCTACGCATGCTATTTAATCGCCCAAAACGGAGACCCAAACAAGCCCGAAATCGCACTCGCACAGGCGTACTTCGCCGTGCAGACACGCCGTCAGGAGCTCATAGAGCAGCGCTTCGCAGAGATTCAGCGCTTGCAGGCGCGCCACTCGCTATCCGATTCAGAGAAACAGCTCTCGGGCATTGCGTTCAAACGAGGCGTGGACTCCAAAGGATTCGCGATCATCAAGTCGAAGGGCGATGAAGCGTTATTCGGCGGCAGAAGCACGGCGGAAATGAAGCAGCAGCTGGGCGTACCCAAGAGCGCGGCATTGGCGGACAGGTTAGCCGATGTCCTCATCAAAGCAAAGGACCTTACGAACTCGATGACGGCCTTCAACGCCGAGGAACACGACCTGTACGGTCTGGACCAGATCAAGCAAGAGCACGTCGAGAACAACACAAGCGTACGTGGCAGCCTCATCGACCGTGGAATTGTCCCCGAGAATCTACCGCCTGCCGAGGATACAAAGAAGCTCGAACGTCGCGTGAAAGCAGACGAGAAAAAGCTCAAGGAGGGCACAGACGGATTCACCGACCCCCAGGGCGGGCTCGACTTGTAAAGCGTCTGTGCCCTTACGGGTTCGACCCCATGCGAGGTCAACAAAAAAGCGACCAGCCGAAGCCAGTCGCTTTAACATGCTTTGGTGGGCCGTCAGGGGGTCGAACCCTGGACCTTGGGATTAAGAGTCTTGAACGTGATGTTATGGAGTGCCTTGTAGCAGCAAAATCGCAGGTAGTTATGTTTCCACACGCTCTCACCGCACTGAAACTGCATTGCAGAACGGATATTGACGGATATCTGGCAATGCATAAAGCCCCTCCCCGGCAGTTCATGCCGGGAAGGGGCTGCATCTATCAATTTCGAAAGTCTTTTTGGCTGCCGACGCGCACGATTGCCCATCCGAGAAGACCGGTCAGCAGTCCTGCAGCAGCGCCGACAATAAAACAGATATCAAATGGATTCATATGCACACCTATCGATAGAGTTGCTTGACGAGCGCTTGGCCGATGGCGACGTTGGTGTCGCGGCCCTGGTATCCGTCCGCACCCGATGATCCGCACGAGATACCTTGAGCGATGAGCCACTGCTGGTGTTTGAAGACCGTTCCCGAACCCATCTGTCGCGCCTGAACACCGCCGACCACGGGATAGACTTTGCATCCGACCTTGTCCTGCAGGGCGCGGACGGCATTCGAGCCAACCCCGCCCTTGACGTACTCGATTACGCCGCGGTCGCATGCCCAAAGGTATCGCTCATTCGCCGGCCATTGACCGGAGATCACGCCATCGGCAGTCGTGCCGAGCTGGCATTGCAGCTCCTTGGCCATCTTCGGGCCGAAATATCGCGTGTCTCCGAGGCTCAGGACCGTATTGTCCGCGACTTCCGTATTTGACCCATTCAGTGTCTTGCCGTCGCCAAGCCAGTAGAGCGTGCCGTCCCATGGGTAGCTGTAGTACGCCTTGATGTTGGACTCGCGCCCGGTCTGGTCGCCCTTGGTGCCGGTGACGGTCCCCTTTTCAGAAATGGAGAATTGGGCCAAGAGGTCGCCGCGAGCGGATCCATAGGGAGAGACGCACACGGCGGTGTGGCACTTCTCGTTGAGGTAGATGTCTCCACGCTGGGCGGACTTGACGCCCATCTTACGCCAGCCGAAAAGGCCCGTCTTGAGCAGCTGCTCCCGCATGTTTCCGGTATACGAGGCTCCGAAGGTATTGACGCCGACCGCGCGGAGGGCGGTCACTACGGCCGAGGAACAGTCGCGATCGCCACCGGCAATAGTGACGGTGGTGCCGTCGGACAGACAAATCGTCTCGGTCGTTCCGTCCCCCATGCGGTTGGCCTGCGAGTATCCGTGACCGCCGCCCCCATCATGGGAGACGAGGTGTTCCATGACCTGCGCGAAGGCCTCGCGCTGTGTGATGGCCATGGCCTACTCAACCGCCTTGGCGTCATATGTGGCATGGGGCTCGCTGTACGACATGGCACGCTTCGAGTCCGACGCGCCCTTGGTGGTCGGATCGACGATCACGCCGAAGCCGGCGAGAACGGTCAGGATGATTCCGACGAGCTGGATGAGCGACCCCTGGGAGATAGGCGCCACGACTCCGAGGATTCCGAGCACCTGATAGGCTGCGCTGATTACGGCGGCGGCCAATGCCGCGAGCGTCTGCTTATTCTTGAAGCGAAGGGCCCAGTTGATTTTCATTTTTCAGCTCCTAATCTGACCCGCCGATACCGTGATGCAGGTCGTAATTCTTCTCGACGCGGTCGAGCCGGTTGAACAAGGTGATGACCTGTTGCTCGACCTTCGTGAGGCGCTCGCCGTGGTCGTCGAGCTTGCGGTTGATCTCCTTGACGCCATCCTTGATCTCGCTCGTGTCGCCGCAAAGGCTGTCGAGCTTGTCTTCGGTCCGCTGCTCCTTGGCAGACGATGTTTTGGATACGGAGACGCGCCCGATGAAGAACGTGACAATCACAACGGCGGCCGAGAGGACCGACGTTGCCTCCCCGATGCTCAGCGCCGGCACCCTAAACCTCCTCCGCGTACTCTTCTCCGACGATCTCCTCATATTCGTCGCATGTGATCCACTTGCAGGCCACGGCTCGATGCACCATGGCCTTGGTCCAGAGGCCGCGCTCGTAGTAGCGCCTCACCTTGTCATAGTTCTTCGAGTGCGCCGCCGTGGTTGCAGCCTTGACGCGTCCCGCCATTACTGTTCACCCCCGACCGTCATCATCAGGTAGTCGATGTTTGCCGTGTTGGTCTCGGTTTGGCTGGGCTCGGCGACCTTCTCGCGCATCTGCTCAAGCAGCTTGTCCACGTCCGGGGCCTCACCCTTTCCGTAGGCGGCGACGGCCGCGGTGTAGGCGAGCTTTCGCGCCTTCCGCTCAACGTACTCGTCATCGTCGATAACGCCCGCGTCGTGCGCCGCGTCGGGGTCGCCGATCTGCGACAGCAGATCGCGCAGGGCGTTGACCTCGGCCATGGTGCCGTCTTGAAGCTCGTTGGGGCGCGGCATGTCTTCCTCAGTGTCCATGCGGACTCCTCTCTTGTCGGGGAATGTGTCGCCATCGTATTGGCGCCGTGAGATTGCCGGGCCGCTTCGATGGGCGCAAAGAAAGAAGGCGCGCCGCGGCACGCCTTCGATGCTTCTGTTATTTCGCGGCCGCTTCGCTTAGGCCGCTGCTTTGAGTTGCCGGTTCTCCGCTATTGCGAGGGCTTGCCTCCGCTTGAATCGTCCCTCGGGTTGGCCTGCATTGAGCACCCCCCCCCTCCCGCGCGAGATTTTCGAACAGGCTGCGGTACAGCGCGTCCATGGCCAAAACGCTGCGGTGCGCGTCCAGCCGCTTCATGCCGCCGCGCCAGCTCTGGTAGCTCCGCTCAACCTGCTCGGGGGTCATGACGCCATCGGCGACCATGCGGGCCATCTTCTTCAGCTTGCGGCGCTCGCGCGTGATGGAGTCGCGGCACGGCTTCACGACTATGCGGCCCGTCTCCGTGTAGAAGATGCGCTTCTTCAGCCACGTGAAGCCGCGCGACAGCTTCACCACGCGGGTCTTGCGCGGGTTCAGCTCTATGCCCAGCTCGGCGCACTTGCGCCCTATCAGCAGCAGGCACACCTGCAGGTACTCCTTGCTCTCGTGGATCAGGTAGAAGTCGTCCATATAGCGCCCGTAGGCCTCAGGGCGCAGCATCTCGGTCACGTAGTGGTCGATGCGGTTGGGGTGGGCCACCGCGCATATCTGGTTCGGCTCGCTGCCCAGACCCAGGCCCACCTCGCCCTGTGCGTCTATCAGGCGGTGCTCGAGGGCGACCACGCGCGGATCGAGCAGTGCGTCGGCCACCTGCCGCTTGACGGGTTCGTGGGCTATGCGGGCGAAGTAATCTGAGAAGTCGCCCAAAAGGATGTATCCCTCGCGCCTGTGCCGCCGCCAGTGGTCGGCCAGGTGGCGCTTGAGCAGCTTCAGGGCGTAGTCGGTGCCGCGCCCCTTGATGTTGGCGGAGTTGGCCGTTATGAGTGTCGGGACTATCGCGGGTACGAGGGCGTTCTGAGAAAGCGACTTCTGAATCACTCGCTCTGGGAAGTGCACGGCGCTGATGTGGCGCAGCTTGCCGCGCTCCCACAGGTCGAAGCGGATGAAGCCCCGGCATATGTCGCGGCCCTCCAGAAGGTCGTTCCTCGATTTGACCGCGTTTCGCAGATAGTCCTTCATATAACGCTGCGTGGAGGACTTCCACATCACGCCGCCCGCCGCCTGCTTGGAGGCCTTGCAAAGGCTGTTGAGGTCGGCCACGGCCTCAAGGGTGCACGGCTTCACGCGCTCGGCCTTGGCCTTGGCGCGCCTCTCCTCGCGGCGCTTGCGGCGCGCGGCCCTTCTTTCCTCGGAGTTCATCGAAGGCACCCCGCACGGCTCTCAGTGTGGCTCTGGCAGCCGCTTGAGGTATGGCCATGAAACGCGGCGAAGCCACGGAGCGCCGCGCCATGCAAGCAGCGTCCGGCCACCCTCGCGGGGTGCGTATTTACGGGCGCATGCCCGACGGTCGCGCCTTCCTTCCTCTTCGCGCTCTGCTTTCGGCTCTGGGGCCTACTCGGTCTGGCAATAAGGGAATCCGGGGCGGGGGCGAACCCAGACGTTCGTCGCGGAGTTGTAGTTGGCATTGCCGTTGTTGTTGACGTAGCACACGTTGGACGACGAGCCACCCATGACGGAACGCAGCCACCAGTTGTACCGATATACAAGGCGGGACCGCCGTCCATTATAGCGAACGCAGGCGCTCTAGCTCGGCCTCGGCCTCGGCTATGCGCTCCTCGGTGGACTTCTTGCCGGTGACGCGCACGTTCTTGCGCGCGCCCTTCAGCAGCTTGATCTCCTCCTCGACCATGGCCGCCAGCTCCTCGAAGCGGCTGGCGTTCACGGGCAGGCCGATATCCATGAGGCACTGCATGTCCAGCATAGGCTGCT
>CAUEQX010000044.1 GCA_959020035.1 uncultured Collinsella sp. | reverse complement strand
TTCTTTATGTGCGTTCGAGTTAACAGAGCCCTTACCGTGGCGGTACGCTGGGCGTATGGATGCGGGGCACACTAGTTCATGAGAAATAAGGGCTTTCTCGTGGAGGAAGTGGTCTTGTGAACGCTCGAGATATCGCCGTTGCCGCCATTGCATTGACGCTTGGTTGCCTTGGTCCTACGGCCGCGCTCGTCGCAGGTGTGCAGGGGTCTTGTGGGGCTGCCTCTATTGTGGTCGGCGCGCTGATCGCGGCCACGCTGCTGGGAAGCGCAGGCGTGGTTCTTTGCCGCGACGATGAGGACGAGGTGCCGGGGTCGCAACGCTAACTGTTGTGAGATCGGCCGCCGGTCATAGACGAAGATGAAGGCCGCCGCAGGGGAAAGGTTCCCTTGCGGCGGTTTTGCTGTTAAGGCTGTTGAATGCGGCGCGTCGGCGCTACCAGCTTTTCTCGATATCGCGGATGCGCCAATAGAGCCACTCGTTTTGCGGTGCCTGGATATCGTGTTTGGCTGCGAGGCGGCAGATGGTGCCCGCGAACTCATCAACCTCGGTTTTGCGCCTTGCGATGCGGTCTTGAGCCATCGAGGGCATACCGACGGGGTCGATTCCCTCGATGAGGTGCACCATTTGCGTCAGGTCTGCCTCGGTCAGCTCAACGCCCTCGGCGTTGGCAACCGCAAGCGTCTCGCGCATGGCGGAGACAAAACAGCGGCGCTGCTCGGAGCCCGGCTCCGTGGCGCTTCCGTAGGTCCCGCCGTAGGCCATGCAGGTCTGGTTGATGCCGTCGTTGAGCATGAGTTTGGCCCACATGCGGTGCGCAATGTCGCTCTCGACGGTATGGGCGATGCCGCAGCGCGTGTAGAGCTCGTCGATAGCGGTAACGGTTGCGGGCTTGGTGCCCGCTGCCGCGCCAAAGCGAATCTCGCCCGCATTGGTAAAGGTGAGCTCTCCGTTGAGGAACACGGCGTCCATGCCTTGGCAGATACCCAGGACGGTGTGCTCCCAGCCAAAGCGCTCGGCAATCTTTTGCTCGCTCGTAATGCCGTTGCACAGCGAGGCGATGAGCGTGTTGGGTCCCACGACACGCTCCATAGTCTTGAGTGCTTGGTCGAGACCGGTGGTCTTGACCGTCAGGATGACCAGATCGGCGGGCGCTGCCTCGCTGGCGCGGACGGACGTGAGATCGCAGGGCTTGCCGTTGACGGTGAGCGCGTCGTTCGCATGGCGCTCAAAACGGGCATCATCCATGACGTATTCGACGGCGTCGTTGCCGAGCGCCCGGGCGATCATGCTGCCGTAGAGCAGGCCGACGCCGCCCTTGCCGATAAAGGCGACCTTGTTGATCTGCATGTGAATCATCTCCCCATGTAAAAGGCGCCCGCGTAAGGGGCGCCTGATGGATTGTATGCTGCCAGGGTGATTGGTGGGTGCGCGGGGCGGCTGTTATAAAAAAGAAACGTTTGCCTGGACGCTACGCTGCGGGGCAGACCGCAAAGACGCGGGCGGGGTATCCGACGCCATCGCGGACCTTGGGGAAGGTGCAGAAGATGACGGCACCCGTGGCGGGAAGCTTGTCCAGATGGTCCATGACCTCGATCTGATAGCGGTCGACCGAGAGGATGTATTGCTCGCCGGGGTAGGGGTAGGCGTCCTCACGCGTGGTCACGCTCGTATCCTTTCATCGGGCTTTTTGCTGATGTTAAAGCGGTGCCGTGACGGCTCGATTTCTGCTGCGTTACGATACGTTCTCAATTGCGATTCCGATGTGTTTCGATGACGTGACGGGTTTGTTTCGCCTTGTCAGGGCTTCGATGGGAGGGGAGGGGCCGTGCAATATCGCGTTGACCCCAAAAGCGGCAACCGTATCTCGGCGTTGGGGCTGGGCTGCATGAGGTTTCCCGGTGCGCCGGGACGCCCGGATGCGAAGGCAGCCGACGCCATCATTTCCCGTGCGGTGGAGCAGGGGATTAATTATCTGGACACCGCGGATCTCTATCCCGGTAACGAGGCGTGCGTGGGCGCCTCGCTTGAGCGCTTGGGGCTGCGTGACCGGGTGTTGCTGGCGACCAAGTTGCCGCATGCTTCGTGCAAGTGCGCGGAGGATTTCGACCGGTTCTTCGATGAGCAACTGCGGCGCCTGCGGACTGACCATATCGACTATTACCTTATGCACAACATCACCTCGCCCGCGCAGTGGGAGCGCGTGGTAGCGTTGGGTATCGAGGACTGGATTGCGCACCAAAAGGCTGCGGGGCGTATTCGCCAGATAGGTTTTTCGTACCACGGCAGTGCGGCGGACTTCCTCACGATGCTTGACGCATATGACTGGGACTTTTGCCAGATCCAGTACAATTACGCTGGAGAGCGATATCAGGCGGGAACAGCGGGGCTCATGGCCGCCGCCGAGCGAGGCCTCGCGGTGTTTGTGATGGAGCCGCTGCTGGGCGGGCGTTTAGCGGGCAAGCTGCCGCCACGGGCCCGCGCTGTGCTCGATAGTGCCCGTGACCCGCATTTGCGCACTCCTGCCGCCTGGGGTCTTTCGTGGGTCTGGAATCATCCTCAGGTGACGATGCTGCTTTCGGGTATGACCGATACCGCGCAGGTGGATGAGAACGCGGTGTTGGCCGATCAGGCCCTGCCGGATTCGATGACAGCTACTCAGCTCGATGCCATCGCGCACGTGCTGACGGAGTTTGAAAAATCGAACCGTGTGCCCTGCACGGGATGCGGCTACTGCATGCCATGTCCCAAGGGCATCAATATTCCCGGCTGCTTTGCCGCCTACAACGCAAGCTATGCGCACAGCTGGTTTACGGGTCTATCGCAGTACTTTACGGCGAGCGCGGTGCGCACAAGCGAGGCCAAGCTGGTGAGCAATTGCGTCAAGTGCGGCAAATGCGCGCGCCACTGCCCACAGCATATCGATATCCCCGAGCGTCTCGATGACGTGCGCCGACGTTTCCAGCCTGGCCCCGTGACGGCAGTGCTTAAGGCCTTCGGCAAAACGCGCTCCTCGTGACCCTTTTATAACTTGCGGTGGAATAGTTCCTGTTTGCGGCAGAATAGGGCTTAAACAGGGACTATTCCACCGCAACTGAAGGGGGCTGTCGTGGGCCATCGGGATTCATGTAATGATTCGCGTGGGGTTCGTTGGGGCATTTTGGGCGCTGGGCACATTTCTCATCGATTTGCATCGTCGCTCAAGAAGGTCGACGGGGCACGGCTGGTGGCTGCGGCCGGTCGCACTCCTGCACATGTCGAGGAATTTTGCCGAGTGTTTTCGATCGATGCTGCGCATGGCCATGCCTCGGCCGACGATAGCGGCGATGCGGCTTATGACGCGCTGATTGCCGACCCCGATGTCGACGCAATCTACTTGGCTCTTCCGCATGGCATGCATACGCGTTGGGCCTGTCGCGCGCTGTGCGCCGGAAAGGCCGTGCTGTGCGAAAAGCCGGCCGTTTTGAGTGAGGAAGAGGCTCTCTCGATCGCCTCCACCTCTCGCGAGCGCGGCGTGCTGTTTATGGAGGCGATGAAGAATCGGTTTTGCCCGATGCGCACTCGCGTGAAAGACTTGCTTGCGTCGGGTGAGCTTGGCCGTATCGTCTCGATTGAAAGCGTGCAAAAGCTCGATTACGGCGAGTCTCCTTCGGGCTATCTGCTTGATCCGCTGCAGGGCGGCTGTCTATATGACATGGGCTGCTATGCAGTCGGTTGGTTTGAGGATTTGCTCGCGGGCGCTTGCGAGGTTTCGTCCCGTGAAGTTCGCTGGCGTGACGTATCAGGCGGCCGTGTCGATTGGGCCGACGAGATCCATATGAGCGTCGGCGGTATACCCATTCATATGGTGTGCGACGGCAAAGCAGCATATGAAAGCCGCTTAACGATTGCCTGTGAGCGGGGCTCGTTGGAAATCGAGCGTCTTCATCGCCCCGAGCTCGCCCATGTGAAGTACTCCGACGGTCGAGCACTCGAAATCGATGCACCGTTTGAGGTCGATGATTTTTACGGTGAGGCATCGCATGCGACACAGCTCATTCAGGCGGGGAAACTCGAAAGCCCCATCATGTCCCTAGCCGCTACACAGCGCTGTGCGCACATCATCGATGCGATTCGCTTGAAACTTTAGGGCGTGGGGGCATGGCGCCAACGCCTGGAATGCCTTGGAGGCCTTTGCTCCTGATGTCTCTTTTATAACTTGCGGTGGAATATGGTCTGTTTGCGCCAAAATAAGGCACCAATAGACCGTATTTTTCCGCAACTGATGAGGAGGGAGTTGGAGATGCTGACGATCGGGTGTCATCTTTCGACGACGAAGGGCTATCGGGCAATGGGGGAGACGGCGCTGTCCATTGGCGCCAATACCTTTGCGTTCTTTACGCGCAACCCGCGCGGTGGCAAGGCAAAAGAACTTGACATGGATGACGTGGCGGCTCTGCGCGAGCTTATGGCGCAAAACGACTTTGGACCGCTGGTGGCGCATGCCCCGTATACCTACAACCCCTGCTCAGCCAAAGAGCGGGCGCGCGAGTTTGCCCTGGAGGCCATGGCAGAGGACCTGCGGCGCATGGAGGCGCTGCCCGGCAACTACTACAACTTCCATCCCGGTGCGCATGTGGGGCAGGGCTCCGACGCCGGTATTCAGATGATTGTCGACACCCTGTGCCAGGTGATGTTTGAGGGCCAGCAGACGACGGTGCTGCTCGAGACCATGGCCGGCAAGGGTACCGAGGTGGGCCGCAGCTTTGAGGAACTGGCGTGCATTATCGAGGGCGTTGCCGCCAAGTGCCCAGAGCTGTCCGATAAGCTGGGCGTTTGTTTGGATACCTGTCATGTGAGCGATGCTGGCTACGACATCATCCATGATCTGGACGGCGTACTCGACGAGTTCGACCGCGTGGTGGGTATCGATCGTTTGCACGCCGTACACATCAACGATTCGAAGAACCCTTGTGGCGCCCATAAAGATCGTCACGAGTGCATCGGCAAGGGATACCTTGGCAGCGAGGAATTTGGTGGCGGTATGCAGGTTATGCAGAATATTGTATCGAATGGCCACTTGCGTTCGCTGCCGTTTATTTTGGAGACTCCGAACGAACTTGCAGGTTATGCAGCTGAAATTAGACTATTAAGGTCATTGCAGCAGTAATGACTGTCACAAAGTAGAGTATTCCATTCACGTTATGGGTTTGTTTCAATCAGTTTTCTCATTGCAGATTCGTAATTCCGGGTGCATAATAGCCAACAGTTTTTGCAGACCTCTGAATCAAACGAGGTCACCGGAAGGAGACTCATTATGAAGCTGAAGAAGCTTGGCGCATTTGCCGCCACGGGTGCTATGGCGCTCGCCCTTGCTCTGACGGGCTGCGGTTCGTCCAACGCCACCTCTGGTTCTGATGCCGGTTCCAGCAGCTCTGACGACGCTAAGGTCGAGAAGGTCGACGGCTCCAAGGAGTACGCGCTCGTCAAGGACGGTACGCTGACCGTCGGCACCTCTGCCGAGTACGCTCCGTTTGAGTACAAAGATGACAACGGCGATTATCAGGGCTTTGACCTTGAGCTCATCAAGGCTATCGGCGACAAGCTGGGCCTGGATGTCGAGTATGTCAACAATGACTTTGACACGCTGGTTCCGGGCGTCGCTTCGGGCGCCAAGTATGACGTTTCCATCGCGGCTATCACCGACACGCCCGAGCGTGAGAAGGAAGTCACTTTCTCTGATTCCTACTACATGGACGATCAGGCTATCGTGACCAAGGTCGATAACACCGACATCACGGCCGACAACTACAGCGAGAAGCTCAACAACGCCGACGCTACCATCATCGTCCAGTCTGGCTCGACCGCCGAGGCCTTTGCCCAGGAGAACTTCCCCAAGGCCAAGATCGTCCCCTACAAGGACGCCACCGAGTGCTTCAGCGCCCTGCAGTCCGATAAGGGCGACGCCGTAGTCACCAACCGCTCCGTTGCCAGCCAGCTGACCGCCGAGCAGTTCAACACCTGCCAGACCATCAAGCAGATCAGCACCGGCGAGGAGTACGCCATCGCCATCAACCAGGGCAACACCAAGCTCAAGGACGACATCAACCAGGCTATCAAGGACCTGACCGACGACGGTACCGTCGACGCCCTCATGGCTAAGTACAATATCAAGTAAAATAACTACTTGATTGCGCGCGGGCCCTTTCCGTTTTGGCGGAAAGGGCCTTTGCGCTTCTCTTGACGGAGAGCGTTTCCGTCTCGTTTTGCCGGCAACTTCTACGATAGGAGCCACCTTGTCTCGACTGAACAAAGGGGCCGCGGAGCAGCGTTTTCCACTGCCCTCGATGCTCCAAAAGCTGGCCTGTGCCCTGGCTGTGGCGCTCGCCCTGGTATGCGCGGGGGCCTGCGTGCCCACGACCGCCCAGGCGCTTGAGACCGCAAAGATTACCGCCCGACCCAATACCGGTTCGGGTAGCGATGTGGTCGGCGGCACCGAGACGCGCATCACTTGGGAAGTTCAGGCCGATGCCGACGAGGAGCTGAGCGGTCTTTCGCTGACGTTTGTCGACGGCACGACGTTTGGTACCGATGACACGCGATTGACGATGCTCTCGGGCGAGGACCTCATGGATCGTACGCCCATGAAGCCCACGTGCAAGGCTGACGGCCAGACGCTCAAGATTGACTTTGGCGAGACGGCGCCTGCCGGCGGCTATTTCCGCGTCGAGGTTTACGGCGTGCCCTTCCCCGTCGAGGGCGGCGATGAGGCCTTTAGCGGCACCTACACTTTGGCCGATGGCTCGACCAAGAAGATCTCCAAGATTCCGTCGGTGGAGATCAAGGGCGTGACGGCCTTCGATAACTTCCTGGCCGATCTTAAGGAGCAGCCGTGGGTCGAGGCTTGGAACTCCAATATGTTCCTGCGCCTGTTCTTGAACCCGGTCATTTTGGTCCAGAGCCTGCCGATCGTCTTCAAGGGCTTCCTCATGTCGCTCTCGATCGTGCTTGTGGCGTTTCCGCTGGCAATTCCCTTCGGTTTCGCCCTATCGCTCATGCGCATTTCCAAGTCGCGCATCCTGCGCTGCCTTGCCGGTATCTACGTGAATATCATTCGCGGTACGCCGGCGTTCCTGCAGATCTATATCGCGTTCTTCGGTCTGCCGTTGGCCGGCGTCAAGGTTGATGACTACGTGCTCGGCGTCATTGTCATGGCCATGAATTCGTCTGCCTATCTGTGTGAGATCTTCCGTGCCGGTATTCAATCGATCCCCAAGGGCCAAAACGAGGCTGCTCGCTCTCTGGGCATGAATGCCTTCCAGACGCTGCTCTACGTTATGATTCCGCAGACGTTCCGCAATGTTTTGCCTACGCTGACCAGCGAGTTTATCTTGCTTTACAAGGATACGTCGCTGCTTGCGGCCGTGGGCGTGGTCGAGATCGTCATGAACGCCCGTACCATCGTGGCCACGACGGGCTCCATTACACCGTACGTGGTTGCCGCCCTGTTCTATCTGGTCATCACCCTGCCGCTCGCTCGCTTGGTGAGCGGTCTTGAGGCGAGGCTTTTGGGCACGGCCGAGACCAAGAAGAAGCGTCCCGCCAAGAGCGCCGGACAGGTTGTCGCGACGCCTGCCGATCACATCGCCGGTCTGTAAGGAGGTCCTATCATGAGTGAAACCAATAACTCGAACGAGGTCGTCGTCAGTATCAAGAACCTCCAGAAGGCCTTTGGCGACAACGTGGTCCTGCGCGATATCGATCTGGATGTGCACAAGGGTGAGGTCGTTGTGGTCTTGGGCCCCTCGGGCTCGGGCAAGTCGACGATGCTTCGCTGCATCAATCGTCTGGAGCATCCCACGAGCGGCTCGATTATCGTTGAGGGCGTGGATGTGTGCGCCAAGGGTGTCGACCTCAACAAAGTGCGTACGCACCTGGGCATGGTCTTTCAGCAGTTCAACCTGTTCCCGCACTTGTCGGTCAAAAAGAACGTCATGCTTGCGCAACAAAAGGTGCTCAAGCGCAGCAAGGAAGAGGCCGAGAAGATCGCCGTCGAGGAGCTGACCAAGGTCGGTCTTGCCGAGCGCATCGATTTTATGCCGAGTCAGCTTTCGGGCGGCCAGCAGCAGCGCGTTGCCATCGCCCGCGCCCTGTCGATGAACCCGCACGTCATGCTCTTTGACGAGGCCACCTCGGCGCTCGACCCTGAGCTCGTGCGCGACGTCCTGGGCGTCATGCGCGACCTGGCGCACGACGGTATGACCATGATCGTCGTGACGCACGAGATGGGCTTTGCCCGCGATGTCGCCGACCGCGTCGTCTTTATGGACGGCGGCGTCATTGTAGAAGAGGGTACGCCGAGCGAGGTCTTCGACCACCCCAAGAGCGAGCGCACCAAGGCGTTCTTGGGCAATATCTCGTGGTGGCTTTATATGACTAGCATAGCAGAAAACGGGAGCTGGATGTGATCCGGCTCCCGGTTTTGGTGGGACGCGAATGTGTTTTGGTGCAGAGCGCGTTACGTGCGGAGCTCATTGCCGCTAGGCGAGCTCGGCTCCAAGGGCGCGGCAGGCCGCCTCGCCCTCATCGTCGGGGGCGTCGTAGCAGATGACGGAATCGACGACGTTAACACCCGCCTCGTCGGCGTCCGCCTTCCAGTTGTCCATCCATTCGCCCTCGGCCCACGAATAAGAGCCAAAGAGGACGACCTTCTTGTCGCCGAGAGTCTCCTTGACCTCGTCCCACATCGGCTGGA
Source organism: uncultured Collinsella sp. (assembly GCA_959020035.1). GTDB lineage: Bacteria > Actinomycetota > Coriobacteriia > Coriobacteriales > Coriobacteriaceae > Collinsella. The sequence goes on along the minus strand of CAUEQX010000044.1, from coordinate 4,675 downwards.
ACTCATCGTACTCGAGTTCCTCGGAGCCCATGGCGGGGCAGCCAAAGGCGAAGGCATCATATTCGGCGGCCTTGTCGGCAGAGAAGTCGGCGCAGGGGATGACCTCTGCCTCGGCGCCGACATCGGTTGCACCTTCGGCAACGAAGTTTGCCATGGCCTCGGTGTTGCCCGTGCCGCTCCAGTAGACGACGGCGATCTTGCTCATGTTGAGTCCTTTCAGTTGTGCGGCAGGTTGCCGCGGCTTCTATGTTCTATCGGGTTGCCTGGGCAAGTTGCGCCAGGCTGCAGCCCTGCTGATAGACAAAGGTGAGGTATTGAGTGCAAGCGCGGTAGGCGTCAAACATCGCAAGCGCTTGCTCGACATTCGTGTAGAGCTTCCAAGCTCCAAAGACCTTGTAGTTCTCGCCGCGCTGGGCGATAAACTCGTGCACGTCGTCGTAGGGATATCCGAGGAAGTAGCCTATTTCGTGCGGAAACTCGCAGGTGCAGTTGTTGCTGCAGCTAGCTTGCTGGGGTAGTGCGCATCGAGTCTGGCTACAGGCGCATTCCGCGACGTTATTGCTCGCGAGCGTGATGCGTGATGCCAAATGCACAAGGCATGTCGAAAGGTCTCTCGTGTCGTAGCCTTCCGAGGCGAGCGCCGTTTGGGCGCGAGGGTCTGCGAAATAGGTGGTGAGGCTTTTGGCTCGGTACATATACACGAGCGCTCCGCAGGGCCGCCAGACCAAAACACTCAGGTGGATACCGAACGGGTCAAGCTCGCGATTGCACTGGGCGATAACGTTGAGCAGGCGTGCTCGGCGTTCTGCGATGGTTTCGGTTGCGGTCGAGCCGTCCCCGTGGGCATAGGTGCCTGGATAGGTAAAGAGCGATGCCGGCTTGATGCCCGCGAGCGTGGGAGAGCAGTTGCGCACGACTGCTGCCTGAAACGTTGGGATGTCTATGGTTCGAGTCACGGCGCTCCTTACGGATCTAAACTGTTAACCTAGGAAAACTTATACACGAAAGTAAGCCATGGTCAACAAAAAAGTTTGAAGAGGAAAACTAATTGACCGAACGGACATGATTTTGGGTTAAGATGGGGACACCCCATGGGGGTATCTAGATAGTGCTACTGAAAGGGGAACGCATGAGTGAATTGCTCAACCCTGCGAATCTCATCGTGCTGACCGTCATTGCCGTCGGCATGTTTTTTGGACTGCGTCGCATTGCTGCTTCGACACACGGGAAGAGTTGCTGCAGCGATGGTGCGAGCGGCAAGAAGGCCAAAAAGGTTGTGGTGGCAGACACCGACGAGTCCCACTACCCCTATCGTGAGGAACTCCTTATCGGCGGCATGAGTTGCGACGGCTGCGCCCGGAATGTGACGAATGCCCTCAATGCGCTTGATGGCGTGTGGGCTACGGTAACGTACGCGGACCACACGGCACGCGTGCGCTCGAAGCGCCCGGTTGATCGCGACACACTCGAGACGGCAGTGAGGGGTGCGGGCTATTACGTTATGAAAATGTAGGCGTTGCCCTCTCCGGTGGGTACCAGCCTCCTGCCCATTGTGACTATCGGCATCCAAAAATTTGCGCAAAAATAACCTTTAGATGCGGCAAAAGTGGAGTTTGGTGACGGTTTGCGCGGAATTCGCTACCAATCGAGCATCTATGAACCCGTCCAAAAAATTACAGGTGTATATTTATACACTGATTATTGCTGTGCTCAGATTGCAATTAACCGTGGACAGAAATGAAGAATGCTAAAACTGGGCTTTAGGACAGGGGAGGCTATAACCTTATGAGACGAGTGGGAACACTTGGCTTGGTGGCAGCGCTTGCCGCTATCTTGGTATCGCCGCTGCCGGCGCACGCCGAAGACGCATCGGGTGCCGTTACCTACAATGCGGGAAATGGGTATTCCTTTGAGAAGCTCTCGCATCCTACGGTAGGAACGTCGCAGCCGGATGGCATCGTCGACTACCAGGGTAACGGTGCCGTTGCCGTTCCGGGCGCCGATGGTAATACGGCCAACAACGAAGGCGATCGCGGCCAGAGCTACACTTGGGCGGCTGCGAGCTATGGTGACTGGCTTTATGTGGGCACCTGCTATGCGGCGATGGGCAACACGCTGACGCTCATGAACAGCACGCTGGGCGATTCCTTTGATGTCGAAACCATGCGCCTGACGCTGGAGGCCATGTTTAACGGTACCTTCTTCTATGGACAGCAGAAGGAGGACGGCACGGCCGACAAGGACAGCGGCGGCATCTTGGTCAAGATCAATACCAAGACCGGTGAGACCAAGCTGCTACTCTCTGAATCGCTCAACGGCGTCGCTCCTTTGTTCCGCAATGCCGTGAGCTATAAGGGTAAGCTCTATTTCTGCGGCAGCGTCAGGACCAATGACGGCAAAGGCGGCCTGCCTGCTGTATACGAGATCGATCCTAAGACGGATGAGTACAAAGTTGTCTATCAGGGCCTTTCGAGCATGCAGGATTACGGTGCTGCCTACAAGCAGGGCATTTCTACCGGTATCCGCGGCATGTGCGTCCATGATGGCCAGCTCGTCATCAGTAATGTGGGTAAAGACGCGAACGGTAATTTTGTGTCGACAATCCTGACGTCGTCTGACCCCTCGAAGGGCCAGGACAGCTTCACCGAGATTGCCAACTCGGAGACGCTGTTTGGCTATCCGGCGATTCGCTATCAGGACAGCATCTACGGCGGCGCCATTTGGGATATGGTCTCGTACAATGGCCATCTCTATGCGACCATCTGCACCGGTACGCCCGAGAACGCTCCCGATGATAATTCCATGCAGTCGTTTGCCATGGTCCGTGGCGACAAGAATGCCGACGGCAGCTATTCGTGGACTCCCATTGTCGGCGATCAGAAGACGGACGGTGCAAAGTACTGCTTTGGCATCGATCCTGCCCGTACCCGTTCTGGCGCTGCCAACCTCATCGTCTACAACGACTACCTCTATATCGGTGAATACAACGACGAGGAGATTGCCCTCGAGCGCATCCTGTTCAACAAATCCAACACCGAAGAGGGCGGCAAGAGCAGCATGGGTGGCGTTGACTGCTCGTTTGTGAATGCCAATCTTGAGCAGTCGGTTAACATCTATCGCATGGACAAGGACGAGAACATGGAGCTTGTCGTTGGCGATCGCACCGACATGTTCCCCGAGGGCGGTATTTCCGGCCTGACTTCGGGCTTTGGCCGAAACGAGAACCAGTACATTTGGCGCATGCAGAAGTTCGACGGCAAGCTGTATATCGGTACCTTTGATACCGCGAGCCTGCTTGAGCCGATCGGCCAGTTCTCCAATGGCGACATTATCGATATGACGCCCGAGGAGTGGGACTCTCAGGTTCAGCGCCTTAGGGACCTGCTCAATCACCTGCTCGACAAGAAATCGCCTGACGACCCCATCGTTCCCGTGAACACGCTTGCGGACGATGATTCAAACGAGGCCGTCGAGGTCGATGATTCGAACGAAGCTGCTGAGGTTGATGATTCAAACAAGGCCGTCGATGTCGATGACGAGAAGACCGAGGTTGCTAAGGGCTTTGGCGATCTGAGCGATGCGCTGGAGGATGCCGCGGGCGGTCTTTGCGATCAGGCCGCGACGATGTCCCAGGACTTTGAGGACGACGCCGCTTATGTCCAGAAGATCGATGGCGAGATCGCGTACTTCAAGTCCTTTGCCGACCAGTATCAGGACATGCTCGATAGCTATGAGAGCCTTAAGCAGCAGTACGAGGATGCCTATGGCACCGAGCTGCCGAGCGATATTCAGGATGCGCTCGATAAGCTGCTGAGCGAGGAGAACCTCAAGAAGTTGCAGAGTGTCCTTACGTGCATGTGTTACCTGCGCGATGCCGAGCGCGGCTTTGATATGTATGTGACCGAGGACGGCGTGAACTTTACGACGCTGACGACCAATGGCTTTAACGATCCGTATAACCATGGTCTGCGCACCTTTGCGGTGACCAACCAGGGTCTGTGCCTTGGTACCGCCAACCCGTTCTATGGTTGCCAGGTCTGGATCCAGCGCAAGGAGAATTCGGAGAATCCGGTTGATCCCGGTACTCCGGATCCGACGGAACCCACCGATCCTTCGCAGCCGGGTGGCGGCGATCAGCCTGGCGGCAGCCAGACGGGTGGCAACGACCAGTCGAGCAGCACCACGACCACCGTCACGACGACCGCTAAGAAGACTCCGAAGGACGGCTCGCTGCCTCGCGCTGGCGACTCGACCCTCACGCTGGTCTTGGGATTGCTGGTTGCAGCTGCCGCAGTGCTTGGCATTGCTCTCGTCTTGCGCAAGCGTTCTCGTCGCTAGGCTCGTCCGCGTAGCTCAATGTCCTGGATATCGTCGAAGTTGATGGCGATATCCCTGAGTTTGAGCAGCTTGAATGCGGGTAACGCTTCGTCGAGAATGCCCGTGCGGCTACGATAGCCGTACGTATCGTAATAGGTGACGCGCACCAAGTCGCCGCGTTTGAGGCCCTCGAGCTTTTGCGAAAGCTCGAGGGCTTTTTCTTCCGTGAGCTCACGTTTTTGCTCGACGGTGATTTCCTGCTTGCGCACGAGTTCGTAGTATCCCGTGAGGGCGGCAAAGGGCATAAACTGTGCGGCGCGGTTGGCGCGCACGGCACCGTTGGCAGTGAGGTTGGGGT
>CAUEQX010000043.1 GCA_959020035.1 uncultured Collinsella sp. | reverse complement strand
CATGCAGCAGGGGCTCTCAATGTTTTTATGTCCTGCTCATATCGTCTCTGCCGGCGGTTGGGGACACTCCTTGGCAATTGACGCATTGGAGCGCTTAGACATACAGTTTTTCGATTCCGTATGTATATATGCGCGCTAATGGGTTATAAAATCTAAGTCTGAACATAGCAGGTCTGCGATGCGGCTCGGGCGACCGGGCCGTTTTTGCGGACAGGGGTAGCGCGAAAGGACTGCACATGCGTCAATTTAAGACCGAGAGCAAAAAACTGCTCGACCTCATGATCAACTCCATCTACACCAATAAAGAAATCTTCCTGCGCGAGCTTATCTCTAACGCGAGCGACGCCGTCGACAAGCTCAACTTTAAGAGCCTGCAGGACCCGAGCGTCAAGATCGACCAGGGCGACCTGGCCATTCGCGTCTCCTTTGATAAAGACGCCCGCACCATTACCATCTCGGATAACGGCATTGGCATGACCGCCGAGGAGCTGGAGCGCAATCTGGGCACCATCGCCCATTCCGGCTCCGAGGAGTTTAAGACCGAGAACGCCGAGCAGCAGGGCTCCGATGTCGACATCATCGGTCAGTTTGGCGTGGGCTTCTACTCGGCTTTTATGGTCGCCAGCCATGTGAAGGTCGTCAGCCGCGCCTACGGCGAGGATGTCGCCCATGTGTGGGAATCCGACGGTCTTGAGGGCTACACCATCGAGGACGGCGAGCGCGCCGAGCACGGTACCGATGTCATCCTGACGCTGCGCGAGAACGAGAAGCTCGATGCCGACGGCGAGGCCGAGACCTACGATCGCTTCCTGACCGAGTGGGGTCTCAAGAGCCTGATTCAGCAGTACAGCAACTATGTGCGCTACCCGATTCAGATGATGGTGTCCAAGAGCCGCCAGAAACCCAAGCCCGAGAACGCCGGCGACGATTACAAGCCCGAGTACGAGGACTACCAGGAGCTTGAGACCATCAACTCCATGACGCCGATCTGGAAGAAGCGCAGCTCCGATGTCGAGCAGAAGGACTACGACGAGTTCTACAAGTCCACGTTCCACGACTTTGACGATCCTGCGCGCACCATCAGCTTCCACGCCGAGGGCACGCTCGAGTATGACGCCCTGCTGTTTGTGCCGGGACGCGCGCCGTTCGATCTGTACAGCAAGGACTACGAGAAGGGTCTGGCGCTCTACAGCTCCAACGTCCTGATCATGGAGAAGTGCGACGACCTGCTGCCCGACTACTACAACTTTGTCCGCGGCGTCGTGGATTCCGCCGACGTGTCGCTCAACATCTCGCGCGAGACGCTGCAGCAGAACCGTCAGCTCAAGGCCATCGCCAAGCGTGTGGAAAAGAAGATCACCGCTGACCTTGAGGATATGCGTGACAACGACCGCGAGGCCTACGAGAAGTTCTTTGAGAACTTTGGCCGCGGCCTTAAGTACGGCATCTACTCGAGTTATGGCATGAAGGCCGATGAGCTCGCCGATCTGTTGCTGTTCTGGTCTGCCAAGGAACAGAAGATGATTACCCTGGCCGAGTATGCCAAGGGCATGCCCGAGGATCAGAAGGCCATCTACTACGCCGCCGGCGACTCGCGTGAGCGCTTGGCCAAGATGCCCGTGGTAAAGGGCGTGCTCGACCGCGGCTATGACGTGCTGCTTCTGACGCAGGACGTGGATGAGTTCACCTTCCAGGCCATGCGTGAGTACGTTGCCGCCGATATGCCCAAGGTCTACGAGGACGATGCTGCCCGCGAGGCTGCCGAGAAGGCTGTGGCCGACGGTGCCGAGCCCGAGGTCGAGGATCGTCATCTAGAGCTCAAGAACGTTGCGACTGGCGATCTTGATCTGGCGACCGAGGACGAGAAGAAGGAGGCCGAGGACGCCACCAAGGAAAACGAGGACCTCTTTAGCGCTATGAAGGAGGCGCTCGGTGACAAGGTCGAGAAAGTTGCCGTCTCCGCGCGCCTGACCGATGCCCCCGCTTGCATCACCACCGAGGGCCCGCTTTCGCTTGAGATGGAGAAGGTGCTCCAGAAGGGACCCGAGGGCGCGCCCGACGGTATGCCCAAGAGCCAGCGCGTGCTCGAGCTCAACGCCAAGCACCCGGTCTTTGCCAAGCTCGTCGCTGCTCAGAAGGCGGGCGACACTGACAAGATCAAGCAGTACTCAGGCTTGCTCTACGATCAGGCCCTGCTGGTCGAGGGCATCCTCCCCGAGGACCCCGTGGCCTTCGCGGCGGCTGTTTGCAACTTGATGTAGTTCGGGGATACGGCACCGTAACTAGATTAGAACGAGAGTGGATAATCTCCCACTTTTGGCTCGAATGCGGGCTTGAAGTGAGAGATTTTCCGCTCTCGTTTCCTTTTGAATGATCACTCCGTCCCCAAGGGATCATTTATTTGTGCGGGTTGTGGTTTTGTGACCTGCTGAAATTTAAGATACTGTACAACTGTACGTTAACTCATCTTCGTAGTATATTGCTACCCGCAAAACTCAACACCATTGTGCTTTGAGACGTTAAAGCGCCTACTACAATGGTTGTCGATAGTACGATTCGATTTAACGACAGGATGGATGGTCCAAGCGTGAGTCTCGGCAGCAAACTATCCAATGCAAAGGTGTCCTTTGCGATATTTAAGCGCGACATTAAGCGACTGCTTGTGAACCCCGTCGCCCTGGTGGTTACCCTAGGCGTGTGCGTTATTCCCTCGCTGTATGCCTGGTATAACATCGTGGCAAACTGGGATCCGTATGGAAACACCCAAGGCATCAAGATTGCTATCGCCAACAACGATCGAGGCACCCAAAACGACTTGGTGGGTGAGCTCAACGCTGGCGACAAAGTGGTCGACCAGCTCAAGGAGAATCATCAGTTGGGCTGGACGTTCGTCGACTCGACGGCCGATGCCAAGGAGGGCGTCGAGAGCGGCGAGTACTATGCCGCTATCGTGATTCCCAAGAACTTCTCGGATAACCTGGTTTCGATGCTCGACGGCAACTACCATCAGCCCAAGCTCACGTACTACGTCAATGAGAAGAAGAGCGCCATTGCGCCCAAGGTTACCGATACCGGTGCAAACACCATCGAGGAGCAGATCAACTCGGAATTTGTCTCTACGGTAGGCAAGACTGTTGCCGGTATCGCCAAGGATGCCGGTGTCGATTTAAAGGACAAGGCAACCCAGACTCAGGACTCGTTGGCAAGTTCGGTGTCCGAGGCGTCCGACACCTTGGGCGAGGTGCGCGATTCGATTGGCGATATGAATGCCGCCATCGATAAGACGAGTGGCGCTATCGCCTCGGCTGATGCGGCACTTGCCGGCTTGCAAGGCCAGGCACCGTCGCTGACGCAGGCGATCTCCCAGGGCAACGACCTGCTGAGCGAAGCTCGCACCACGGCGGGCAACTCTATCGCCTCGCTCTCCAAGGCGCTCTCGGAAGGCAGCCTTGCGCTCACCAAGACGTCGGCCTCTGCGAACGCTGCCATCGGCAAGCTGACGGGCGCGGTCACATCTACGACCACCCGTATCGACAACTCGCTCGAGTCTCTTCAAGCGACGATCGACCACAATAAGGCCGTTATCGGGCACTTGGAGATTCTCGCCAATGACACGTCGACAGGTTCCGAGGAAATTGACGCGCGCATTGTATCGACCATCGATTTGCTTCGAGAGCAGAATGAAAAGCTTCAGAGCATCAAGGACGGTCTGTCCGCGCAGTCGAGCGCCATGGCGAATGACGCAGCGGCTGTTTCGGGTGCCAGTGACGCTATCAATAACGCAATTCATACCGGTGCGACCAACCTTGGCCAAGCCCAGACGGACTTGGGCCAAAACGCGCTGCCGAAGGCCTCGAGCGCGCTCGACTCTTTTGCTGCCGTTTCGGGCGACCTGACCGGTATCGTCTCGGGTATGACACCTACACTTGCAACTGCGCGCGGCACGGTGGCGCAGCTTAGCGCTACGCTCGGCCAGGCCAAGACCACGCTGTCCCAGACCGATTCCTCGCTTGCCAAGGTCCAGGACAAGCTTGCAACCGCCGCCAATGACATCGCGGCGCTGCAGACCTCCGAGTCCATGGGCGAGCTGGCTGATCTGATGGGCGTCGATGTCAATGACGTTGCCGACTTTATGGCATCTCCGGTTGAGTTGACGTCCAAGTCGATCTATCCGGTCAAGAGCTTTGGTTCGGGCATCGCTCCCTTCTACACTAATCTGGCGCTTTGGGTGGGCGGTTACGTACTCATCGCCATCTACAAGCTTGAGGTCGATCGCGAGGGCATTGGCAGCTTTACGGCGCGCCAGGGCTACTTCGGCCGTTGGATGCTCCTGGTGATCCTGGGCGCGTTGCAGGCCATCATCGTTACGGTGGGTGATTTGGTCATTGGCGTACAGTGCGTCAACCCACTGCTGTTCGTGCTGGGCGGCATCGCCATTTCGTTCACCTACGTCAATATCATCTATGCGCTGTCCACCACGTTTAAGCATATCGGCAAGGCTATCGGCGTCATTCTCGTCATCGTGCAGATCCCGGGTTCGTCGGGCATGTACCCCATCGAGATGATGCCCGGCTTCTTCCAGTGGCTGCACCCGCTGCTGCCCTTTACCTACGGCATCAATCTGCTGCGCGAGACGGTCGGCGGCATGTATTCGTTCAACTACCTGTTTAACCTGTGCATTCTGGGCGTGTTCTTGATCGTGGCACTCTTTATCGGCCTGCAGCTGCGTCCGCTGCTGCTCAACCTTAACCTGCTCTTTGACAAACAGCTCTCCACGACCGGTATGATGATTTGCGAGTCCAACGACCTGCCGCGCCAGCGCTACTCGCTGCGCACGGCCATGCGCGTCATGCTCGATTCCGATTCGTACCGTCGCGAACTGCTCGATCATGCGGTCGCCTTTGAACATCGCTACCCGTACTACATCAAGGGCGGTTTTGCCGCCGTGGTGGGCGTTCAGGTCCTGCTCTTTGTCCTGTCGACGGTTCTCGATATCGACAATAACGGCAAGATCATCCTGCTTGTCATTTGGATCATCTCGGTTATTGCCATCTGCGGCTGGCTTATCAATATCGAATATATCCGCGCGAGCCTCAATACCCAGATGCGCATCTCGGCGCTTTCGGATGAGGACCTGCGTCGCGAGATGCGCGAACACACGGCCGCCATTCCTGCCGCCCGCCATATGTTTGGCCTGAATGCCAGCGAGCGTGGTGCCAAGGGCGGCGATCAGTCCACGCGCCGCTTGACGCATATCGGCTCGCACCATAAATCTCAGGGCAGCGACAGCACAGCCACAAATGATGGAGATACCACCGCGCTTGGCAAGCACTCCAAAGGAGGTGAGGCATAAATGAAGAACATCCTGCATCTGTTTAAGCGCGATGTCCAAAACGTGTCTCGCTCCGTGATCGGCTTGGTTGTCGTGATGGGCCTCATTATCGTACCGTGTCTGTACGCGTGGTTTAACATCGCCGGCAGCTGGGATCCGTACGGCAACACCGGCAATCTTAAGATCGCCGTGGTCAACACCGATGAGGGTTACGAGAGCGATTTGATCCCCGTCGAGGTTAACGTGGGCGAAAACGTGACCGCCACCCTACGCGGCAACGAGAGCTTCGATTGGGTTGTGCTCAACAATCGCGAAAAGGCTATCGAGGGCGTTAAGTCGGGCGCGTACTATGCTGCCGTCGTTATCCCCAAAACGTTTAGCGCTGACATGATGACGCTTTTCTCGACCGACGTGAAGCATGCCGATATCGAGTTCTACGAGAATCAGAAGGCCAACGCCATTGCGCAGATCGTGACCGAGAAGGGTTCGAGCGCCGTCCAGAGCCAGGTTAACAAAACTTTTACCGAGACCATTACGACGATCGGTCTTAAGACGGTGTCCAGCCTGCTCGATTACATGAGCACCGACCAGGTGGGTAACTTTATCGCCAACCTGTCCTCGACGCTCGGCGATTCGATTGAGGACCTGCGAGACGTTCGGGCAAATGCTTCGTCGCTGGCGGGCATTTTGAGCTCCACGTCCGATTCGCTGACGTCGGCGAGCGGCATGCTCAAGCAGACGGGCACGGTCGATGAGTCAACGAAGCAGCTGATGGAGCATGTCAAGAGCGGTATTAGCGATTCCAAGGAAGCGCTGAAGGACGCCAACGACGCCATCAATGCCGCGATTGACGGAAGCGCGGGCTCGTTTGACAACGTGTCCGCCGAGCTTGCGAAGGCATTTGATGCCGCGAATCAACATGTCGACCTTACAGTGTCCCAGCTCAACGATGCCGCGGCGGCGCTCAACACGCGTGCCGACGATATCGACGCCACGGCCGACCAGCTCCGCAGCTTTGCCGATCAGGTGACTGACGAAAAACTCCAGGACAGCCTCAAGTCTGTGGCAACATCGCTGAGCAGGATTGCTGTGGAGTATCGCAACAACGCCAAGGACTTGACGGCCACCGCGAAGTCTCTCTCTGACAGCATGGCAGAGGTTAATAAGTCGCGTGCCGAGGTCGATCAGGCCATCGCCGATGCCAAGGCCGGCATCGCGGGCGCCAAATCCGATTACGATTCCCCGTTCTCGGTTAAGGCCAAGGAGCTCAAGAAGACCGTCTCGGGCATTCTAGACTCGCTCGATGGTATCTCGGGCGATCTGGATAGCGCCGTAGACGGCCTGACCGACGCATCCGGTTCGCTGGCAAAGGGCCTCTCCAAGGCTGCAAAGCTGGTCAACAAGGCTTCTGATCAGCTGGGCGAGGCGTCGGACAAGATCAGTGCGTTTAAGGACGAGCTCGACGGCGCCTTGATGTCGGATGACCTCGCTACGATCAAGACGATGATCGGCAATGATCCCGAGGGTCTGGCCGTGTCGCTTTCCGGCCCCGTCGCGCTCGATCGCAAGCCGGTCTATCCGATCCGCAACTACGGTTCGGCCATGGCACCGTTCTACACGATTCTGTCGCTCTGGGTGGGCTCGATTGTGCTGGCGGCCATGATGAAGGTCTCGGTTGACGATGAGCTTATCAACGAGCTCATCCCCGTGCGCCTGCACGAGATCTACCTGGGCCGCTACCTGTTCTTTGGCGGTCTGGCCCTGCTGCAGGCAACGCTCGTGTGTGCGGGCGACATCCTGTTCTTTGGCATCCAGTGCGACGACCCGCTGCAGTTTGTGCTGGCGGGCTGGGTCGCGAGTCTCGTGTTCTCCAATATCGTCTACACGCTTACGGTTTCGTTTGGCGATATCGGCAAGGCGCTCGCCGTCGTGCTGCTGGTCATGCAGGTCGGCGGTTCGGGCGGCACGTTCCCCATCGAGATGACCGGCCCCGTGTTCCAGGCGATCTATCCGTTCCTGCCGTTCACCCACGGCATCAACGCCATGCATGCCGCCATGGCCGGTGCGTACCACATGGAGTACTGGATTGAGCTAGGCATTCTGGCGAGCTATCTGATTCCGTCGCTGGCACTGGGCGTCGTCTTCCGCCGCCCGGTCATCAAAGCCAACGACTGGATCATCGAAAAACTGGAGTCAACCAAATTGATTTAGTTCAGCAACGTAAACGCCGTCGGAACATCGAGATCTTCCAACCCGATGCTTTAGCGTAGTGAATTGCACGGGCTGCTTGGTTGTTGCTACAGTAGCGGGGCGTGCCGGGGGTCCGGTGCGCCCTGCTTTTATTTGACCATGAGGCGGCACGCAGCCATGCGCGTGCGGACACCACGCCCAGATTGAGCGCGAGGATGCCCTATGGCCCAGCATGCCACTGACAATATCGAAATGATGCCCGATAGCCCTGTTGCTCGCGAGGACCTGGGCGCGGGCGGCACCTCCCGCGGCGCCGGCGCTCGCTTGCCGCTGTTCTGGAAAGTCCTGCTGCTTTCGGTGGCAGTCGTCTGGGGCTACTCCTTTACGACCATGAAGGACGCGCTCGACACCATTCCGGTGTTCGAACTGCTCTACGTGCGCTTTCTGCCTGCGGCGTTGGTCATGTTTTTCATCTTCCACAAGCGCATCATCGCGCACCTCAACGCCCGCAACCTTATCGTCGGACTTGGCATGGGCGCACTTATGTGGGCCGCCTACGCCCTGCAGACAGTCGGTCTGGCGCACACCACGGCGGGCAAGAATGCTTTTTTGACGGGCACGTATTGCATCGTTGTGCCGTTCGCGAGCTATTTTCTGAGCGGCGAAAAACTCACCCGCTATAACCTGGGCGCGGCGCTGCTGTGCTTGGCGGGCATTGGCTTGGTGGCGCTCGATAGCGTTGAATTCAACATCGGTGATGTCATTACGCTGGCGGGTGCGGTCTTTTTCGCCATCCAGATGGCGGTGACTGCCAAGTACGGTCGCAAAATGGACATCAACGTCATCACGTTTTGGATGTTTGTGGGCAACGGCGTGCTGAGCCTGATCTCGTCGCTGCTATTCGAGACCCAAGCGCCGCTGTCCGTTTGGACGCCGAGCTTTATCAGTGTGATGGCGTTTCTCTCGGTGGGCTGCACATGTGTGGCTCTGCTCATCCAAAACGTCGGCCTGGCGCATGTCCCGGCCTCGACGGGCTCGCTGCTCCTTTCGATGGAGTCGCCTTCGGGTGTGCTGTTCTCGGTGCTGCTGATGGGGGAGGCGCTCACCTCGCGCCTGCTCGCCGGCTTCGCGCTCATCTTTCTTTCGATTATCTTGAGCGAGACGCATTTCGATTTTTTGCGTCGAAAGCCGCGTCCGCAATTGTAAACAATTTGTTGCGCCGCCCCCCGGGGCGGCATTTTTTATGCGTCGCCCGTAAAGTAGTACCTTGCACTTTACGCTATCAAAGTGCTTGCTGCAAAAACGTTACTGGAGGGCATCTATGGCACCAGCACTGTCCGATCTTCAACCGCAATCAGCGCCCAAGGCCACCGCGGCGGCGCAGACCGCTATCGGTGACGGTCTTGTCGCAGAAGCTCAGGCTTTTGCAGACGAGCTCGCTGCGTGGCGACACGATTTACACCAGATGCCCGAGCTGGGTAATAACCTCCCGCAGACCTCTGCGTATATCCAAGCGCGCCTGACCGAGATGGACATTCCATTTGCTACGCTCGTCGATGGTTCCTGTGTTGTGGGCCTTGTCGGTGCCGGTGCCACCGCGGCCCAAGGCAATGGCGTCTGCACGGACGAACAGGCCGGAACGGTCGTTATGTTGCGTGGCGACATGGACGCCCTGCCCGTTGTCGAGGAATCCGGCGAGCCCTTTGCATCCACCAATGGTTGCATGCATGCCTGCGGCCACGATATGCACGCGACGGCCCTGCTCGGTGCGGCCCGTTTGCTCAAGGCCCGCGAGGCCGAGCTTGTGGAGGCCAACGCCACGGTGAAGCTGCTGTTCCAGCCGGGCGAGGAGACCTTCGAGGGCGCCCGCGCCGCCATCGCCGACGGTCTGCTGCAGAACCCGCGTCCCCAGGCCGCCTTTGCCATGCACGTCAATAGCCAGTCGCCGCTTGGCCTGGTGCTCTATGGCAGCCCTGCGCTTTCGGGCGTATACGGTTTTCGCATCACGCTCCAGGGCAAGGGTGGCCACGGTTCCAGCCCCGAGATTTGCATCGACCCCATCACGGCGGGCGTGCATGTGCACCTGGCGCTCCAGGAGCTTATCTCCCGCGAGGTGCCGGCGGCCAAGGAAGTCGCACTTACCGTTGGTAAGTTTGCTGGCGGCTTGGCGGCCAACGTCATCCCCGACACCTGCGTGCTCGAGGGAACGCTGCGCGGCTTCGATGTTGAGCTCATGGAGCACCTCAAGACCCGCATCGCGGAGGTCGTTAACGGCGTTGCCACAACATATCGTACGCCGGCGACCATCGAGACGCTTTCGGATGTTCCGCCGCTTGTACTCGACAGCGATATGACTCAGGCGTCGCTTGGCTACGTGGGCGCAGTGCTGCCCAAGTCGGCTTTCTTGCCGCTTTTCCATGCCATGGCGAGTGAGGACTTCGCGCTTATCTCGAGCGAGATTCCGAGTGCGTACTTTACCGTGGGCGCGGCCGTAACCGACACGGACGAACACTTTGCCCAGCACCATCCGAAGGCACGTTTTAACGATGCCGAGCTGCCGCTCGGTGCTGCGGCTTATACCGCCGTCGCTTTGGGCTATATCGCCGACCACCGGTAGCATCCAACCTTGCCTTTCAAGCCTGCGGGCATGGCCGTAAGGCCTATGCCCTTGTCTTTCAAGGCAATCTTGGGCACTACCGGCGCCCGGCGCCGGCTATTCGTTTGTTAAATAAGGAGCAGTATGTCCCAGCAGCGTAAGTTCTTCCCCGGCTGGCTCGTGGTGACCTCCGGCTTCGTGATCATGGCCACGTGCTACACGATTTTCGTCAACTGCATGAGCCTGTTCCAGCCGCTGATCGTCAGCGACCTGGGCATTTCCCTTGCGCAGTACAACATCTCCAATGCCATCTCCACCGTGGTGAGCGTCGTGGGTTCGCTCGTTATCGGTCATGTTGCCGATAAGGTGAGTGGCCGCGTATTGGGCTCGCTTACCGTTATCGCTACCTCGGCGGTGCTTGCCGGCATGAGCTTTGTCGGTGAGCTGTGGCAGGTCTACGTGCTCTTTGCCGTCTCGGGCTCCTTTGCGAGCACCTGGATCGTGTGCCTGGCGTGCTCCGTGGTCATGCTCGTGTTCCTGCTGGCATCCGAGCCCATCGCCGCCAAGCTGCGCGCGAGCGTGGCGGGGGAGTAGACGTCCGTCGCTCTTTTCTGTTCGCCCCGTTCTGTCCGTGGCCGCCTTGGAAGCCGAATGGGATGCTCGTACCATCATTCGGTTTCCAAGGCGGCCACGGGCCTACGAAATGATCCCTTTTCCTCCGTCCCCAAGGGATTACGCGATCCGAAGGGGACGGAGGAATACGGATCACAAATAGAGGCGGCGCGTCTGGCCGAACGAGCCCCCATACCCTCGTTCGGTCAGACGCGCCACCGCGTTTTGTTTTTGTGCCGTATAATGACCACTACCTATGACGCGATACAAAAGAAAGGTGTTTGCCCATGCAGGCACAGAAGGCGGAGGGAACCCGCGACCTTATCGGCGCCGAGATGCGCGCCTGGCAAAAGATGCAGCAGATCGCTGCCGGCGTGTTCGAGCCGTTTGGTTTTAAACCTATCGAGACACCCGCGATCGAGCAGGTGGACGTCTTTGTCCACGGCATCGGCCAGTCGACCGACGTCGTGCGCAAGGAGATGTTCCGCGTGTTTAGCGGCGCCAACCTGGAGCGCGTCTTTACCGAGGGTACCGATACCAAGCTCAAGCCCAAGCAGCGCCTGGCACTTCGCCCCGAGGGCACGGCCGGCGTGGTGCGCGCCGTCGTCGAGAACAACCTGGTGCCCCAGGGCTCCACGCCGTTTAAGGCGTACTACGCCGAGGCCATGTTCCGCGGCGAGCGTCCCCAGAAGGGCCGCCTGCGCCAGTTCCACCAGGTGGGCATCGAGTGGCTCGGCGCTCCCGATCCGGCGGCAGACGCCGAGTGCATCATCATGCTCATGGAGTTCTACAAGCGCCTGGGCTTCGATCTTTCCAAGCTTCGTCTGCTCATCAACTCGATGGGTGACGCCCAGTGCCGTCCGGCTTACCGCGAGCAGGTCAAGCAGTTCATCCTCGATCACGCAGACGAGATGTGCGACGAGTGCCGCGAGCGCGCCGAGCTCAACCCGCTGCGTGCCTTCGACTGCAAGAACGACCATTGCCGCGAGATCATGGCCGACGCGCCGCTGATGGGTGACAACCTGTGCGACGAGTGCCGCGAGCACTACGAGCAGGTCAAGCGCTATCTGGATGCCGCCGGTATCGAGTATGTCGAGGATCCCACCTTGGTGCGCGGCCTGGACTACTACACCCGTACTGTCTTTGAGGTCGAGGCCCCTGGCGCCGGCGTCGGCTCCATCGGCGGCGGTGGCCGCTACGATGGCCTGGTCGAGCTCGAGGGCGGCAAGCCCACGGCAGGCGTCGGCTTCGCTGTCGGTTTTGAGCGCGCCCTGCTGGCCCTGCAGGCCTTTGGCAGCGATTTGGGTGCCGATGAGGCCCCGTGCGTCTACGTCGCCAACGCCGGCAAGGAGCTGCGCCAGAACGTCTTTGCCATTACGCAGGAGCTTCGCGCCGCAGGCATCGTGACCGAGGCCGACTATCAGGGCCGTTCGCTCAAGGCCCAGTTTAAGCAGGCCGATAAGGTAGGCGCCAAGCTCATCTTGGTCCTGGGTGGCGACGAACTTGCCGCCGGCAAGGTCAAGGTGCGCGACATGGAGAGCCACGAAGAGGTCCTTGCCGATCTGGCCAACGTCGTCGAGGCGGTTCGCGAGCGCCTGTAGCGCATCTTTTTGAGCTTCGGTCCTGCTCACGTGCCCTGCTAATGGAGAGCGATTGTTACGGGGGTGTTTCGCTTTTATGGGGAATGCCCCCGTTTACGTATGCCGCCCACCGAGAAATACGACCATTTAGGGCAAAAACCTTTGCAATGCAGAAAATACTTTTGTGTGGTAAAGCGCAATCAGTGTCGAAAGTATTTCTCAAGCGCCTATAATGAATACCGCATGTTACGTGCATAGAAGGAGGAATGGGAGGAAACGTGGCTGAGAACCTAAGCAACCAGTCTGTACCCGAAGCCGCGGCGCGCGTCGCTGCCGTGGTCAACCGCCTCGTTAACCGAATCGGCTCGAATGCCGAGTCCAGGGAGCGTCTCGCCGAGATCGAGATCCCCGAGGAGCTGCGCGACAATCTGGCGCTGTTCTTGCGCCTGGAGCGCCGTGTGCTTAGCGAGTATGATCCCGAGATCGCGGACCTGTTCGACAAGATTTTGACAGCCGAGATTGTGGTCAATGCCGGCAACCCCGGTACCTGCGCTGCTGACGAAGCCGTCGACGAGCAGGGCGTGCCCACCGCCGACGAGCCCACTGCCGTGGCATTTCGTGAGGTCGTCGATTTGATCGACAGCCTGCCGCTCGATAAGCAGCAGGTCATTGTCCGCGCCTTTACGAGCTTTTTCCATCTGGCAAACCTGTCGGAGGAGAACTACCGTGTGGCGCAGCTGCGCGAGCGCGAGGCCGGTGCGTCGACCGATACCGAGGTCGATCCTGCCAACGAGCTTACCGTTGCCTATCACCAGCTGGTGAATGAGCTGGGTGTCGAGGGTGCCAACGAGCTGCTCGACAAGCTCGAGTTCCACCCTGTCTTTACCGCACATCCCACCGAGGCCCGTCGTAAGGCCGTCGAGGGCAAGATCCGCCGTATCTCCAACCTGCTGGAGGAGCGTCCGCGTCTGGGCGGCTCCGACCTGGTGGAGAACGAGCGCCATATGCTGCAGGAGATCGACGCCCTGGTGCGTACGAGCCCCATCGCGCTCAAGAAGCCCACGCCGGTCGAGGAAGCCGATACCATCATCGACAGCTTCGATAACACGCTGTTCGACGTTATCCCCGTTATCTAT
>CAUEQX010000042.1 GCA_959020035.1 uncultured Collinsella sp. | reverse complement strand
GGCGTCATCGGCCTGGGCAACGTGGGCTCCAAGGTCGCCAACGCCTGCGTCGACCTGGGCATGGATGTCTACGGCTACGACCCGTTCATTTCCGTTGAGCACGCGTGGGTGCTGAGCCGCGAGGTGCAGCGCGTGGGCACGCTCGAAGATCTCTGCCGCGGCTGTGATTACCTCACGGTGCACGTGCCCAGCAAGGCCGACACCATCGGCATGATCAGCACCGAGCAGATCGACCTGCTCGCCCCGGGCGCCGTGCTCATCAACTACGCGCGCGAGACCATCATTGACGAGGACGCCGTCGACGCCGCTCTGCGCGAGGGCAAGCTCAGCTGGTTTAGCTGCGACTTTGCCACGCCCAAGACCGTCAAGATGCCCAACACGTTTATCACCACGCACTCGGGCGCAGGCACCGGCGAGGCCGAGGCCAACTGCGCCGACATGGCCATCAGCGAGCTCAAGGATTACCTGGAAAACGGCAATATCGCGCACAGCGTTAACTACCCCGCCTGCAGCATGGGCAAGGCGCGCGCCGCAAGCCGCATCGCCTGCCTGCACGCCAACGTGCCCAACATGATCGGCCAGATCACGGCCATCCTGGCCAAGGACAACGCCAACGTGCAGCGTATGACCAACGAGTCTGCCGGCGAGAACGCCTACACCATGTTCGACACCGACGAGCACCTGAACAGCAGCACGATTGAGGCGCTTAAGCAGATTCCGTCGATGTATCGCGTGCGCGTGATTAAATAGCGGCGGCTGATCTGACGGGCAGTTCCCCATGTGGCCTGCCCGTCACTGACATTGAATGCCCGCGGGGCGCCTTTCGCACGAGAGGCGCCCCGTTTTTGTGAGCGCTCCATTAAATGCACCGAGCCGCTTCTTGGCATACAATCTGTATGTTGACCTAACTATCTGTGAGGTGCCTATGGTTGATACAGATTTTGCTTGGCGGCTTACGCAAGGACTCGTGCGGATCGACAGTTCCGACCCAGGTGCGTATGAGGGCGAGATTGAACGCTATATCAAAGCGTTGGTTGAAGCTCAACTGGGGCGGTTGAGCCATCCGGTGCTCCATGCCGTGCAGGTTGAGGAACTCGAGGTGCTGACCGGACGCCGCAATCTCATGGTCACCGTGCCCGGTTTGAGCGACGAGGCGCGGCTGGTCTATATCTGCCACATGGATACCGTTACCTTGGGCGATGGCTGGGACGCAAACACGCCGCCACTCGGAGCGGTTGTGCGTAACGACAAGCTCTACGGCCGCGGTGCCTGCGACATGAAGAGTGGCCTGGCCTGCGCCATTGCCGCACTGGTCCATACGCTCGAGCGCGTGGCGGCGGATGGCGCGCTGCCCCGCCGCGGCTTTTCGCTCATCTGCTCGGTCGACGAGGAAGATTTTATGCGCGGCTCAGAGGCAGCCATCGATGCTGGCTGGGTCGGCTCGCGTGAATGGGTGCTGGACACCGAGCCCACCGACGGACAGATCCAGGTGGCGCACAAGGGTCGCACGTGGTTCGAGATCGAGATGACCGGCGTCACGGCGCATGCGAGCCAGCCTTGGAAGGGCGCGGATGCCGTCGCCGCCATGGCCGAGGTCGTGTGTTCGCTCCGTCGCGCGTTTGTGGCGCTGCCCGCGCACGATGAGCTGGGGCCTTCGACCATCACGTTTGGCCAAATCGAGGGCGGATATCGCCCCTACGTCGTACCCGACCGCGCCAAAGCCTGGGTCGACATGCGACTGACCCCGCCGACCGATACGGCCGCCGCGACGCGCATGGTAGAGCAGGCCATCGCCGGCGCCGAAGCCGCCGTTCCCGGTTGCCATGGCAGCTACACCGTGACGGGCGACCGCCCCGCCATCGAGCGCGACCCGAACTCTCCCCTTCTAGCAGCGCTCAAGCGTGCCGCCGATGACGTGACGGACGCGGACACGACCGTCGGCTTCTTTACCGGCTACACCGACACCGCCGTCATTGCCGGCAAGACAGACAACCGCAATTGCATGAGCTACGGTCCCGGGTCGCTCGCGCTCGCGCACAAGCCCAACGAATATGTGCCCCACGCCGATATCGTTCGTTGTCAGCAGGTGCTAATCGCGCTCGCCGATAACGTGCTCTGGGACGCGAGCGGCCAAGTTGGGGCATAATAAGCCGCGAACAAACCGACTCGTGCGTTAGGACCGCCCATGAAAGCACTTCCGTTTCCCTGCATCCGCCCGGCTCAGGACCGCGTGCTCGAGGCGCTGCCCGCAATGGGCAGCATCCTGAGCGGCAACGATGCTCTGCGCGGAGCCATTGCCGATGGTCTGATGCTCAAGGACCCGGGTGCGGCGTATTACGTGTACGAATGCTCGGGCGAGCCGGGACGTGTGACGGGTGTCGTGGCGATCTGCCCGGTTGGTGCGCTGGCGGGCGGCGACGCGGTTGCCGCCGATACGACCGCCGCTGCGCGCGCAATCGCCGACCTCAAGGTACAGCCCCGTCCCGTAACGCTTGTCTACGAAGCCTCTCCCGTCATGGATATCATCCTCGGCGCCGCAAAAGAGGGCGCTTCACTCTATGCCGTCACCGACCCCGCCGGCATTACGCACCGCGTGTGGGAGGTCAAGCGCGAGGACGCCGTCGGGGCCATCCGCGCCATGCTCGACCAGGCGCCGGAGCCGGCACTGGCCGACGACCCTGCCTACGCTGTCGCACTAGTCGAGGCATCACAGCTCCTGGCCGACGATGCACGTGCCGCCGGCACCTACACGGGCAAAGAGCCGTTCAACTTTGCCGTAGCTGCGCTCTTCCCCGCCGCGCAGGTCAGCGGCGGCGCGGCGCAGGTTCCGACGGGTCTGCTCACGCACCAGGTCGCGCGGTTCTAGCAAGACCAGACCGTCCAGCACAAAAATCGGCAGCCCAACAAACAGGGGGCGGAGATGCAGCAGGTACATGCATCTCCGCCCCTTTTGCGTCGAGAAGTTATGCCGACGACCCGTGCCGCCGCGCTCGCGTTATCCGCGCTGCGGACCCGCAGTAGCCACGAGCGGTTCAAGCCCCAGCTCGCGCGCGTAGTCTTCCTGCGTAAAGACTTCGACCAGTTCAAACGTATCGGCCGCATCGTCAAACGCAAACTGCAGCACTGAGCAGTTGCCCGGCACGCGTTCGCGCTCGTCGGCCGCCGCGCCCCGCACGTGGTCCAAAAACTCCTTGATAGCCGAGCCGTGGCTCACCGCGAGCACGCACTCGTGGTCCGGACGTCGCATAAGATCGGTTATCGTCGCCGCCATGCGCTCGCGCACCTGCATCTGGCCCTCGCCGCCAAACTGACGATAGAAATCTCGCCACGGCCGCTCGGGCATAAGCATCACGCGCTCGGCCTCAAAGTCGCCAAAGAACCACTCACGCAGACCGTCCAGGCGCTCGTACGCCAAGCCCGGCCACAGGTTGGCGATAGTCTGCTCGGTGCGATGAAGTGTGGAGGTGTAGGCATGATCGGGTTCAATGCCGCGCGCACGTAAGAACATGCCGGCACGTGCCGCCTGGTCGCATCCCAGCTGCGTGAGCGGCGAGTCACTCCAACCCTGAATAATGCGCTTAAGGTTGAATATTGTCTGCCCATGACGAACCAGATACAGGTCTTTATTCATAGGGGTCCTTTCGTTCGTCACCAATCAAGGAGCGAAAACGCACCGTCGCAATAGCCAAAATGAAGCACGGCACCGTTGTCGGGTAGCTCTCCCCCGCCAGTCACATACTCAAGAAACTCCTGGCAGGAAGAGCCGTGGGAGACTGCCAGCACACAGTCGTGCTGCGGCCTGGCCATGATGTGGGACAGCGCCGCGACCATGCGCGACTGGAGCTCGCCTTCAGACTCGCCACCAAAGGCCACCGGATAATCGCCCCAGGGCTGCGGCGGCATCTCGCGATTTGATGTACCCTCCAGCGAGCCCAAATGCCACTCGCGCAGGTCATCGACCAGCTCTATCGAGCGGCCCTCACCAGCAATTAGCTCAGCCGTATGCCGCGCCCGGCCCAACGGCGAGGAATACACACGGTCAAAGGTCACGCCACGCGCCTCAAACGCCGCGCGCGTCGCCAGCGCCTGCTCGCGCCCGCGCGCCGTAAGCGGCGAATCGTGCCCACCCTGCAAAATGTTCTGCACATTGAGCTCAGTCTGCCCATGCCGCACCAAATACAAATCTGCCACACGTCCTCCCCTCGCACCACCGCAAAGGGGACAGGTACCTTTGTGGTGGTTTACCGCCGGATCACACCGCGGTGACGCTCAGCTACACCAGTACGTCGGCAAGCGGGCGCTTGGGTACGTGGTGCACCTGCGCCTCGTCGCGCCAGTAATTAATTGAGCCGTCGGGGTTGGAATCGATCGCATCAATCACCTGCGTCTCGGCCAGAACGCCAAACGCCATGATCAGCTTGAGCTCATACTTGTCGCTATCGAGCCCCATGGCATCGATCGCGTGGGGCGTAAAGGCCTTGAACATGCAGGCAGCCACCTCGGGCGTGGCGCTGCGGGCGGCGAGCATCATCGTCTGCGCGGCAATGCCCGTGTCGACCTCGGTAATAGGAGCGGCGGGCTTGCCCGGAACGGCGCGCTCGGCAAGAATCGCGATGTAGCCGGTCGGGCGCTCGCCCTCGGCAGGACCCGACCAGTCCTTAAGCGCGCCGGCCCATGCAAGCTCGTCAAACACGCGAGCGCAGTCCTCGGAACCGCTTACCACATGAAAACGCAGACGCTGAGCATTGGCGCCGCAGGGAGCCAGGTGCGCCAGTTCCGCCAGCTCGAGCAAAAACTCGCGCGGCACGCGCATGGACTCGTCAAAGCGACGGCACGTACGGGCGCGGCGGACCAGCGCGTCAAACGTGTCCAGGCCGAGCTTTTCGCAACCTTGCTTTGCCATCGACTCCGCGCTAGACGGCGCCGCGGGAACTGTTTCGTTCATAGGGACCCCCAATTTCGGGCAATTGTTCTTAGGAAAATCTAACCTAAAACGTAGGCAATAACGAACAGGGCTGCAATGTTCTACACCTGTTGAATAGAAAATCGCGACGTGGGGAACAACGGAAACAATTCGGGGCCTTTGGGTTACGTTTCACCCTCCCCGACCCATACGTCAGCGCCTTTAGGCGATACTGGTCGTAACGATCAAGGCTTACGCCGCACGGAAAGGAGACATTATGGGCATCTTTAAGAATGATGACCAAAAATCGAGCCAGTTTGGATTTGACGAGAAAAGCATGGCAGGCAAGGCCGTCAAGGCCGTGCGCTGGATTTACGCCATCACGGGCGTCTTGGCGCTCGTCGCCGGCATCGCACTGCTGTTTGCGCCCGCCAAGTCCCTCGTCTTCTTAACGACCGTCTTGGGCTTCTACTTTGTGATCACGGCCGCGATCAGGCTGTTTACCGCTGTTTTCGAGCCACTGCTGCCCACCGGCTGGCGCGTGACGAGCATCATCTCCAACCTACTCATTATCTTGGGCGGCGTCATAATCCTGCGCAACCAGGCCTTCTCGACCGCGACGCTCACCACGATGGTGGTTATCGTGGCCGGCTTTGGCTGGATCGTCGAAGGTGTCATGTCCATTCTGGAGTCCGAGCTTTCGTCCAACCGTGCCCTCGCCATCCTGAGCGGCGCGCTCTCCATCATCGCCGGCATGTTCGTGTTTATCTATCCGCTGTGGTCGGCCAAGATGCTCGTCATCTTTAGCGGCGCCGCACTGCTGGTGTTTGGCGTAACGCTGATTGTTCGCGCTATTCAATTTGGCAAACTGGTGCACTAGATGCCGCGAACGCTCTTTATTGATGCAGACGCCTGCCCGGTCACGCACGAGTCAATTGACTGCGCGCGGCGGGCGGGCGTCGCCGTCGTTATCGCCGGCAACAGCACACAGAACCTGGAACGCCACATTCGCCGCGACGATCCGCGCGACGTCGAGCATGCGCGACGCGGATTTTGGGTCACGACGCTCGATGTGAGCGTGGGCGCCGACAGCGCCGACTTTGCCATTGTCGAACGCCTGCAGGCGGGCGACGTAGTCGTGACGCAGGACATTGGCTTGGCGAGCATGGTGCTCGGGCGCGATGCCGCCGCCATCGGCGTGCGCGGGCGCGTCTACGATAAGGCGACCATCGACATGCAACTGTTTATTCGCCACGAGGAAAAGAAGGTGCGCCGCGCCGGCGGTCGCACTCGCGGTCCGGCGGCATTTACCAGCGAAGACCGGGCCCGCTTTAAGCGCAACCTCACCGAGCTGCTGCGCTAACCAAGGTAGATTTTCGGGACATGCCCGGAAATCTACCTTTTTGTTTTGAGCGGTGTGAGCGCTCGGAATCCATGGCTCAACAAAAAACGGGCTTCAAAATGCCATGCGTCGCCGCATTGCGCAGGCGCCGAGCATGGCTATTTGAAGCCCATTTTTTAGGCCTACTTAGAGGCCGAAGGCGGATAGGATAAGGCCCCAGCCGGCGCCGATGACGTACATCATGACCAGGAACACGGCGTTTTCACGAGCGCTGCGGTTGGTGCGGAACAGGACAAGATAGCCCACGCCGGCGGAAATGAGCGTGCCGGCGAGCATCGGCGCCAGCTGTAGCGCGCCCTCCAGGTACAGCTGCGTAATGACCACGCTGGCCGAGCAGTTGGGGATCAGGCCGACGAGTGCCGAGCCCAAGACGGCGAGCGTCTCGTTGCCACGCAGGAACTGCTCGATCGCGGACTCTCCGAAGGTCTCGAGCACGGCAACTAGAATCAGCGTCACCAGGAAAATAAAAACCGAAACCTGCACGGTGTGCGAGATCGCGCTGCGGATAATCGACAGGACGGGCGCACCTTCGTGGGAGTGACCGTGGTCGTGCCCATGGCCGTGGTGGTGCTCATGCTCGCCTGCGTGACCGTGGTCATGGCTGTGTCCGTGGTCGCGCTCGTGTTCATCTTCATCATCATCGCAACCGCAATGGTCGCGCTCGCACAACTCGTGGATGTGGTCGGCGCTCACGCCCGCCTCGGCCACTTCATCAATGATGTCGCCCCCGGTATGGTCGTCGTGCGCGCAGTTCACATGAGCCGGATTGGCAGCGGTCCCCAGCACGGTACGGCGAATCGCCGCATGCGCGCGGGCATTACGACGAAGGCCGCGGATAGCCGCGTCCACGATAAAGCCCGTGACCAGCGCGATCAGTGCCTTCGAAGCCAAAAGCATCGCCATGGTCTGCACGGGCACCTGCTCGGCGAGCAACAGCGGCAGCATCTCATCGGAGGTCGAAAGGAACACCGCCACCAACGTGCCCAAGGTCACGACACGACCGGCGTACAGCGTTGCTGCCATGGCCGAAAATCCGCACTGCGGCACAATGCCCAGCAGCGAGCCAGCCACGGGACCCGCAGCGCCGGCGCGCTTGATAGCGCCGTTGACGCGGTCGCCCGCAACGTGCTCAAGTGTCTCGAGAGCAAGATACGTCACCAACAAAAACGGCGCCAGCGAGAGCGTGTCCTTGCCGGCGTCGAGCAGAATATCAATCAGCAAATCCATGACGGATGGAACCTTTCATGTCTTTCGGCAGCATTGTAAAAGTCCTAGCGGTCAACTAGGGTATTGTAGTTGTCCTAGGCGCGATGCCAATAGTTGCCCATGGTAAACTATCATCTCGCCACATCTCAATGAACCCGAGCCGCGCGGTGCGGCCCGTCCAAGGAGCAGTTATATGAACGTTTCACAAGCACTCGAATACGAGCGCCAGCCGTTTATTCCCATGTTTATCTATGGCGATCACGGCGCCATGGAGTCCGAGCGCCAGAAGGGCGAGGAGGCCCTTAAGGTGCTCGAAACCGAGTACTTTACCGCCGAGGGCGACCCCAGCTTCGACTTTGCCACCGTGCGCGACCTGGCTGACCGCAACCGCGACCTGTGCGACCAGATTGGCGAGGCACGCCTGCGCAACGTGACGCCCGCGACGCTTTCGCGCGGCCTGTCCGATGCCGACACCTGCGCCGCCATCGGTAAGATGCAAAAGCGCACCGCCGCGTCGGTCATGCGCGAGATCCGCGGCGACCGCGACGCGCTCGGCGTGGCCTACGCCCGCAAGCCCATCCAGGGCACCGTGCTCGGTATCGACATCGAGACCACCGGCCGTGCACCCGAGCGCGGCTATATCATCAACGTGGGCTGGGAGATCATGGATCTCACCAGCGACGCCGTGCCGCATGACGCCGAGGCACACTACTGTGGCCTGCCCGACATCTACCGCGGCGAGGATGTGCCGTTGTCGAATATCCACCACATCACCTGGGACGACATTGACGGCAAAAAGCCGTTCCGCGAGAACAAGGAATTGCAGAAGCAGCTGCTCAAGCTTATGAAGAAATACCCGTACATGGCGCATAACGCCGCGTTCGAGGACAGCTGGTTCAAAATTCATCTGGACGGTTACGCCGAGGCACGCCGCGCCGGCAAGATTATCGTCATCGACTCGCGCCAGATCTGCCGCAGCCTGGATGCCGACGTCCGCTCGCTCCCCCGCGAGTCCGCGCCCGCCGCGCTCGAGAACTGGGCCCGCCGCCGCGGCACCCTCGCCGCCGACGCCAACGAGCAGCACCTGGGCCTCGACGACACCGACCTCATGCTCCGCACCGTCCAAGCCGAGTTCAACCTCAAGAACCTGTTCGCCAAGTAGAAACGTCTACGACAAACTCCGACGTAGATCACGAGCGGCCTCGCAGCGGGAAACCCCGCAGCGGGGCCGCCCTACGTTCCACAGATAGATCTGCCATCACAAATTCTGAACCCTCATTTTGAACGATTTCGACCAATTCCCAACACGCAATTCGTTGTCGGATGGTGATACATCGATATCAAATGTGCAGCAATTGAGTATTTATATGCTATAGCTAAGCTGCGAAAACTTTTATTTAGGGCATACCAACTCATAATTGCGTCAAGCTTTTGGACAGCATTTGGTTAGACCTCTAAAACGGCTTTTCCACTCAGTGCCATCAACACGGCATTAGCTGACACGATATATACCATGAGTATCGTATTGTCACATACCACTGCAAAAGCGGTCTACCAGGCCGCGCATTCGGTGTCTGCGAAAGGCATCGAATTCTGTAGTCCTGCCGCGATTTACGGATCATGTCCCACCGGAACGCTCCTTGACGCAGCCACAGAATGGCTCACCAAAAATGATGTTTCCCTCGACGCAAATGATTCCCTCGAGGTGATGGTGTTTGATCGCAGGAATGCGCGCTATGCAATGAACTGTCAATGCCACGTTTCGTCAAAACGATTCTCGAACTCACGCTTTATAGAGCTTGAAGATGGCATCTTCATTGTTGGCGTTGAGCTTTGCGCACTTCAAGCCGCCACCTATCTCCCTTTTCGCGAACTGGTGGAGTACTACTTTGAATTGTGCAGCGCTTACTCCCTTGGAACCGGCTCTTCCACCTCTTATAACGAGCGTTTCGCGCTCACCTCGACCGAGAGGTTAAAGCAGTTCTTTAATTCCATTACCAGATGCGACGGTTTGGCCCTTGCCCGAAAGGCGATCCAATGTGTACGCGACGGATGCCGGTCTCCCATGGAAACGGCATTTGTCATGATGCTAACGCTGCCCAAAAGCGAAGGAGGGCTTGGTATTAAGGGAATTGAGACCGATTACGAGGTGCAGGTCACCGCCGCCGCAAAGAATCTCACGAGACGCAAAAAGATCTTTATGGATGCGTATCTAAAGAAATCTCGCACAGACATTGAATACAACGGTTTCTATCATGACGCGGAAGAAGACCGCGCCATCGATGAGGAACGCAAGAATGCGCTTGCGTCCATGGGATACGGAATCATCACCGTCAGCCGTTATTCCTTTATGCATGCCAGCTCTTTCGTTAGGGTCATGGAAGCAATCCAGCGGAAAGAGGGCGTACGCCCCTCGCGTCTACCAAAAGACTTTCAAATCATGCAAGAGGACCTGAGACAGTTTGTGCTCAGAAGGTTTATAGAAGAGAAAAGGCGAATTCAGAAGCAGCTTCGCCAGGATTCCGAAGAGCGCCAACGAATCGACCTCGAAAAAGCAACACTCGAAGGCATCACGCTGGATGACCCGACAATTAATGAAGTTACAGCAATCGATGACATGCAGACAGTCGAATCCGACAGCCCATCATTTGCCCAAACAAGCAGCCTCGCGCCCGAGGGCAGGATCTTCGGGGCCGGAAGCTAGACCGGCTAACAAGGTGGGTACCCTAGCGATGTGCAAAATTGCGAGTATTCAGCAGGGTCGGCCCTCCAGCACCCACAAGTTAATCCAAATGAGAAACAAAGACGCTATCGAACGGGAACGTTAGGCAACACTTGAGGAAGATCTTATCTGTTTACCGCCCTTGGATAACTCTTGAGCGGCTTTATTTGGCCCGAAATAGATAAACAGACCCCCTATAGTTGCAGAATACTCCAATTTTTGCACGGCGCGGGGGCACCCACCTCGGCATCGACTATCAAAACCGCTCAATCCGGAATCTCGTCCACTATTCCCCATCATTTTGTGCGATGAATTACTTAAACGTTATTGACATATGAACATACGCTCATATAATCGGAAGTAAGTTATTTGAGCGTATGTTCATATGAAAGGATATTGCAATGAGCATCCGCGTTGATGAAACGAAACCCGACACCGAGGCCACCGAGCCAGTGATCCCCACCACCTGCTCGCCCGAGGACCTTCCCGACGAGGAGCTTCTCTACGACCTCGCCGACCTGTTCAAGGTCTTCAGCGACACCACGCGTATCAAGATCCTTTACGCCCTCATGGGCCGCGAGCTCTGCGTGGCAGACATCGCCGAAGCGACCGAAACCTCGCAGTCCGCGGTGTCGCACCAGCTGCGCACACTCAAGCAGTCGCACCTGGTTAAATTCCGGCGCGACGGGCGCAATATCCTCTACTCGCTCGCCGACGACCACGTCTACACCATGCTCAACCAGGGCATGAGCCATATCTGCGAATAGCAACCAACCACGGTACCAGCGCGGCCTGCACCCAAGCCGCAAAAACGGGAAAGGAACCCACCATGAAAAAGCAGTACAAGCTCGATGAGATCGATTGCGCCAACTGTGCGCGCGAGCTTCAGGACGAGCTGGCCAAGCTCGAGGGCGTCAAATCCGTGTCCGTCAACTTTATGACCCAGAAGCTGACGCTCGAGGCCGATGATGCTGAGTTCGACGAGGTGCTCAACCGCGTTGTTGAGTTTACGGCCGACGCCGAGCCGGACTGCGAGATCATTCTCTAGCCAAGGTTTACGCCAACCCGCAAGACCGCGCTTGCCGCGGCCTTTGCTCGCGAAATTATATGAGCGAGTGTTCATACATTCAAATGGGAGGATACGAGTCATGGCCACCGCCGACCCCAAAAAGAAAAAGAAGAAGCGCAAGAAAAAAGAATCACTCGAGCATAAGCGCAACCGCATCCTGGTAGCACTGGGCATTTTTGCGGTGGTGTATGCCCTCGACGAACTCGGTGCCCTTACCGCCGCATTCGGTACCCCGGGTGACATCTACGCCAGCTTCGTGCTGTTCCTGGTGCCGTTCCTAATTGCCGGCTACGACGTGCTCCAGAAGGCGTTCAACAACATCCGCCGCGGCAAGGCCTTCGACGAGAGCTTCCTCATGGCCGTCGCGACCATCGGCGCGTTTGCCATGGTGCTCTTCCCCGATACCGACCCGCACATGGCCGAAGGCGCCGCCGTCATGCTGTTCTACCAGGTTGGCGAGCTGTTTCAGGCGTACGCCGTGGGCAAGAGCCGCAAGTCGATCAGTGCCATGATGGACATCGCGCCCGACTACGCTAACGTCGAGCAGCCCGACGGCACACTCGAGCAGGTCTTCCCCGATGACATCGCGGTCGGCACCGTGATCGTGGTCAAGCCCGGCGAGCGCGTGCCTATCGACGGCGTCATCGTCGAGGGCGAAACCCAGCTCGACACCGCCGCCCTTACCGGTGAGTCGGTCCCCCGCCCGGCCAAAACCGGAGACGATATCATCAGCGGCTGCATCAACATGACGGGGCTCATCCACGTGCGCACCACCAAGCCCTTTGGCGAGTCCACCGTCGCACGCGTCCTGGAGCTCGTGGAAAATGCCAGCGAAAAGAAGGCGCGCACTGAGAACTTTATCACGCGCTTCGCCCGCGTCTACACGCCCGCCGTCACCGGCGCTGCCGCGGTGCTCGCGCTTGGCGGCGGCTTGCTCACCGGCGCCTGGTCCGACTGGATCCTGCGCGGCCTGACCTTCCTGGTCGTCAGCTGCCCGTGCGCGCTCGTGATCAGCGTGCCGCTCAGCTTCTTTGGCGGCATCGGCGGCGCATCCAAACTAGGCGTTCTCATCAAGGGTTCTAACTACCTCGAAACGCTCGCCGACGTGGACACCGTCGTCTTCGACAAGACCGGCACGCTCACCAACGGCACGTTTTCGGTCGTGGCGGTGCACCCCGAGTCTGGCTATACCGAGCAGTCGTTGCTCGAGGTCGCAGCCCTTGCGGAGTCGTTCTCCGATCACCCCATCGCGCAGTCCGTGCGCGCCGCCTACCATGGCGAGGTCGACCCCAAGCGCGTAAGCGACTCCACCAACGACGCGGGCCATGGCGTGACGGCAACCATCGACGGCAAGCACGTCGTCGTTGGCAATGCCAAGATGCTTGCTGCGGCCGGTATCGACGCTCCCAATTGCGAGGTTGTCGGCACAATCCTCCACGTGCTCGTTGACGGCGTGTACGCCGGCCACATCGTGATTGCAGACACCGTTAAGGCCGATGCCGAGCAGACGATCCGCGACCTGCACGCCGCCGGCGTCAAGCGCACCGTCATGCTCACGGGCGACCGCGAGGAAGTGGCTGCTGCGGTGGCCAAGCAGCTGGGGCTCGACGAGTTCCACGCGCAGCTGCTGCCGGGCGACAAGGTCGAGCGCGTCGAGGCATTGCTGGCAGCCGAATCGGGCAAGGGCAAGCTCGCCTTTGTCGGCGACGGCATCAACGATGCGCCCGTGCTCACCCGCGCGGACGTTGGCATTGCCATGGGCGCTATGGGTTCCGACGCCGCGATTGAGGCCGCCGACGTTGTGCTCATGGACGACAAGCCGTCCAACATTTCCCGCGCGATCCGCGTGGCACGAAAGACCATGGCGATTGTCTGGCAGAACATCATCTTTGCGCTGGGTATTAAGTTGCTGATTCTGGTGCTTGCGGCACTGGGCATCGCCAACATGTGGCTTGCCGTGTTCGGCGACGTAGGCGTGGCGATCATCGCCATCCTGAACGCCATGCGCGCGATGGGTGTCAAGAACCTGTAGCGTTCGTGGGCTGTCCGGCCGGGACCGGGCTTGGTTTTGAAAACGTCCTCGCGCATGAGGCCCGTCTTTCCTGCTCCTGCGGAGCAACGGAAAGACGGGTCTCGCGCTGACGCTCCTATTTGGCAAGGTGTTTTTTAGAATCCATTTTGCGCTCG
>CAUEQX010000041.1 GCA_959020035.1 uncultured Collinsella sp. | reverse complement strand
CCTGCGCAATCTGGGCAACTTCGCCACGCTCTTCGTGGGCATTGCATTTGCATCGCTGCTGCTGCTTTTTGGCCTGGCGATTCTACCCACGATGACGCACTACGCCGACAACCTCGAGACAAGCCTGGTCGCCGAGCACCAGTACACGCTCAAGGCTCCGCTGGAGCTCGAGGGCACTGCCGAGGAACGCGAGCAGTGGTCGGCACTCGAGCGCTTGCAGTCGGTTGACGGCGCGCTGCTTTCCGCCGCCCAGGATGCCGATGACGAGCTTGACGACGCGGCCGATGCGGCGCAGGCGGCAGCCGATGCCGCGACCGCATCTCCGTCTGCCGAGAGCCTGACCGCAGCGCAGGACGCGCTCGCCAAGGTCCAGGACAAGAAGGACGCGCTCTACGCACGCCTTGACGATCTTGCCGATGTCCTCGGCTGCAACCGCGACGAGGCTATCGACCTGATCGACAAGGCCTCTAAGATCGACATTGACAACGACGATATCCACCCGGTCAATACGACCGACAACGGCGCGGGCGCAATCGAGCAGGCCGAGAAATATGCCGTTTACCAGCTGCAATACGACCGCGGCGATGGCAATGGCGAGGAGACGATTTCCGTCTACGGCATTTCACCAGATTCGCGCTATTGGAAAGGGCTGGACGTCGGCGATGGGCGCGTCGTCATTGGCGGCGGTCTGCTCGATAAGTTTGGCTGGAGCGAGGGCCAGAAGGTCACACTCAGCGACAAGTACGAGGGCGAGCATTATTCCTTTGAGTACGCGGGCAAGGACTGTGCCTGGGGCTCCAAGTCGGACATGAATATCTATATGAGTATCGACGACTTTAACGAGCTGTTCGACAACGACGCCGCCTACTTTAACGGCTATGTGAGCGACGAGAAGCTCGACCTCGATGCTCGTTACTTTGCCGGCGACACCACGCCCGACGACATGCGCGCCGTGGGCGACCAGTTCATCGGCATGATGAGCAAAATGATCGGAATGATGGTTGGGCTTGCGGTGTTCATCTTCCTGCTGTTTATGTACCTGCTGACCAAGGCCGTGATCGACCACAGCGCCCGGTCGATCAGCTACATGAAAGTCTTTGGCTATCGCGATAGCGAGATCTCGCATCTGTACATCCGCTCGATCACACTGTGCGTGGCGGTGTCGCTCGTGCTGAGCCTGCCGGTCATTATTGGCTCGCTGACGGCCATCTTCCGCTCGATGCTGCTCGCCTACAACGGCAATATCGAGATCTACGTGCCCGCTTGGTCCATGGCTGCATGCGTCGGCATTGGCTTTACGACCTACCTGGTCGTGGCGCTGCTGCACACGCGCTCTATCAAGCGCGTGAGCCTGGCCGAGGCCCTCAAGGTGCAGGAGTAGTCATTTAAGAACGTTCCCAATGACTAGGTGCCGTACTTGACTTTACCTCTGCTTTAACTGGTACCATCCTCTATGTCTGTAACGCCATATAGACCGAGGGGATAGATTTATGACCGCAACTGCACCCGCAGCACCCGCTAAGGTGTACTTCACCAACCTGCGCACGCATGCTCGCGAGAGCCAGCTCGACAAGCTCAAGCGCCTCATCCGTCACGCCGGAATTGAGCAGATCGACTTTGAGAACAAGTTCGTCGCCATCAAGATTCACTTTGGCGAGCTGGGCAACCTGAGCTTTTTGCGCCCCAACTACGCCCGCGCCGTCGCGGATGTCGTGAAGGAACTGGGCGGCAAGCCCTTCCTCACCGACTGCAACACGCTCTACGTCGGTAGCCGCAAAAACGCGCTCGAGCACATCGATACCGCCTATCAGAACGGCTTTACCCCGTATGCCACGGGCTGCCAGATCATCATCGCCGACGGCCTCAAGGGTACCGACGAGGCGCTCGTCCCGGTCGAGGGTGGCGAGTACGTGCGCGAGGCCAAGATCGGTCAGGCACTCATGGACGCCGACATCGTGATCAGCCTCACCCACTTTAAGGGTCATGAGCAGGCCGGCTTTGGCGGTGCCATGAAGAACCTGGGCATGGGAGGCGGCAGCCGTGCCGGCAAGATGGAGCAGCATGCCGCCGGCAAACCGAACGTCGCGACCGAGCACTGCATTGGCTGCCGTGCCTGCGAAAAGATCTGCGCGCACAACGCTATCTCGTTCGACGATACCCGCGAGCGCGAGCTTGCCAGCGGCGCTACTCGCACGGTGCACGTGGCCGCCATCGACCACGATCGTTGCGTGGGCTGCGGACGCTGCATTGCGGCATGCAACCAGGACTGCATCAAGCCCGGCTATGACGCTGCGGCCGACGTGCTCAACTACAAGATCGCCGAGTACACGAAGGCTGTCGTCGACGGCCGCCCGAGCTTCCATATCTCGCTTGCTATGGACATCAGCCCCAACTGCGATTGTCATCCCGAAAACGACACGCCTATCGTCAACGACATCGGCATGTTCGCGAGCTTCGACCCGGTCGCCATCGATCAGGCCTGCGCCGACGCCGTCATGGCGTCCGAGCCGCTGCCCAACACCGAGCTCACCGATAGCGCGGCCAAGATGGAGCACAACCACGAGCATCTGGAGGGCGAGCAGGCGCACGACCCCTTCTGCATCACGCATCCCGACACCGACTGGCGCGCGTGCATCGCGCATGCCGAGAAGATCGGCCTGGGCACGAGCAAGTACGAGCTCATCGAGGTTAAATAGCGCCTAGCTATTGGACAAAACAAGCGCATTTATAGCGCAACGTTAGCAAATGCCGCCCGTGAGCACAGCGCCCACGGGCGGCATTTCGGAAGTGCGGTGAAAAATCGAATACCGCCGACCACAAACCGTTTTTTGGCAACAAAACCCCTGATAAATTGTTGGTAAAACTGTGGTCTGGTTGAGCTTCCCGCGATTTTCCCCGCACTTCCGAAAACAGGGGGTCAGATAATGCCCCAGACGTTGCTTTTTGCCTAAAAATACTCGTCGAGGAAGTTGTTGACTGTGTTCCAGTAGAGCTCGGGGTCAACTTGCGCACTCTTGGCGTGGGTGGCGCCATGGATGGTGAGCTTCTGCTTGACCTTGCTGGCGCAC
This sequence comes from uncultured Collinsella sp., assembly GCA_959020035.1. Lineage (GTDB taxonomy): Bacteria > Actinomycetota > Coriobacteriia > Coriobacteriales > Coriobacteriaceae > Collinsella. The sequence continues at coordinate 10,474 of CAUEQX010000041.1, read as the reverse complement.
GCGTCGTAGTTTTGGGCGAGCATGTCGTACGGCACAAAGGTGTCCTGGTCGCCGTGGATAAACAGCATGGGAACCGTCGCGTGTTTGAGTTGCTCCACGCTGCTCGCCTTATGAAAGTCGTAGCCCGCGCGCACGTTGCACACCAAGTTTGCTATATCGAGCAAGGGAAAGCTGGGCAGGCCGAACACGTCCTTGAGCTGCAGAGAAAACTCGTCCCAAACACTCGTATAGCCGCAGTCCTCGATAATGCATTTCACGTTTGCGGGTAGAGATTCCCCCGCGACGTTCATGGCGGTTGCCGCACCCATCGACTCACCAAAGACCAGGATGCGCGCCTCGGGGTCAGCCTGAACGATTCGCTCGATCCATGCGACGATGTCGAGGCGCTCGGGCCAGCCCATGCCGATATAGTCGCCGCCGGAGCGCTCGTGGGCGCGGGCGGCGGGTGCGAGTACGTTCATGCCGCGGTCATGGAATCGTTTGGCGTATCGGGCCATGCCGATGGGCTCGTTGGTATATCCATGCAGGCAGACGGCGTAGTCGTGCGTGCTCTCCGACGCAGCAAAATACCAGGCGGCAAGCTCGGTCCCGTCGTCCGCGGTGAGGCTGCTGCTCTCGCGGTTCTCTTTAAACCACGCCCGCGCCTCGGTTTCCTCGGCATCCGGCTGCTCACCTTTTTTGTCGTCTTTGCCATCCTGCATCATCTTCATGGTGTACGGCGCTTGGGGGTTCAGGGCAAAGTCGAACAAGAAGTTGCCGGCAAACCCCAGCAGCGCGACAACGAGCACCAGTGCAACGATGCAGGCTATCTTGAGCTTTCGATGGGAACGTGCGTTTTGAGCCATGCGGTATTCTCCTATAAGATGTTAATACATCAACATTTAATGCAAGCGCATTATGGACGTTCGCCGTTGATGCGTCAACAAGCAAAGAATGGGTAAACAAAGGGTCACGTAAGGTGCAAATTTCGCATGTACCCAGACGCTTTGATATAGTGTTGAGAACTCTTTACGTTGGAGGATGTAACCGGCATGTCCGATTCGAGCGACAGTTCTAAGCCGCGACCCAAGACCGCGGCCGTTCCACACTACACGGTGGGCGAGGAGATCATGAACTCCGTCACCCATGGTGTCGGCTGCCTGCTGGGTATCGCGGGCCTGGTGCTCCTGATCGTATTCGCTGCCCTGCGCGGCGGAGGCCCAGCCCACATGGCCGCGGCAATTGTCTATGGCGTCAGCATTATTCTCGAATATCTGGCCTCCACGCTCTACCACGCGATTCAGCCCGCTCGCGCCAAGCGCGTGTTTCGCATCATCGATCACAGCTGCATCTACCTGCTCATAGCCGGCAGCTATACGCCGTTTTGCCTCATCACGCTGGCAAATGACGGCGGCGCCGTGCTGTTCTTTGCCGTGTGGGCCATCGCCATCATCGGCATCGCCCTCGAGTGCTTTATGCGCGAGCGTCAGCCGCACTGGGTAAGCGGCCTGGTCTACCTGCTGATGGGCTGGCTTGTCGTCTTTAAACTGCCCGAGCTTGTGGCGCTGCTGAACCCCGTCGCGCTTGCCCTGCTCGCCGTCGGCGGCGTGTGCTACACCGTGGGCGTGCCGTTCTACATCGCCAAAAACGTGCGCTATCTGCACAGTGTTTTCCACTTGTGGGTGCTCGCCGGCAGCATCTTCCAGTTCATGGCGGTGATCCTCTTCGTAATCTAGCGACCGCGCCTGTGCCCACGGCCCCGCTCGTACGGGCGCCGGTGCAATTGCCGTATCCGCCATCAACGTTTTACCCTAACGTCCCGAATCTTGGAGGTTCGAGAAACTCCCGATGGACATAACCATCTCCCTTATTACCACTCTCGTTTTGACCCTCATCAACGGCTACTTCTCCATGTCCGAGATGGCTCTCACCACGGCCAAGCGCGCCGTGTTGGAGCACGATGCCGAGGAGGGCGATAAGCGCGCCGAGCGCGCCGTCCAGCTCGCCGCCGACTCCGATCAGCTGTTGGCCACCATCCAGGTCGCCATCACGCTCGTGGGCTTCGCCTCGTCTGCCGTCGCGTCGACGAGTCTGTCCGACCCGCTTGCCACGTGGCTCATGAGCTTTGGTATCGCGCCGCTTTCCGCCATCGCGCGCGGCCTGGCGCCGGTCATCATCACCGTCGCCGTCGCCTTTGTGTCCATCGTGATCGGCGAGCTCGTACCCAAGCGCATCGGCCTCGCTAACGCCGAGGGCGTGTCCAAGCAGGTCGTGGGGCCGCTTTCCGTGTTCCAAAAGATCGCCCGCCCGCTCGTGTGGCTGACCGGCGCTTGCTCCGATGGTCTGGCTCGCATCCTGCGCATCAAGAGCGCCGACGATCGCCAGAACGTCTCGGAGGAGGAGATCAAGTACATGGTTTCGGAGCAGGATGACCTGCTCGACGAGGAAAAGCGCATGATCCACGAGATCTTCGACCTGGGCGACACCGTTGCCCGCGAGGTCATGGTGCCGCGTGTGGACACCACCATGTGCGAGGACGACGAGACGGTCGCCGACGTGCTGTCCACCATGCGCCAGACCGGCTTCAGCCGCATCCCGGTGTACCACGAGGATCCCGACAACGTCGCGGGCATCGCGCACATCAAGGACCTGATTCAGCCCGCGCTCGACGGCAAGGGCGACCAGCCCATCGCCGATTACCTGCGCGACGCCACCTTTGTGCCCGACACCAAGGACATCCTGCCGCTGCTGTCCGAGATGCAGACTTCGCACGACCAGATCGTGGTCGTCGTGGACGAGTACGGTGGCACAGCCGGCATCATCACCATCGAAGATATCGTCGAGGAGATCGTCGGCGAGATCGAGGACGAGTTCGACCCCGACAACAAGTATCTCACGCGCCTTTCGCGCCGCGAGTGGCTCGTTGATGGGCGTTTTTCGTGCGATGACGCGATTGAGCTTGGTTGGCCGCTCGAGGAAAGCGATGATTATGAGACCATCGCCGGCTGGATTTTGGAGCTTTGCGACTCGGTGCCCGACATCGGAGAGGTGTTTGAGGTCGCGGGGTACAAGTTTAAAGTTCAGTCGATGCGTGGCCAGCGCATCTCGCTCATTCGTGTGATCGCTCCGGCCGAAACCGATAAGAAGGATTCCGAGTCTTCGGCAGAGAAGCCGGCGGCGTCGGGTGCGGGCTCTGTGGATCCGCACGATGGCGACGAGTAGGGCAAGGAAGAGTAGGGGAGAGTTATGGCAGGCCTGTTCAACATCCTTAAGGTCACCGTCAGCGAGGACAAGATCTGCGCGCATGTGCTGGTGAACCCCGGCATGCCGCTCATGACCTCGGAGGATATCGAGGCCACGGCGCGCGTGTATTACCTGGTGCCGGCGATTGCCAAGCACCTGTGCCTGGGTGATTCCGGTCGCGAGTTCCAGGACTGCATGGGCCAGACCGAGCTCTGCCACCTGCTGGAGCACGTGACGGTTGAGCTCATGAACGAGACCGGTCTTGCCGGTAGCATCTCGTGCGGCCGCACGCGCGTAAGCGAGCACGACGAGCGCGTCTTTGAGGTTGAGCTTTCGTGCCCCGATGACGCGCTGGCCATTGGTGCGCTGTCGTCGGCCACCTTTATGATGGACTGGGCGTACCTGCACGCCGACCAGCCTGCCCCCGACGTGGAAGGCACGGTCGCGGGTCTGCGCAACCTGGTGTTGGGCATGCGCGCCGAGGCCGAGGGCAAGGATCCTCACGAGGCCGTCGCCGCTGCGAACGGCGAAGATGCTGCCGAGGACGAGGGCGCTGACGAGGGCGATGTGCCGGTCGACGCCGAGCTCGTTGCCGATGCGACCGCCGAGCCCGTTCCCGCCGAGCCCCAGGGCGTCCCCAACTTTGACGACGAGCCCCAGGTGGCGATTGATACCGAGGGCGCGGTTGCCGAGAACCACGAGGCCTCCGCTGCCGTCTTTGGCGGTGCTGCGACGGTTCCGGCAGGACCTGCGCATGAGGGCGGCCTGCCGCTCGTGGACGGCGCCGGCGAGGACCCGGGTGCCACGGTGGCCATGCCGGCTATGCCCCAGGAGTAGGCCTACGCGTTTATCACCATCACGTACCTGCGCCTTTGCCGTACGCAGATGAGCGGAGCGGCAAGTGATGCGCTGCGGGTATAATGGACAGCATTCAAACGGTGGGCACCGACGTGCCCGCAGGAGAGGAATGATCATGGGTAAGACTTTCAGCTTTGTCTCCGGCGCACTTTTTGGTGCCGCTGCCGGCGCTATTGTCGGCGTTGCTCTGGCCCCGCGCTCGGGCGCCGAGACCCGCGCCATGGCTGCCGATATCGCCAACGACGCCTGGGACAATATGCGCGACACCTACGAGCACAGCGCCGAGGAGGCCCGTGCTGCGGTGAATGACTTTGGCCCGATGGTCGACGCCAAGACCGACGACCTGCGCGCCAAGGTCGACCTGGCCCGCGAGCGCATGGACCAGCTACGCGAGCAGCTCAACGACGCCATTTCGGGCGGCAACGTGACGCCTGCCGCCGACGTCGTGGTCGAGAACGCCGTCGAGGCTGATACCGAGGCTGCGGAGCCCTCGACCGAGGCATAATGCGCGCCGGGGATTTTGTCGGCGCCAAGATCTATCGCAAGCCTACTGAGGACAAGCGTACCAAAAAGGACGGCACACCGCGCAGCCCTAAAAAGCTCGGAAAGATTCACTTTCCGGTCTTTACCCCGGGCGGTACGCGCGTGGTCGGCTTTATGGTCCGCCAGTCCGATATCGCGGGTATGATCGAGCGTCCCGACCGATTCGTAGCGCTCGACGCCATTGGTGTCTACGAGGGCGCCATCGCGGTTGACGACGTCAAGGGCACCTACGATACCGCTGCGGCCAAGCGCCTCGACATCAACCTGGACGATTGCATCATCTGGGTCGGTATGGACGTGCGCACGGAATCGGGCGACGTCGTGGGCTATTGCTCGGACGTTGAGTTCAAGCCGCGCTCGGGCATCGTGCAGGCATTCTATGTGACCGCCGGTGCTGCTTCGAGTGTTTTGGTTGGTGACACGCAGGTGCCGCCGACGATGCTGCGCGGCTACGAGAACGGTGCGATGGTCGTCTCGGACGAGGTCAAGTCGCTCGGGTATTCGGGCGGTGCGGCTGCCAAGGCCGCCGAGGCCAGCGTCGTGGTGGGCGACAAGGTCAAAAAGGGCGCCAAGGTGCTCGACGACAAGGGATCGGTTGCCGTGGACAAGGGCAGTCGCGCACTGGGCAAGCAGCTCGGCAAGACGCGCGGCATGTTCAAGGCCTTTAAGGACGAATACCAAAAGGCGAGCGGAGGCTCGTCAAAAGCTACAAAATAGCGACGTACCAAATGATGGGAGGCAAGCCGGAGACCTGTTGCTCCGGCTTGCTGTGTTTATGGGGGAGGGCACATGCGCCAAAACGGATCCAACTTAAACGGGCGTTCGGGTGCGCGTCCGACGGCGCGCCGCGACCTGGGGCAGCTGCCCAGCGGTCAGCGCAAGCGTCACCGTAAGCCCGGCGCGATGTATCTCAACCATAGCCGCGGCTTTAGCGATCGCAGCGCTCGCATCGGCAACAGCCGTACACCCCGTCGTTCGTCTCGCCTGCCCTATGCGCTCATCGCCGTGGGTTGCGCGCTCGTGCTGTTTATCGCTGCCGTCGTGGGCTACGTCAACCGCAGCGTGGACGTGGCACTTAACGGCCAGAAGACCGCGGTGCGCGTGGGCTCTACGCTGCAGAATCTCATCGACGACCAGGAGTTGACTGACACCTACGACGCAGGCGACCTGCTGGCCGTCGATGACAGCGTGCTCAAGCGCCATGGGGGCGAAAAGCTGTCGGTGAAGGTCGACGGCAAGCGCGTGAAGCAAGGCAAATGGGATAGTCGCGAGCTTACGGGTGGCGAGAAGGTGACGGTCAAGGACGGCCGCAACGTGTACGAAAAGCACGAGGTCCAGGCCACGACTATCGAGCCAAAGCTTAAGGTCGAGGGCACGGGCGCCATTGAGTATGTCAAAACCTGGGGCGTTCAGGGCCGCTCCGAGGTATGGGTCGGCGAGCAGTCGGGCAAGACGCAGGACCGCGGCGAGGTCGTGCCCGCCACCGACTGCGTGGTCGAGTGCGCAAGCGTAGCGCCCAAGGGCAACGAAAAGTACGTGGCCCTGACATTTGACGAGGGCCCGAGCGGCGCGACCAAGCAGATCTTGCAGGTGCTCAAGGAAAAGGGCGTCACGGCGACGTTCTTCCTTTCGGGCGATGCCGCGGAAGCCTCGCCCGCTACTGCCAAAGCGATTGTCGATGCCGGGTGCGAGGTCGGCTCCAACAGCTACAGCGATGATTCGCTCAAGGGCGAGGATCGCGAGACGGTGCGCAAGCAGATCACGAAGGGCACCGAGGCGATTAAGTCGGCGACCGGCGTCGAGACGATGTTGCTGCGTGCCCCCTACGCCGCGTTTGACGAGCAAAACTGGATCGACTCGATGGACCTGGTGTCCGCCGAGGTTTCGTGGAATATCGATTCGGGCGACTGGCTGCTCAACGGCGCCGACGAGCAAGTATCGACCGTGCTCGACTCGATGACGCCGGGCAATATTGTGCTGCTCACCGATAGCGATGAGTGCGCCGAGCAGACGCTCGAGGCGCTGCCGCAGATTATCGACGGCCTTGTCGCCGACGGCTACAAGATCGTGACGCTCAGCGACCTGGTCAAGACGGACACCGCATTGAGTAAAAAGCTCACCTCGCTCACCAAGGTTTCCATGCCCAAAAACGCCGTGTTCCCCCAACTCCCCGAGGACGACGACACCACAGAGTAGTCATCGGGGACGTGCTTAAACGACTGGTCGTTTAGGACGGTCTTAATCGCTTTGTCCCACCGTGCTCATCCGGCTCTATGTCACGGATACGTCAGCGTTTGGTATGCCTGCAATGTTCAGCGCATAAATTCGGTGCCGCAGCGCGATGCTGATGCTATAGTTACTGCGGTTAATGAGGGTCAAGAGAAAGGTTACAGGTGAAATCCAAACCTCGACCATACAGTCGATGACCCCATGCAGGTGCTTTCTGCGCGTGCACGGGGTGTGAGCGCCGAGCGGCGTGCCGCCCGCGCATGCGTATACATATCTAAAAGTCCACGGATTGCGCGCCGGCATGGTCGCGCGGTCCGCAGGAATAATGATGGGGAGCACCATTGAATTATCTGAGTGAGATGCTCAAATTGCCGGTCTTGGACGTCGACGGCGAAAAGCTCGGCGTGGTTAACGATTTTGGCATTGCAACCGGCGAAGTTTTTCCGCACGTGACGTCGCTCGCGTTCCGTGGTCCCGGCAAGACGCCGTTTATGATCAGCTGGCGCAAATGGGTCGACCGTATCGACGAGACGGGTGTACACCTTAAGACGTCGGCCACCGAAATCCGTTTTTCGTACTTGCAGCCGACCGAACTCTTGCTTGCCCGCGACGTGCTTAACAAGCAGATTGTCGACACGCAGGGCATGAAGGTCGTGCGCGTAAACGACATCAAGTTTTCCATGTCGGGCGAAAATCAGCTGCGCCTGCTGGGCGCCGAGGTCGGGGCCCGCGGTCTCCTACGCGCCATCAGCCCCGCGCCCGAGCATATCGTCGCAGGCTTTATGAAGCACCTTGGCAAGCCGCTCAGCGAGGACATTATCGCCTGGTCTTACATGGACCTGCTCGATCGCTCGACTAAGAACATCCAGCTCTCGGTGTCGCACAAGACGCTTGGCGAGCTGCATCCTGCTGACATTGCCGACATCATCGAGCAGCTCGACCCGCGCCTGCGCGCGCAGGTGTTCGCGCAGCTCGACACCGCCCAGGCCGCCGAGGCCATCTCGGAGTTCGATGACGACGAGCTCATGACCGAGATGCTCGAGGGCCTGTCCGATACGGACGCATCGTCGATGCTGGCCATGATGGACCCGGACGACGCCGCCGACCTGATCGACGAGCTCGATTATGAGAAGGCCGAGAAGCTCCTGCGCCTGATGGGCGTCAAGGAGGAGAAGGCGATTCGTAACCTGCTAGGCTACGAGGACAACACCGCCGGCCGCATCATGACCTCGGAGTTTGTCTCGCTGCCCGCCACGGCGACGGTCGGCGACGCCATCGAGGCGATTCGCAAACTCGACGAGGACTTTGAGAGCGTCTACTACGTCTATACCGAGGATCCGAGTGGCATGCTGACGGGCGTGCTTTCGCTGCGCACGCTGATCGTGGCCGACCGCGACGCCACGCTGGGCCAGCTCGCCTATCGCGATCTGGTCTACGTGTCGCCCGACGAGGACCAGGAAGACGTGACGGACGAGATGACCAAGTACGACCTGGTTGCCATCCCTGTCTGCGACGAGAACCGTCATATCCTGGGTATCGTGACCTTCGACGACGCCATGGACGTTATCGCCGAGGAGCATCAGGAGGACCTGCAGATCGCCGGTGTCGGCTCGGGCGACAGCGCGTCGGACGACTCGACGAACGTGCTCAGCTGGTTCGTGCATCGTCAGTACTGGGTCGTCGTGTGGGGCATCGCCTCGTGCATTATGGCGACGGCGCTGGGGACGGCGCTGGGCTCCGCGCATCTGGTGGTGTTCCCCATGTGCGCCATGCCGCTCGTGCTGCTGGCTGCCTCGCGCATGGTGTCGTTCGTCAAGAACTACTTCCTCGAGTACGACGGTCACGACGACGAGCCCAAGCCGTACCTGGGATTCTTCTTCCAGAGCACGGGCATGGGCCTGATCCTTTCGCTCGTGACCTACCTGTGCGCGCAGCTGGTACGCACCGCTGCGTTCCCCGATGCCACTATGTTTGAGGAGCAGCTCTTTACCGGCTGCTTTAACATTGCCGCCATCATCTGCCTGGTTGGCAACATGAGCGCCGTGATTTACCTGATGGTGCTGTTCTGGCGCGACGAGCACGACCTCAATACGTCGGGTACCGCCATGAACGTCATCGCCGTCATGATCTCGTGTGTGGCGTACTGCATCGCCGCGGTGCTGCTCACCATGTCAGTCATGGGTTAGGTGGTCGCGTGCAAAATACGAAGCAAAAGCCGAGCACCAAGCAAAAGCTGACCATCGCGGCCATCTTTGGCGCCATGGGCCCCGGTCTTTTGGCGGCACTTTCGGGCAATGACGCCGGCGGCATCGCCACGTATTCCAGCGCGGGCGCCAGCTATGGCTATAAGATGCTCTGGATGCTTCCCGTCATGACCGTGCTGCTTATCGTGACGCAGGAGACCGCGGCACGCTGCGGCTGCGTCACGGGCAAGGGCCTGGCATCGCTCATTCGTGAGCGCTTTGGCGTGCGCAAGAGTGTACTTGCTATGGCGGCGCTGTTGATCGCCAACACAGCCGTGACCATTTCGGAGTTTGCGGGTATTGCGAGCGGCCTCGCCCTCTTTGGCGTGCCGGCGAGCATCTCGGTGCCGTTGGTGGCGCTGCTGGTGTGGATGCTTACCATGTCGGGCAGTTTCCAGCGCATCGAGAAGATTCTGCTGCTGGTGAGCTGCGTGTTCGTGACCTATATTGTCGCCGCGTTTATGGCTGGCCCCAACTGGGGTGAGGTCGCGGTCGACCTGGTCGTGCCTAACATTCAAAATGACCCCAGCTACGTGTCGCTCGTGGTCGCGACGATTGGTACCACCATCGCGCCGTGGATGATTTTCTTGGCGCAGAACAACGTGGTCGATAAGAACGCGGGCGAGGACGATATCGTGCTGCAGCGCATCGACACCGTGAGCGGCTCGCTTGCCGCCGATGTCATTGCCGGCTTTATTATCATCACGACCGGTACGGTGTTGTTCCCGGCGGGTATTCAGATTAGCGATGCCGCCGATGCCGCCCGCGCGCTGGAGCCTATTGCGGGTCAGTGGTCCACGGTGCTGTTTGCCTCGGGCCTGGTCGCGGCGAGCTTCTTGGCCGCCTGCGTGCTGCCGGGCGTCACGTCGAGCGCTATCTGCGAGGCATTTGGCTGGGAGCGCGGTGCCGACCGCAGCTGGGACGAGGCCCCGGTCTATCGCGGCATCATTACGGCCATCATTGGCATCTCTGCCGTGCTGGTGCTTATGCCCGGCGTCGATCTGTTCCAGATTATGATGACCTCGCAGGTCATCAATGGCGTGCTGCTGCCTGTGGTTCTGGTGTTCCAGGTGGTTATCGCCGCCGACCGTCACATTATGGGCGCCAACCGCAACGGCCGCGTGTGGAACGTGCTCACTTGGGCGACTATCGCCGTGATTACGGTGCTCACGGCCGTCATGTTTGTCCTGCAGGCGATGGGTTACAGCGCTTAGCGCCTCTTTTGGACTCCAAACAGGCCGCAGCGATGGGCTACGGCCTGTTTTTGTCTGCTATAGGGTGTTAGTTATATGGCAGTGGGCAATAAATGCCAAATATGAGTACTGTTGCTAAGTGAATAGCATTTACATTCAAGAAGATAATAAACATAACCTATAGTA
>CAUEQX010000040.1 GCA_959020035.1 uncultured Collinsella sp. | reverse complement strand
CGCATAACTATTTGCTGGGCCAAGATGGCAACATCGGCGGCAAGACCGGCACCACCGACGACGCGGGCTATTGCTTTACGAGCGCCTACAACCGCGACGGCGACGAGATCTACACCGTTATTTTGAACTCCACCACCACCGACCAGCGCTTTACCGATACCGCCGCCCTTGCCAATTGGTACTACGGTCACAAGGTGACGGTCGCAATCGCCAACACGCAGGAAAAGACCGCCAACGGCAACCCGCTTATGGCGCGCATTGGCCAAACCGACTGGACGGATAAGACGATCGACGCCACACTCGCCGATCCCACGGCGCAAGCGACCGTGTTTTCCCTTGCCGGCAAGGTGACCGAAAAGATTAGCTACGACGATCTTTCGGGCACGGTGCATGTGGGCGACAAGGTGGGTAGCGTCACGCTCAAGCAGGACGGCACCAAGATCGCCGTCATGGACCTAGTTGCCGACGAGGAAGGCGCAGGGCCGAATCCCATTGAATGGCTCCTTGTGAAGCTCGATCGCTTGGGCCGTCGCATCGACAACCGCCCGCTCACAGCAGAAAGCGAGACCGTCGCCAAGGCGCCCGAGGTGTAGGGCGCAAGAATAATAAGCCCACTGAAAGGAGGCGTCCGAAAGGATGCCTCCTTTTTTTGAGGGTTCGAATCCCCAGCGCCCTTTCTCGATAATAAAAAAGGGCCCCCGATGGGACCTTTCTTTAAAGTTAAACTGGCGGAGAGCTGGGGATGTCCGGACATGCTACGCATGCCCTCCGGCTTCAAAGCCTGGCGGCTTTTCGCCCACGGGCTACAAACGCTTTCGCGTTTGCTTAACGCCCGTGCCCTCTCGGGTTCGAATCCCCAGCCTCCTTTCTCCGCACAAAAAAGGGCCCCAAATGGGACCCTTCTTCAAATTCGTACTGGCGGAGAGCTGGGGATTCGAACCCCAGATGCCCTTTTGGGGCATACTCGCTTAGCAGGCGAGCACCTTCGGCCTCTCGGTCAGCTCTCCGTAACAGCCGTTCTATAGTAACCAAACAGTCGAAGTTGGGCAAGAGGGAATTTTCTAATTGTCCAGTGGCCTTTCCTCCTTGCAGTTTTCGCTACTACCCCAGCGAGCGATTGAGGGAGCCGAGCTCATCGTTGCCCATGGTGCGCCACATTTGGAAGATACAACCGCGCGCCAGGAAAAAGAAACCGTTGTCGACCAGTTGCACAGCGGCATCTGCCAGCTGATTCGTCACGGCGGACACTGGCGGCAGCTCTAGTCCAGCCTTGTGGATGGTCTCGACCGCTTCCTCGAACGTCGGCGGCTCATTGACACCCATCTCGTTCATAAGGCCCTGCATTTCCTCCAGCGCGTTGCTACCCGACTCCTCGCCGCGCGGCACGAGGCGGTAGCACGCCAACGCGAGCTCGAGCTGATCGCAATTCCAATAGGCAAACGCCAAGCGATAGAACAGGTAGCCGATTGCAGAACGATCGCTGGCAATACGTAGGCCGTGGCGCGCCACCTCGATAATCTCGTCAAAGCGCTCCAGACGCGCAAGCACGTTGATGAGCGCAAAGTGCGACTGCATGGACGAGCGCGCCAGATCGTAAAGATGGCGCACCTCGGGCAGTGCTCGTTCAAAGTCCTCCTGCTCGGCGTAAAAGCTGCAGATCTCGTGCTGGGCAAAGTACAGCGCATCGGGCGCACGAAGGATTCGCACAGAGCGGTCTTCTTCCAACACCGGTAGCACCATGCGCACCAGCTGGTTATCGCAAAACTGCGTTTGAACCGGACCTGTCGCCAAAAGCTCGGCGACGGCGCACTTGGCCTCCAACTCCTCAACAAGACGGGAAAAACCTTCAAAAGCACCTGTACGGTCGACTTTTGCCTGCTCGCGCAATTCAACAACACGGGCCACGTATGGGTCGTCGTCCTCTTCCATGACCTCCAACTCGTCAGCCGTATCGGCAAGCAGCAGATCGCGCAGCGCCGGCGGCAGCGTGCGATGGTCATCACGCGGACGAGCATGAACCTCCGCAGGCTCAATCGTCTCCGGAGCGGTTGACTCATACGCCTCAAGTACACGCTTGCACGGCATATCGTCCATGTCCATGCTCTCAAGATCCTTGGCGACAGGCACGCAATCGGCCAGATAGGCCGCACGCCCAAAGAAATACGTTGCAACAACGCGCTCGCCCTGCTCACTGTCGGGAGCAGCAATCTGCACATAGCAGCGCGTGATGCAGGCGCCCGCGGCAAAGCAAGCCGCCGCGAGTGTAAGCACAATACGCGCATCGTGCTCCGCGGCCCAGATCGCGCGCGTGTCCTCGTCCAACTCGCGCCAGGCGTCATCTTGAGCGTCGTATTCACGTTGTGGCATAGCATCAACGACAGACTGCCCAAACCGAACGAGCATGATCCCCTCGGCAACGTTTGCCCGATAGGTATAGTCGAGCCGCGTGACCACGTTAAGTGCCTCGACAATACGCGCGAAGCGGGTACGCACATCCCACTCACCGCCCGGCTGGCAAGCCACCGTACCCGGTTTGCCCCACGGGTTATCGCTCGAGGCCGTATCGAGCAGTCGGGGAACATCGTTGGTCGTCTTGGCGATATGCCACGCATCAAAGAGCGCGCAGCCCTCAAGGCTCGGCGAGGATGCCGCAGGGACCAATCCGGCCCCGATGTGCTCAAGGATGCCGGAGAGACGGTTAAGACGGCACTCGATGGCAAGCAGCATGTCAATCTCGTCCTGGTCCAGCAGGCTGCGATCAAAATTGAGATAGAAAAGCTTTGAGCGATCGATGCGAGCCAGGCTCATCTCGGACTTAGCGGCGATGGCGCGCAAGCGGGGCAAGTCAATTTCACTCATAAGGGCGGCGGCATAGCGCTCGATACCGCTCGGATTCTCGGCATGGTCAACGCGGTAGAGCAGCGTCTCAATAGCGTCAGGTAGCGGTGCCGTGTTAAAGCCCAAAAACACCTCGACCGGCTCGGGCAACTTTACGAGCTTGATCTTGTCGACAACGTTTTGCATACCCTCGTCGAGTCCGTCGGCGTCCGCCGTGCTCGCAATGGTATTTTCGGAGTCAGCGAATATCACGTAGCGCAGGAACATCGATGCCATGAACTCACCGTAAGGAAGGGAGCGGGTCGAATTCCATGTCTCGTGATCGGACTGTTCGCGCATGGGACCTTCGGGAGAGCCGACGGTTCGCGCGCACGCGCGCATCGTGCCGTTTGCTCCCCTCACCATAATCTCACCAATACCGGAGTCCGAGTCGTCAAGGACCAGTTCCATGTCGGGATCGTTGGGCAGCGGAGCCTCGCTAACGGGGCGGTCCACCTTGTACACCTCACCCGAAACGCTTACGTAGCCCAAAAGCGACACATGGCTTTTGCCAACGAATTCGACGACATAACAAGATTCATGCTGATCCTCGCCAAAGAGTTTCCAGACCACGCCATATGAGCGTCCCGCAGGCTGCTCGGGCATCGCCGGAAAGCGCTTCTTGGGATCGAGAAACCTGAGCTTGTATGTCGGACGCTCTGCCACGAAATATCACCCTGATCGGTCGCTTGAAGAAGGAGTGGTCGCGAATAAGTCGCGACATCTACTCGAAATCTTACACGAGTCGACAGGAAATAGTCCCTTTGGACGAAAGCACTCAAGCTGGCGCAAAAGAAAAGTCCCCGTTGCCGGGAGCTTTAAAATCAATTGGTGCGGCGTATAGGATTCCGCGCATCCGCTGCGCGGATCCGCACCGGCTTCGCCCGCCTGCCGGCGCGCTCGCCCGCGGGCTAAAAACGCTCCGCGTTTTCTTTACGCCCGCGCCTCGACCGAGGTTCGAATCCATGCAGTGTTTACATAAAAGAAAAGCCCCCGTTGCCGGGAGCTTTAATCTCAAATGGTGCGGCGTATAGGATTCGAACCTATGACGTTCTGATTCGTAGTCAGACCCTCTATCCAGCTGAGGTAACGCCGCGACTTGTTGATTATTATGCACATCGACTGAATAAAGGTCAAGCAATTTTCGAAAAAAGTTATCAAATTTGATTTTTACTCATTTTGACCACTTGATGCGATCTTCGACGCATCGCGATATAAGAAAAGCCTCCGTTACCGGAGGCTTTAAAGTTCAGTTGGTGCGGCGTATAGGATTCCGCGCATCCGCTGCGCGGATCCGCACCGGCTTCGCCCGCCTGCCGGCGGACTCGCCCGCTCGCTAAAAACGCTCCGCGTTTTCTTGACGCTCGCGCCTCGAACGAGGTTCGAATCCCCGCAATGCCCCCGTAAAGGAAAAGCCCCCGTTTCCGGAGGCTTAAAACTCAATTGGTGCGGCGTATAGGATTCGAACCTATGACGTTCTGATTCGTAGTCAGACCCTCTATCCAGCTGAGGTAACGCCGCAACGCACGGATTATTATGCACGTGACCCCTCGATGGGTCAAGCGACAATTTGGAAAAATTTTACGAAGTGATGATTAAGATACTCGCGCCTCGACCGAGGTTCGAATCCATGCAGCGGTGGCATAAAAGAAAAGCCCCCGTTGCCGGAGGCTTTCAATTTCAATTGGTGCGGCGTATAGGATTCGAACCTATGACGTTCTGATTCGTAGTCAGACCCTCTATCCAGCTGAGGTAACGCCGCAGCGCAAGACATATAAAACCACTTTAGCTTATTGGAGTCAAGCACAATCTCAAACTTTTTTGTGGAACGCAGTTTTGTCATGCTGCTCCGCATATACCGCTGTTCCCCGTACGATCGATTGGCTTTTCGATCACGTCAAACTTGGCATCAAGTTCCCTCAGGAGCGATCTCACCCGCTGGGCACAATCATAATCGGCAAACGAGATGCTCAACATGCGAGCAACCTGGTTAGATGTCCGGACCCCATAGAAGTGCTCCAGGGCCACAAGCCCTTCGTGCGCCACAAAGGTCTCGACCACATGCGGCGACTCCTCAAAGCACCATTGCGTCAACGGCCCCTCGCTCGTCTGTCGAACCACCAGGCCACCCATGCCAGACGGCTCACACGTCACAAGCAGGTACTCCCCGCCCTCGTCGCTCTCAAACAAAACCACCCGATCATCAAACAGCTCCATCGCGTCCCCTTTCTCTCACTCTTATTTAGCAAAAGCATAGCAGGTAGATGGCTGTATACAGAACAGTTGTTCGTGTGTTTTCTATTGAGCTGTCCGCACGGCATGGTATGGACCTGCGCACGAAATAGGGCGCCCCCGAAGGAGCGCCCTTGCATATCGCCTATGCAGCCAAGTTACGCGACCGGCTCAATCTTCTCGAGGCCGCCCATGTAGGGACGCAGGACCTCGGGGATCGTGATGGTGCCGTCGGCGTTCTGGTAGTTCTCCAGAATGGCAGCCATGGTGCGGCCAGCCGGCAGGCCGGAACCGTTAAGGGTGTGCAGGTAGCGCGAACCCTTGAAGTTCTCGGGGTCGCGATACTTGATGTTGGCGCGGCGAGCCTGGAAGTCGCCGCAGTTGGAGCAGGAGCTGATCTCCTTGTAGGCGTTGTAGCTCGGCAGCCAGACCTCGACGTCATAGGTCTGACGGGCAGAGAAGCCCAGGTCGCCGGTGCACAGGCTAATCACGCGATACGGAAGGCCCAGCTGCTGCAGCAGGTACTCGGCCTCGGCGGTCATGCTCTCGAGCTCCTCGTCGGACTCCTCCGGCTTAGCGAACTTGACCATCTCGACCTTGTCGAACTCGTGCTGACGGATGATGCCGCGGGTGTCGCGACCGGCGGAACCGGCTTCCTCACGGAAGCAGGGGGTGAAGGCGGTGTAGCGGCGCGGCAGGGTGTCGGCATCGAGGACCTCGCCGGCGTGCAGGTTGGTAAGCACGACCTCGGCGGTGGGGATCAGGAAGTTGTCGCCCGAGACGTGATAGGCGTCGTCCTCGAACTTGGGCAGCTGGCCCGTGCCAAACATGGTCTGACGCTTGACGACGATAGGCGGCCACCACTCCTTGAAGCCACGGCTGGTGTGCGTATCGAGGAAGAAGTTGATGAGGGCACGCTCCAGGCGGGCACCGGCGCCACCGAGAACGGTGAAACGGCTGCCGGAGAGCTTGTTGCCGCGCTCGAAGTCAAGAATGTCGAGGTCGGTGCCCAGATCCCAGTGCGGCTTAAAGTCGAAGTCGAACTCGCGCGGGGTGCCCCAGCGGCGACGCTCGATGTTCTCGTCCTCGTCCTTGCCGTACGGCGTGGCCTCGCAAGGAATGTTGGGCAGGTGAGCCATGAAGTCGTACTGCTCCTGCTCGAGAGCGGTGCGGCGCTCGGCCAGACCGTCAATCTTCTCGTTGACGGCGCGCACGGCCTCCTTGGCGGCCTCGGCCTCGTCCTTCTTGCCCTCCTTCATCAGGGCGCCAATCTTCTTGGACTCGGCATTGCGCGTAGCCTGGAGCTCCTCGACCTCGGTGATGACGGCACGGCGCTCGTCGTCGAGCTCAAAGAACTTCTCGCGATCCCAAGACGTCTGGCGGTTAGCCATGGCGACATCGATGGCATCGGGGTTCTCGCGAACAAACTTGATATCAAGCATTAGATCCTCCGGCGATATACATTCCATTTAGGTTGCAACCTTGTACATGTATGGGCAAGTATATACTTATGAGCGTTTACGACCCAACTCAACTACGCAAGAAGGCACCCAATGGACGCAGTTTTTTCCTTTTTGTTTGGCACCCGCACCGGTTTTGCCATCCTTTTCGCCGGCGGCATCCTGTTATTTGCGATTCTTGCCTTTGTAATGGAGAAGCGTACCCATAAGATGTACGTCGACCGCGGACCCAAGTCCGAGGATGAGGAAGACAGCTTCTGGGACTAACCTGCCAAAAAGGGACAGGTTTATTTCGGTCGGTTTTATCTGGGCAAACGCAAGCGCCCCGCAACCGGTAACGATCCGGTTGCGGGGCGCTTTTCGCACATACGACAAAACCGCAGGAAAAACCTGCCAAAATAAACCTGTCCCTAAATGGCAGGTTTTACTGGAGAGTTGCGTCGATTGCCTTGACCAGGGCACTGCGCATGCCGGCGTCCTCGAGCGCAACGACGCCCTTGATGGTGGCACCACCGGGCGAGCATACGGCATCCTTCATCGCCGCAGGATGCTGGCCAGTTGCAAGCTGCAGCTTTGCCGTACCCAGCACCATCTGGCTCACAATGCGATAGGCATCGGCGCGCGGGATACCGTGCTTGACCGCCGCATCGCTCAGGGCCTCGATCGCCATGGCGACGAATGCCGGAGCGCAACCACCCACCGTGCCGCCCACAAACAGCAGGCTCGTATCGAGCTCAACCACCGCACCGAGCTTGCCAAGCAGATCAAGCACCACTGCGCTCTGTTCATCACTAAGCGTGGAAGCCTTCTCGCAGGCGATGACGCCCTCGCCCACCGAAACCGGTGTGTTGGGCACCGTCGAGATATGCGCGACGCCCGGCAGGACCTGCTCCCACTTGGCACTGTCCCAGGTCCAGGCAACCGACAGAACGACCTTTTTGGCAAGAGCATCCTTGAGCGGGGCAAATACCTTCTCGATCATGTACGGCTTGACCGCAGCGACCACGATATCGGATGCGGCGACAACCTCGGCGGCATCGTGGCAAGCGGCCATCCCACGCGCCTCGCAGCGCTCAACCAGCGCGTCGTAGCGACCCGCACAGGCGCACATATCGCTCGCAGCTACACCGGCAGCGATCCAGCCATCAGCCATCGCGCTCGCCATATTGCCAAAACCGACAAATCCAATCTTCATATCGCATAGTCCTTTCAGACACATTCCTCAAAACGAAAGGTATTGTCCCACGCCATTGTTTCGTATTGCCGACCTATTTGTGATACGGCTCGCCTCGGCTGATCTTGCAGGCGCGGTAGATTTGCTCCAGCAGCACCACGCGCGCCAAGTTATGCGGCAAGGTAATACGTCCAAAGCTGAGCATCTCGTCGGCTCGTGCTCGCACGTCATCGCTCACGCCGTCCGATCCGCCAATCACAAAGGCGATGTCGCTGTTACCACGCAGCATAAGATCATCGAGCCGCGCCGAAAACTCCTCGCTCGAGCGCTCTTTGCCCTCAATGGCCAGCAGGATCACATGCGCTCGAGACGGCAAGGCAGCAAGAATCGCCGCCCCCTCCTTGTCGCGCGCGGCATCCACGCCGCCCGCCTTAGCCGGGTCGATATCGGCCACCTCGCGGATATCAACCTTGGCATAGGCACCCAGGCGCTTGGTGTACTCAGCGCAGGCGTCCTTCCAAAAGCGCTCCTTGAGCTTACCGACACAAACGACGGTGTATTTCACGCGTGTCTACTCCTTTGACTCGTTCTGAACCTTACCGGCAGCCAGCATCTGCTCGAACATAGAGGCCGACTGCGAAAAGTCGCTCGGCAGCACGACCGTCGAGGTTTTACCCGTGCGAGCGAACTCCGTCATCATCTCGGACCACTGCGTAAACATGAACAGTTGGTTGGCCTCGTCATTGCCGACACCCGTCTCCTGGATGATCTCGAGCGAATCTTTGATACCCAGCGCGATGGCCTTGCGCTGGTTGGCGATGCCCTCGCCCGCCTTTTCCATAGCCTCAGCCTCGGCGGTCGCCTCGGTGACGCGCTTGATGCGGTCTGCCTCAGCGAGCTCCTGTGCCGCAGCGCGCTTGCGCTGGGCAGCGTTGATGTCGTTCATGGAGTTCTCGACCTCGGTCGGCAGTGCGATTTTGGTGATGAGCGTCGACACGAGGGTGAAGCCGTAGGCGGCCATCTGCTCGGAAACGGTAGCGTTGACATCCTTGGCGATGTCATCCTTCTTGGCAAAGACCTCATCGAGTGTGTAGACGGGGATCGAAGAGCGCAGGGCGTCGGTGATGAAGTCACGCATCTGGTCGACGGGCTCCTGCAGCATGTAGTAGCTCTTGTAGATACCCGAATCTGCCGGGCCGGCGCCCATGTCATAGCTCACGTGGTACTGAGCAGAGACCTCAAGGCCGATGGTCACGTTGTCCTGGGTCTTAACGTCGATGCCAAAACCGTTTTTCATGGTGCGCAGGCTCACCGTGGCGGCCTTGCGGTCGATCACGGGCACCTTCATGTGGAAGCCCGCGTTGACGATGCGGTTAAACTTGCCCAGGCGCTCGATGATCACGGCATGCTGTTGTTCAACGACATAGCAGGCGTTGGGAAGCAGTAGCAACAGAATGATGATGGGAAGCAGAAGGCTCGTAAGGGCGGCAATGATACCGGAAAACAGCATGGTCTCTCCTCTGATAGGCACACGTTGGCATTAGGATACCCGTCCAAGGAGATCGTGCATAACAAAAAAGCCCCCATTGCTGGGAGCTCTTTCATTCAATGGTGCGGGCGAAAGGACGTCCGCGTATCCGCTTCGCGGATCCGCACCGGCTTCGGCCGCCTGCCGGCGTCCTCGCCAGCTCGCTAAAAACGCTCCGCGTTTTCTTTACGCTCGCTCCTTCGCAGGTTCAAGTCCCTGTGATGGGCCCATAACAAAAAAGCCCCCATTGCTGGGAGCTCTTTCATTCAATGGTGCGGGCGAAAGGACTTGAACCTTCATGGGGTTGCCCCCATACGGACCTGAACCGTACGCGTCTGCCAATTCCGCCACGCCCGCGTGCAGGAATTAGAATAACGGAGCGCCATCGCGAACGCAAGAACTATTTTTGAAAAAGTTTGCAGGCATTTTCCCAAGCTGCTCGCGCGATTGCCTCAGCATCCTCGCCGGTACGATCGACACGGTCGTTGACCAGCGTGTTTGCCGTAATGGAGATCATTGCGGGCTCGCATTCAAGACCGCGGATGGGCTCTGGAGCCATATACGGGCAATCCGTCTCGAACAAAATTCGATCGAGTGGGGTTGCCGCAAATGCCTCGCGCACGTCGTCGTTGCGCTTAAAGGTAGCCGCACCGCCATAGGCGATATAGCAGCCCAGCTCCACAAAGCGCTCCATCGTGGCGCGGTCCTCGCCAAAGCAGTGCAGCACACAACCGGCCTGGGGCATGCCCACCTCACGAAGCACGTTGTAGGCGTCCACGTGCGAGGTGCGCTCCTGGTCCGTGTCCTCGTGACGCAGATGTAGCTCCACCGGCACATTACGGCACACGGCAAGCTCGAGCTGGCGCGCCATGCAGTCAATCTGCACGTTATGGGGTGCCGGCGCGATATCGTCGTCATAGTCCATGTGATAGTCCAGGCCGATTTCGCCAATACCGGCGCACAAAGGGTCATCGAGCGCGGCAACGACCTGTGCGTGAACGTCGTCGGTATAGTCCGGCGCGCCATACGGATGCACGCCGGCAAGATACTTGATCTGCGGGATATCCTGCATCGGCAGAATTTCGCGCACGAGCCAGTCGCTATAGTCCGTCACGCTGCGTTTGTCAGCGATGGGGTCGAACATCGTCACCAACAGGTCGACACCCGCGGCTTTGGCGCGCACGAGCGTCTCGGGCACTTCTTTGCCCCAAAACGAAAGCAGATGCGCATGTGTGTCGGCAAGCGGTGCCAAGGGCACGGGGCAGGCGACCGTCTTCTTTTTCTTGGTAAACGTCACGCGTGCGGCATTAGGCATCATGGATTAGCTCCTGGGCCAGGCGAACAAAGTCGGCAACATCAAGCGTCTCGGCGCGCGTGGTGGGTGCGATACCGCAAGCCTCAAAGGCGGCATCGAGCACGTCATTGGCAAAGCCGTTGGCGCTCATGGAATTTCGGATGGTCTTGCGCCGCTGAGCAAATGCAGCGTCGATCACACGAGCCACGAACTCGCGATCGAGCCCCTCGGGCACCACGCCGTCAACACGGTCGATACGCACGACGGCCGAGTCCACGTGCGGCGCTGGCATAAAGCAACGCGGCGGCACCTCAAAGCGACCCGTCACCTGCGCATACAGGCCGAGCTTTGCCGTATAGCCGCCATAGGTCTTGTTGCCCGGCACTGCGGCAATGCGATCGGCAACCTCCTTTTGCACCATGACCACGGCACGCTTGAGCGCGGGCATCGTCTGAAAAAACTGCAAGATGATCGTCGCCGCCACGTTATAGGGCAAGTTCGCGACAAATACCGTCGGCTCACCGCCGGCGGCCTGCTCAATCTGCTCCGGCGTCACCTTAAGCGCGTCGCCCATGATAAAGCGGAAGTTGGCGTAGTCGGCGGCGTGAGCATCGAGCACCGGCTCGAGCTCGGGATCGGCCTCGATCGACGTGACGCACGCCGCCTCCTGCAACAGCGCAAGCGTGAGCGTACCAACGCCCGGACCAACCTCGAGCACGCGCTCATCGCCTGCAAGCTCGGCAAGCTCGCAAATGCGCTCAATTACATGGTTGTCGATCAGGAAGTTCTGGCCCAGGCGATGCTTGGTCGCAAGGCCAAACTCCTCCAGCAGCTCCCTGGTGGCCGTGGGGTTTGCCAAAGGCGAAGTTGTCATGGTTGCCTCCTCAGCATGATGGCGGCGTCTTGAAACAAAAGGGCATGGACCGTGGCGGCCATGCCCTTACAGCTAAACAGCAAATTGCCGATATGGCGCGCTGCGTCTTAGCCCAGACGCGGGAACAGCGGATCGCCCTTCTCGACAGGCTGACCACCGGCAAGCAGGCCCCAAACGCAAATGCCCTTGAGGTCGTCGGTCGCGGCCTCGTCCTCGCAGGACAGGCGGCGCAGGGCCTCGGCAGAAGTCTGGGGCATGAGCGGCATCAGCAGGTGGGCGGCAATGCGGATGGCCTCGAGCAGGTTGTAGATCACAAACGCCAGCTCGTCAGCCTTGGCTTCGTCCTTGGCAAGTGCCCAAGGCTCGGAGTCCTCGATGTAGTGGTTGGCGGCGTGGATGAGCTCCATGACCTCGTCCTTGGCTCCACCGTAATCGAGCACGTCCATCTTGGCCATGTAGCGGTCGACCAGACCATCGGCGATCTTTGCCAGCGGGTTGTCGAACGCATCGAACGATGCGGGCTTGGCGGGCGCGCAACCGTCAAAGTACTTGCCGCTCATGTTGAGCGAACGCGAGATAAGGTTGCCCCAGCTGTTGGCCAGGTCGGCGTTGTAGACCTGCTCCATGCGATCGAAGCTGATGGCACCGTCGGTGCCGGGGACGACGTCGGTCATGAAGTAGTAGCGATAGCCCTCGACGCCCAGCATGTCGATAACGTCCTGCGGAGCGATGGCGTTGCCGCGGCTCTTGGACATCTTCTCGGCCTTGCCGGTCTCGGCATTGCGCACGGTCAGGAAGCCATGGGCAAAGACGTGCTCGGGCAGGGCCTCGCCAATGGCCATGAGCATGGCCGGCCAAATGACGCAGTGGAAACGGATGATGTCCTTGCCCACGATGTGGAACTGCGCGGGCCAGCGATAGGCCAGCTCGGCACGGGCCTCGTCGGTATCGACACCGTAGCCGACGGCCGTCATATAGTTGAGCAGCGCGTCGAACCACACATAGGTCACGTGGCCCTCGTCAAACGGAACTTGGATGCCCCAGTCAAAGCTCGTACGGCTCACGGAAAGGTCGTTGAGGCCGCCCTCGACAAAGCTGCGCACCTCGTTCATACGGAACGCGGGCTCGACAAAGTCGGGGTGCTCGTCATAGAGCTTGAGCAGCTTGTCCTGGAAGGCGGAAAGCTTAAAGAAGTAGGACTCCTCCTGCACGCGCTCAAGCGGACGGTGGCAGTCGGGGCACAGGTGCTGGCCGACGCTGCCGTACTCCTCGTCGCCCTTCTGGACCTGCGTATCAGTGAAGTAGGTCTCGTCAGGCACGCAATACCAACCGTCGTAGCTGCCCTTATACAGGTAGCCGGACTCCTTCATGCGCTCCCACAGGTACTGCACGGCATGATGCTGGCGCGGCTCGGTGGTGCGGATGAAGTCGTCGTTGGAGATCTCGAGCTTGCTCCAAAGCTCCTTGAAGTGCGGAGCCTGGCTGTCGGTCCACTCCTGCGGCGTCATGTTGTGCTTGGCTGCGGCCTCGGCGACCTTCTCGCCGTGCTCGTCCATGCCGGTCAGGAACTTGACGTTATAGCCGGCGGAGCGGCGATAGCGAGCCTGAACATCGGCGATGATGGTGGAATAAGCCGTGCCCAGGTGCGGATCGGCGTTGACGTAGTAGATGGGCGTCGTGATAAAGAACGAAGGCTTGCTTTGATCCATGGGGTTTGTCCTCCAGAAAAACGTTGCATACAGGGGATGATTCTAGCGCAAGGGCTGGATATCCTCCATCTATTGCGTATCGAGCACCATGGCATAGACATCGCGCTTGCGGCGCGAATACTTCTGAGACAGGCGCTTGGCCACCGCAGACGCGGGCTCCCCCTCCTCGAGCGCGGCGCGGATATCCGCGCGCAGGGCCTCATCGGGATCTACTGCCGCGGCGCCAACCGGCGCGATACCGGCCTCTTCGTCCTCGCTCGGCGGCGCGATGACCAGCGCAATCTCGCCCTTTACCTCGCCGCGGGCACGTAGCTCCTCGGCAAGCTGGGCGGCAGATCCGCGCAGGACCTCCTCGTGCAACTTGGTGAGTTCGCGGCAGACGGCAACCTCACGCTGGGGAAAAACCTCGGCCACGGCTTCGAGTGTCGCCACGATGCGATGTGGAGACTCGTAGAAGATGAGCGCGCCGGGCACCACGGCAAGGCGCTGCAAACGGCGCACGCGGTCACCGTGCTTTCGGCCCAAAAAGCCCTCGAAGAAAAAATGCTCGCAGGGAATGCCGGACGAAACAAGCGCCGTGACGCAAGCAGAGGGCCCGGGAATAACTTCGACGGGCACATCGGCCTCACGCGCCGCCTCGACCAGCGCCTGGCCGGGATCGGACACGCTCGGCATGCC
>CAUEQX010000039.1 GCA_959020035.1 uncultured Collinsella sp. | reverse complement strand
TAAGCCCTTTGTCGCTGAGCTTCTTTCGGATAAAGATGATGCGGCTCAGCTTCTCGAATCCAGTTTTACAGACACCTTGCTCATATTTGACTTAGATCCTCAGGACAATCGGCTCGATTTTAAACGGCTTGAGCTAATGCAAGACTATTACTGCGATAGCACTGATATGGGTCAGCTATATCTGAGCTATCCATCGGTTGAAGCATATCGTGATTTTGCTCCCTTGAAGTGTCTCTCTCTGGATGACGCCCTTGTTCCTTCAGATGTGATTTGTGGCAAGCGATCTTACAAGGACTGGGTTGCCAGGAGGGGAGATTCGCTTGCGGATATTGGGCGTATTGATGGTTTTACATTTGCCTGCATTATTGCCGTCCATGCCCTGAGGTCGCTTTGGTTAACTAATGAGCAGATGATGCCAATTGCAAACGAGTCTCTGGCTGACTTAGCTGCGACCGTGGCGGGCATCAATCATTCTGAACTTCTGCTCAATGAGATCGAACGTCTGAACAATGATTCATTTTGCGCATGCTGCACCTGCCTTTTCTTTATTGCGAATTGGCCTAAGCGACTTAACGACGTTATGAACAAGGCGATTAAGAGGGGTTTGGGTATTCGTATGTTCTAAAGAGTCCCCTTCGCCACTTATCTCCGGAAGTGCGGGGAAAAATCGAAACTTGCCGAGCACACACCGATTTTTGTCAACAAAACCGCAGGTCGCGGATGCCCAAAACTGGGGTCTGGTCGACAGGTCTCGGTTTTTCACCGCACTTCCGGATTGGGCGCTCATTTAGCACTCTCGATGTCCCCACATCCTCTAAAAAAGTTCTTAAAACAGCCTTAAAGGCGTTCTAGCTCGCGTTGACAGCGTAAAATACGCATGTTTGACTAGGACAAAAGTGGATTTTAGGGGAGGAATGCGGCATGGAAGTGCTAGTTGTTGGCAACACCGCATATGTTGACGATGACTTTTGCGCCAAGGCGTTCCCCGGGGACCACGTTAAGGTCGTCGCTGCCGCGGAAGCGCGCCACGATGAGTCGTCGCCTCATGCTTCGTGGAAAGAGCTCCTCCAGCACTTGGAGCAGGCCTACGAGTTCGACCGCGTAGTCTACCTGTCTAATTTCCTTACCCCGCATACCGATACCGTGGGCGATATCGAGCTGCTGCGCTCGGTCTTTCGTTCGTGCATGAGTCGCCGGGTTCAGCTGCTGTTTGTAGCGGGGCCCGCGAGTGCCGAGGGTGCCTCCGGCGCCGTGGGGCGAACGGGCAAGGGAATTATCGCCCGCGCGGCCAACGACCTCTGCCGCTACTACGCTGTGCGCGAAGGCGTTCAGGCAAAGATTCTGCGCGCGCCCTTCCTGTACACTGCCTCCGCCGCGCTGGATGATCCGTTTTTTGTGCCGCTGTTCGATTCTTGCTTAACCGGATCGGTCGCTTTGCAGGGCGCGGAGGACGCGGCGTTTCCCCTGCTGTGTGCCGAGGAGCTCGCGGTGCTGGTACGCCGCATCTTTGACAGCTGGGACGCCTCCTTTGAGACGCTCGACGTTGCCGATACCTTCCATCGCACGTCTGGTGAGGTGGGCGAGGCCCTCAAGGCGCTGTTCCCTGGGCTCTCAGTTGCCTATGGCGATTCTGCCGGCTATGCCCTGCCCGTCAGCGACACCGTTCGCGTTCGCTATGGCTGGTTTCAGCGCTATGACTTGCTGCGCGATCTCTCGACCATTCAAGCTCGCTGGGGCGCTGGACGCATCAAAAAGATCAACCCGCTGCGTGCCGCCATCGACCGCATCCAGATGCGCTCGCTGCCCATCAAATGCCTGGAGACGGGCGTTGCCTGGGTTCTGTTCGAGGTGCTGGAGCATCTGTTCTCACAATCGGCCCAGCTCAACGTGCTCGATTATCGCCTGCTCTACGTGGTGTTGATCGGCACGCTGTATGGCTTGGACTTTGGCCTGGTTGCGGCGCTGCTGGCGTCGGTGGGTTTGGCCACGAGCTACTTTACTCAGTACGGCTATACCTTCCAGGGCCTGTTCTACGAGCCGTCCAACTGGCTGCCGTTTATTGCGTACTTTGTGGTGGGTGCCGTGTGCGGCTATGTGCAGCTGCGCAACAGCGAGGCCATTAGGGCGGAGCGCGATCAAAACGAGCTCGTGCGCAACCGCAATACGTTCCTTACGCAGCTCTACCACGACGCGATCGAGGACAAGCGCGCGTACAGGCGCCAGATCGTGGGTCGCCACGACAGCTTTGGCAAGATCTTTGCCGTGACGCAGGAGCTCGACGTGCTCAACCCACGCGATATCTATCGCAAGTGCTGCGAGCTTCTGGGCGAGATCCTCGAGAACGATTCGGTGGCGATCTACCATGTTTCGGGCGGGGCATTTGCACGCCTGGTGGCAGCAAGTCCCGCGATTGCCGAAGATGCCGCACGCTCGCTCACGCTTGAGCAGCTTGCACCTCTTTTGGGCGACGGGGGTCGTTCGAACCTGTGGGTGAACCGCGAGCTGACGCCGGGGCTTCCCATGTTTGGATACGCGATCGAGCGCGACGGGGCACCCGCCGTGTTGATCTTTGTGCGTAGTGCGGCTGAAAACCAAATGACCCTCTATTATCAAAACCTGTTCCGCATCTTGTGCGGGCTGGTCGAAAGCGCGCTAGGCCGTGCCTTTGACTACGAGGCGGTGGCGCAGGATAAACGCTGCGTTGACGGCACTTACGTGCTCAAGCAGGCTGCCTTTGGCCAAGAGCTCGCGGCGGAGCGGGCGCTGGCAGATAGCAAGATGGGGAGTTTTTTGCTCCTGCGCGTGGTACCGGGCATGGAGCCTGTCGGCGAGCTGGTGGGCGCAATTGGGTCGGCAATCCGCGAGAGTGACGCGGCGGGCTTGGTCGACGGCGACGTGCTCTACCTGCTTATGCGCCAGGCAAAGGCGTGCGATCTGCCCATTATCCGCGAGCGCCTGAGCGCAAAGCATATTGCGGTGGAGCCCGTCGACGGCGAGGACATCGTGGCGCTGTTGCAGCACATCTCTTACACCGGTGACGGTGAGGGGGGTGCCGCTTGATCTCGCTTGTCGTTGCTGCCGTCTTGCTGCTGATTCATGCGCTGGTTTGCCTGATGCTGTGGACGCTCATGAAGTTGGGCCTGCTGCCGGTGCGCGGGCACATGCTGGCTGTGATAGTGTTGGTGCCGCTGTGGGGCCCGTTGCTGGTGGTTCTGCTATCGGTCCGCAGCGCGGTGTTTGGCGAGGGGCTGAAAGAGTCTGCGCTGGAGTCGCTGCGCTTCAACGACGACCTGCATCGCAGCATCCTGGTGCACGACCGTGACACCGATGTAAGCGTGGTCCCGCTCGAGGAGGCGCTCATCGTCAACGACCCGGCATACCGGCGCCGCCTAATGCTCTCCATGCTCACCGAGGAGCCCGACGCGTACCTGGCGCAGCTGCAGGCGGCTAAGCTTAACGACGACGTTGAGGTGGCGCACTATGCCGCGACGGCGGTGGCGCAGATCTCCAAGGAGTCCGACCTTAAACTGCAGCAGCTGGAGCGTGCCTTTAAGACGGACCCGAGCGCGCAAAACCTCAACGAATACTGCGATTTTCTTGGTGAATACTTGGGCTCGGGCTTGGCTGAGGGGCGCGTTGCTCAGATTCAGCGCCAACAGTACGCGCGCCTGCTTGCGCGTCGCTGCGAGCGCGAAGACACTTTTGAGCTGCGCATTCGATACGCGACGGCGCTGGCCGATGTCGGACAGATCGACGAGGCGCAGGCCGTGACCGACCAGCTGGTGCGCGACGTGCCCGAGGAGCAGGAGGTTTGGATGCTTTGCCTGCGGCTGGCCGTGATGCGCCGCGACGGTGACGAGGTCCACCGTGTGATTGATGCGATTGACAAGCAACATGTGTATTTGAGCGCCGACAACCGCAAAAAGTTGGCGTTTTGGCGCGACGGGGAGGAGGCCAGATGAGCGTGGCGCAACATATCCGCGACCGTGCAGGCCGCTTTCGTTGGATGGGACTCCTCGTGGTGTGGGCGGTCTTTATTGCCATGGCCGCCGTGCTGCTGATCGAACGCGCCGGCGTGCAGTACAGCTCTGGACAGCACAAGCTGGGCATGCTCGCCGCCACCGACGCTACGCCTGCAAGCTCGGCAATCTTTGGCCAAAAGCCCACGTGCCTGGTCATTACCGACTCGGACCAAGATAGCGTCGACGACGTTAAAGACCAGTTCGACCAGATTTTGCTGGACATGAAGATCGCCCATCGCGATGTTGATATTGCCACCGACGGTGCGGACGCGATCCCGTCGCTCACGTCGTTTGATCGCGTGATTGTGCTTATGCCCTCGCTTGACGGACTGGGTACGCATCTGACCGATCTGATGAGTTGGGTGAGTGCGGGCGGCTCACTCATGCTGGGCATGACGCCAGATAACTCGAACTACCTGCAGGCTATTGCTTCCAAGCTTGGGATCGAATCGGCCGGATATGACTATGCGAAAGCTGAAAGTATCGTTCCGAGCGAGGACTTTATGTTGGGCGGAGGAGAGCGCTACGAGTTCTCGGATCCCTTCGATTCTTCGCTCTCGGTTTCATTGCGCGATACGGCGCACGTATGGGCAAAGACCGGTGACGCGGGCACGCCGCTCATTTGGTCTAACGATTGCGGCAGTGGTCACACCGTGGTGTGCAACATTGGCATCTACGACAAGGTCATGCGTGGGTTCTATGCTTCGGCCATAAGCTTGCTGGGTGATGCCACGGCCTATCCGGTCATCAACAGCGCCGTGTTCTATTTGGACGACTTTCCTAGCCCTGTGCCCTCGGGCGACGGCACCTACATCAAGCGCGACTACGGGCTTTCCGTCGCCGATTTTTATGCCAAGGTCTGGTGGCCCGATCTGCAAAAGCTCGCGCAAAAATACGGCATTCGCTATACCGGCGTGATGATCGAAAACTACGAGGACGCGGTCAACCAGACCGAGCCCGCGCGCCAGGCCGATACCACGCAGTTCCGCTACTTTGGCGGCATGCTGCTGCAGATGGGCGGAGAGCCGGGCTTTCACGGCTACAACCATCAGCCTCTGGCGCTCTGGGATACCGACTATGGCACGCTGTATGACTACAAGACTTGGAAGAACAAAGAGACGCTTGCCGCTTCGCTCAACGAACTTATCGCGTTTCAGGACGAGGTCCTGCCCAACGCTCATGGCTCGGTTTACGTGCCGCCATCGAATATCCTTTCTGCCCGAGCGCGCAAGCTCATCGGCACCGACGTTCCGCGCATTAAGACCATCGCCAGTACGTATTTTGAGGACGGCACCGACCTGCCGTACGTACAGGAGTTTGGCGTGGCGAGCGATGGCATTGTGGAGCAGCCACGTATTGTTTCGGGCGGCATGGTCAACGATTCCTATATGCGCCTAGCCGCCGTGTCCGAGCTCAACATGCACTACGTGAGTACGCACTTTATGCACCCGGACGACCTTTTGGACCCCGATCGCGGAGCCAAGGAGGGCTGGGAGGTCTACAAGGGCGGCCTGACCGACTACCTGGACTGGCTTACCAAGTCGGCGCCCGATCTGCGGCACCAGACGGCGTCGGAGTGCTCCGGTGCCATCCAGCGCTTTTCGTCGGTTACGGTGAACGTGGATACAAGTGCAGATGCCTGGACGCTCAGCCTGGGCAATTTCCACGACGAGGCGTGGCTCATGTTCCGCGCCAATAATGGCGAGCCGGGTGCGGTGACGGGTGGCGAACTGACGCACCTTACGGGCAATCTGTATCTGCTCAAGGCAAATGATAAGACCGTGACGATCGAGCGCAAGGAGGGTGGCGATAAATGAGAATCTGCTTGGTACTCGAGGGTTGCTACCCCTATGTGCACGGCGGCGTATCTACCTGGATGCATGGCTACATTACGGCCATGCCCGAGCACGAGTTTGTGCTGTGGGTGATCGGCGCGCATGCTGCCGACCGTGGCAAGTTTGTCTACGAGCTGCCCGGCAACGTGGTCGAGGTGCACGAGGTGTTCCTGGACGATGCCCTGCGGCTTTCGGGCGAGCAACATGAAGCCAGTTTTAACGACCGTGAGCGCGAGGCGCTACGTCGTCTGGTGTCGCTCTCCAATCCGGATTGGGATGTTCTGTTCGATATCTTCCACCGCCGTCGCGTGCATCCGCTCTCGTTTTTGCAGAGCCGCACGTTTATGGATATCTTTCGCGACGTGTGCCTGGCCGAGTATCCCTACACGCCCTTTGCCGATGCATTCCACACCATGCGCTCCATGTTGCTGCCCGTGCTCTACCTGTTGGGAAGCGAGGTGCCGGTGGCCGATGTGTACCATGCCATCTCGACCGGCTACGGTGGCCTGCTCGCCTGCCTGGGCTCAAGCGTTCACCATGCGCCGGTGCTGCTGACCGAGCATGGCATCTATACCCGCGAGCGCGAGGAAGAGATCATTCGCGCCGATTGGGTGGTGCCGTCGTTTAAGGACCGCTGGATTCGCTTTTTCTACCTGCTTTCGGAGGAGATCTACCGCCGCGGCTTCCGCGTGACGAGTTTGTTCCATAATGCCCGCAAGACGCAGATTGATATGGGCTGCGATGCGGACAAATGCCTGGTCATCCCCAACGGCATCCAGTTCGATCGCTTTAAGGGCATTCCCTTAAAGCCCGATGACGGCTGGGTGGACATTGGCGCGGTGGTGCGCCTGGCGCCCATAAAGGATGTCAAGACCATGATTTATGCCTTCTTTGAGCTGCACGAGCGCCTGCCCAAGGTGCGCCTGCACATCATGGGCGGCGTGGACGACGAGGAGTACGGCGCCGAGTGCCACGCGCTGGTCGAAACCCTGGGCGTGCGCGACCTGATTTTTACCGGCCGCGTCAACGTGGTCGAGTACATGGAAAAGCTCGACTTTACCATTTTGACGAGTATCTCCGAGCGCCAGCCGCTCAGCGTGCTGGAGTCGCTTGCAGCGCGCCGTCCCTGCGTGACGACCGAGGTGGGCTGCTGCCGTGAGCTGCTCGAAGGCGCCCCGGGTGATGACTTTGGCGTGGCAGGTTTTGTGACGCCGCCTATGTATCGCAAGGGCTTGGCCGATGCCATGGAACGCATGTGTGCGAGCCGCGCCCGGCGTATCGAGATGGGTGAGCGCGGCCAGCGTCGCGTTGCCACGTACTTCTTGCACGAGCAGATGCTCGCCAACTATCGCGCGTTGTACGACGAGACGGCGCAAGCGTTTGACCTGCCCAGAGAGGGGGAGTAGCCGGTGGCCGGAATCGGTTTTGAGCTCAAGCGCCTGTTTAGGCGCAAGGGTCTGTTTGCCACGATGCGCGCCTATGGCTACGCCGGCATTGTGTGCACGGGCCCCATGCTGCTGGGCGTGCTGCTCCAGGTGGGTATCTTGGTGCTGTGCGGTCTGTGGGGTGTGGGCCGTGGCAACCAAGATCTGCTGGTGTGCATGGTGACCTATACGCTGCTGGCGTCGCTCACGCTCACGAGTTTTTTCTCTATGCCGGTCACGCGCTTTTTGGCCGATATGCTTTTTGCTGAGCGCGAGGATGAGATCCTGCCTTCGTTTTGGGGATCTAATGCCATCACGCTCGTTGTGGGCACGGTGCTCTATGGCGTCTTTTTGCTGTTCTCGGGCGCCACGCTGCTACAGGGGCTGCTGTGCCTGTGGCTGTTCAACATTATGATCGTCAATTGGAACGGCATGAGCTATCTCACCGCTATTAAGGATTACCGCGGTATCCTATGCAGCTTTGCGGCTGCCATTGGCGTGGCGTGCCTGTGCGCCCTGGCCGCGCTGGCGCTTGGTCTGCCGCCGGTCGAGGGCCTTTTGGCGTCAATTGCTCTGGGCTATGGCGTCATGCTCGCCTGGGACGTGGTACTGCTGTACCGGTTTTTTCCGCAGAGCGAACGCAGCCCCTGGCTCTTTTTACGGTGGCTTGATCAGTTTATTCCGTTGGCGCTCACGGGCTTGTTTACCAACCTGGGCCTCTTTGCGCACTTGGTGATAATTTGGGCCGGTCCCATTGGCGTGCAGGTCAAGGGCTTGTTTTATGGTGCGCCCTACCACGATGTGCCGGCGCTCATCGCGTTTTTGACGATCCTGGTCACGTCCGTCAACTTTGTGGTCTCGGTCGAGGTCAACTTTTATCCGCGCTACCGCGACTACTACAGCCTGTTCAATGACGGTGGCGTGGTGGGCGACATTGTGGTGGCCGAGGAGGAAATGCTTGCCACGCTCAACCGAGAACTGCGGTTTTGTGCGCTCAAACAACTGTTTGTGACGGCGGCGGTCATCTCGCTCGAGACCACAGTGCTCTCGGCGCTACCGTTGGGCTTTAACAACCTGATGCACGGGTATTTTCGCACGCTGTGCGTGGGCTACGGCCTGTATGCCGTGGGCAATACGGTGTTGCTCATCTTGCTGTACTTTACCGACTATAAGGGGGCCGTGCTGGCCTCGGGGTTGTTTGCCGGTGTGGCCGGGCTGGCGACTGCCGTTTCTCTGCTCTTGCCGCAGCAGTTTTACGGCTTTGGCTTTTTGTTGGGTGCAGCGGTGTTTTTTATCGTGGCGCTGCTGCGGCTCGATACCTATACCGCCAACTTGCCGTATCGTATCCTGAGCCAGCAGCCCATTGTGGCGACCGACAAAACGGGCTGGTTTACCGAACTTGGACGGGTGCTCGACCGTGTTGAGCAACGCTACGAGGACAAGCGCGTGGGCGGTGAGCCGCGCAGTGCGTTTGAACGTATGGTGGTTCGCCTGTACCAAAAACATTGGGGAGGTTCTGATGATCGATAAGTTGATGTCTCGCCGCTGCCTGGTCGAGGCGGCTGCCGGCGCGCTGTTGCTTTCGGGCTGCTCGTCTCAGGACGAATCCTCGACTAAAAAGGTCAAAAAACAGTACAAGATTAAAAAGGCTGAGTCTTCCGACCAGTCCAAGCACCTTCGCGATAAGGACGAGCTGTACGAGGTCTACGACGACTCGGGCATTGTGACCATGTACCTGACGGTCTCGCGCGGTAACAGCTCCGAGAACACCGATCATAGCTGGGCCGAGATCAATACGTACTCGGTGTATGACTATGCCGACATGGGCGTGACGCGCTATCAGGTAATGGGGCTTTTGCAGGCGGGCGACGAAGACGGCCCGGTGGCCGGCGAGGTTGGCTATGGCGAGGAAGCGCCCAATGCTACCGTGCAGGTGCGTGGCCAGACGTCGAGCGGTTATACGAAGAAGAATTACAAGGTGGAGCTCAAAAAAGGAAAAGGTACCTGGCGCCAGCAGCGTGCGATTGCGCTCAACAAGCACATGGGCGAGGGTATGCGTTTTCGCAACAAGATGGCCTATGACCTTATCCGCGGGATTCCCCAGATGATGGGCCTTCGCACGCAGTTTGTGCATCTGTGGGTGTGCGACCAGACCGAAAAGTCCAACGATACCTTTGAGGACTACGGCCTGTTTACGCAGGTGGAGCAGCTCAACAAGACGGCGCTTAAGGCACATGGCCTGGATAAGAGCGGGCACCTGTACAAGGTGAACAGCTTTGATTTCCATCGCTACGAGGACACCATTAAGCTTGCCGATGATCCCGACTACAACCAGGCGAGCTTTGAAGGCATGCTCGAGATTAAGGGCGATACGGACCACACCAAGCTCATCGAGATGCTCGATGCGCTCAACGACGAATCGCAAAAGATCGATGACGTGCTCGACACCTACTTTGATACCGAGAACCTGGTCTATTGGTTGGCGTTTCAGATCCTGACGGGCAACTGCGATACGCAGAACCGTAACTGCTATCTGTACAGCCCGCTTAACTCCAAGGTCTGGTATATCCTGGATTGGGATAACGACGGCATGCTGCGTAAGCTTGAGCTGAGCCTGACGGGGTTCTCGGATTATGCGAGCTGGGAGCGCGGCGTAAGCAACTACTGGGGCAACGTGCTATTCAATCGTGCGTTGCGCAGCAAGTCGTTCCGCAGCGAACTCGACCGTGCCGTCAAGGACTTGCGCTCGTATTTGACCGAGACTCGCCTGACCAAGATGATCAAGCACTACCGCGAGGTGACTGAATCCCTGGTCTTTGCTTCGCCCGATATCGATAATCTGCCTGTCACCAAGGATCAATACGAGCAGATCGTCGCGGCGATTCCGGCCGAGATCGAAGAGAACTATAAGAGCTTCCGCGAGAGCTATAAAAAGCCCATGCCGTTCTACATCGGTGTGCCGCAGATTAATAACGGCAAGCTGCGCATTAACTGGGATGCGTCCTACGACTTTGAGGCGCGCGACATTCGCTACACCGTAGAGCTTGCGCTCGATTACGCCATTACTGACGTGATCTTTAAGGCCGAGGATGTGCTGCTGCCGGAGGTAACGTGCGATGCCCCCGATACCGGCCAGTATTTTGTGCGCGTGCGTGCCACCAACTCCGACGGCTTTACGCAAGATGCGTTTGACTACTATGTGACCGACGACGGCAAGCACTATGGCATGAAGTGTTTTTACGTGCAAGACGGTGGTAAGGTCGTGGAGGACACGTATGAGGAGGGCTAGCGCTCTGTTTGAGCGCCTGGCGGCACCTCCCGCGCGTACCACGCAGGAGCGTTACCGCCACGAGCTCAAATATCTCATTAACGAGGGCGAACACGCCGCGCTTGCCTGTCGCATGGCGCCGGTGTTTAAGCTGGACAAGCATGCGCGGGCGGGCGGTTACACTATTCGCAGCCTGTATTTTGACGACTACTGCAACTCGGCCTACGAGGAAAAAGACGCCGGCATTCTCATGCGCAAAAAGTATCGCGTGCGCATCTATAACGGCAGCGACAAGGTGATTAAGCTCGAGCGCAAAAAGAAGTACGGCAGCTGGATTTACAAGGAGGACGCGCCGCTCACGCGTGGCGAGTTTGAGCAGATTCTGGCTGGCGACTACGACTTTTTGCTGAGGAGTCCTTATCCGCTCTGTCGCGAGTTCTACATCGAGTGCATCTGCAATATGATGCGCCCGCGGACCATCGTGGACTACGAGCGCGAGCCGTGGGTGATGGATGAGGGCACCGTGCGCATCACGTTTGACATGAACGTGCGTGCCGCGGTGGGAAGCTTCGATATCTTTGACGCGACGCTGCCCGCGCTGCCGGTCCTGGAGCCCGGCAAGCAGGTGATGGAGGTCAAGTTTACGGAGTTTTGCCCGCAGCTGGTGCGCGATATGGTGCCGCCGGGAGCGGCCGAGCTTACGGCGGTCTCCAAGTACTGCCTGTGTTACGAAAAGACCGCCTACCTTCGCGGATTTAATTACTGGGAATCGGATTTTGAGAACCGAGGGGATATTTAGACCATGAGCACCAGGGACTTTTTTAAGAACTCCGTCTTGGAGGCGTTTGGCCAGGTCGACCCCGCCAAGATTGGCCTTTCGCTGCTCGTGGCGCTCGCCATGGGCATCCTGATCTACTACGTGTACAAGCGCTTTTTTACCGGCGTGGTGTATTCGCACAGCTTTGCCGTGACGCTCGTGGGCATGTGTGTGCTCACCTGCATGGTCACGCTCGCGATCTCGACGAACGTGGTCATCTCGCTCGGTATGGTCGGTGCTCTGTCCATCGTCCGCTATCGTACAGCGGTCAAGGACCCTCTCGACTTGCTGTACCTGTTTTGGGCCATTACCACGGGCATTACGGCGGGTGCCGGCATGTATGCGCTCGTGGGGCTCACGGCAGTGGTGATCGTGGCCATGATCGCCGGCTTTGCGAGCCACCAGGACAAGGCGCGCGTGTACATGATGGTCATCCACTACACGGGTCAGACCACCGGCGACGATAT
This sequence comes from uncultured Collinsella sp., assembly GCA_959020035.1. Lineage (GTDB taxonomy): Bacteria > Actinomycetota > Coriobacteriia > Coriobacteriales > Coriobacteriaceae > Collinsella. Next base: position 2,000 of record CAUEQX010000039.1, on the reverse strand, counting down.
CGTGCGTGCATTTGGGCGCACCAAGTTTACGGTGAAGTCCAAGACCATGCGTGGTGACAAGGTCGAGATGGCCGTGGAGGTGTTCTCGGACGGCGTTGACATGCCCTATGCGGACGCCATTCGCGCGCTCGATGGCGTGGAGGACCTGACGCTCATCCAGTACAACGGCGAGTACCACGGCTAACTATGTTCCGGCGTTCTAACGAACGCCGGACCGGTCGACGCTGCGCGGGCATCTGCCGGGCGATCTGCCGCTCAAACCGTCGCTCGCGTACATATAGTACGCTTCGCTCCTCTTTCGCGGCACCTCGCCACGACAGCTGCCCGCTCGCTGACGCTTGCTCGACCTGGGCGGTTGAAATGATCCGCTGAGACCTTTTCAGTCGAATACTTTTCGGGCGAGGGTTGGGTATCATGGTGAAAGCGATTTCAACGACAGGGGTGCTCGTGGTAAAGATGAAAGATGTGGCCGAGCTGGCGGGCGTTTCGAGCGCCGCCGTCTCGCGCTACCTCAACGGTGGATATATCTCGGCGGACAAGGCCGAGCGCATTAAGCAGGCGATTGAGCTGACCGGATACGTGCGGTCCAGCCAGGCTCGCGCGCTGCGCACCGGTTCCACCAAACTCATCGGCGTCATCGTACCTAAGATCAACTCGGAATCCGTAAGCCGCATTACCGCCGGTATTGGCCAGGTGCTCGGTCGCCGTGGCTACCAGATGCTGCTTGCCAATACCGACAACGCGGCTGATCGCGAGCTCGAATACCTCGATTTATTCCAAAACCACCCGGTCGATGGCATTGTGCTGGTGGCAACCATGATCACCGACGAGCATCGCCGGGCGATTGAGTCGTGCCGCGTGCCCATTGTGTTGATCGGCCAACATGTCGAGGGCGCGGCGTGCGTCTATCACGACGATTACGAGGCCGCCTTTGAGCTGGGCCATGCGCTTGCGGGTCGCGTGGATGGCAAGATTGCCTACATCGGAGTTACGGATGAGGACCGCGCGGCCGGTTTCGACCGTCGTCGCGGTTTTGAGGCCGGCTTGCGCGCCGCGGGCAACCCGCTCGATGCCGCCTTGATTCGCCTGGGCTCGTTTACGCTTGACTCGGGCTATCGCGCTGCGCGCGAGCTGCTTGCCGATGCTCCCGATGTTTCGTTTATCGCCTGCGCGACCGACACCATGGCGGCGGGCGCGCTGCGTGCTATCGATGAAGTTTGCGGCATGGGCGAGGGCATACACCGCGTGAGCGGTTTTGGCGACAACGCGTTTTTGCGCGCGCTGACGGGCGGCATTCCCACCGTGCACTATGGCTACCTGACCAGTGGCGTCGAGGCGACCAATATGTTGCTTGACGCGCTCGACGGCGTGGAGGGGGAGGGCGGCCTGCGGACGCTCAAACTTGGGCATCAGCTCATGAATGTCTAGGCTTTGGGCATTTCTATGTGCCTCCGACCCCTCATATTTGCCGCAAATCTACCATTCGCCGGCCTATTCCTACCTTTCACCGCAATATGAAAACGATTACAGACATATGAAACTGAAAACGATTACAGTGTAAGTGTCAAAGCTGGCCGGGTGCAGATGCTCCCGTTGGAGGAAAGGGAAGTCATGGACTACCGCAAATCAGCCCAAGAGGTGCTCGACAACATCGGTGGCGCCGACAACGTTATTTCGGCCGCACACTGCGCCACGCGTCTGCGCCTGGTGGTTGCCGATAACGCCAAGGTCGACAAGGAGGCCCTCGAGAATATCGACGGCGCCAAGGGCGTCTTTGAGGCCCAGGGCCAGCTGCAGATTATCTTTGGCACCGGCACCGTCAATAAGGTGTACGACGAGTTCATCGCCCTCGGCGGTATCAATGCCGCCTCTAAGGCCGAGGTCAAGGAGGCCGCGGCACAGCAGCAGAACATCTTTATGCGTGCCATTAAGGTGCTCGGCGACGTCTTTGTCCCCATTATCCCCGCCATCGTGGCTTCGGGCCTGCTGCTGGGCATTAT
>CAUEQX010000038.1 GCA_959020035.1 uncultured Collinsella sp. | reverse complement strand
AGTAAGAACCGCCCGGAAGACATCGTGCTTCCGGGCGGTTCTTCAATTTGACTATTGATGCACTAAGCCTGGGGCACCTGACCAGTAGCCAAGATCTGCTCGAGTGCATCCTCGTCCAGCACGGGCACACCCAGCTGCTCGGCCTTGGTGAGCTTGGAGCCCGCTTTGGGGCCGGCGACCAGATAGCTCGTCTTCTTTGACACGCTGCCCGAAACCTTGGCGCCGAGCACCTTGAGCGCCGCGCCCGCCTCGTCGCGCGTGCGGTTGACGAGCGTGCCGGTGAGCACGAAGGTCAGACCCGCGAGTGGCTGTGCGTCGGCGAGCTCGCCTGCCACGCCAGCGTCGGCTGCGGCTTGCGCGTGTGCGGCACCCAAATCGACCTCGAGCGACAGGCCCGCCTGGCGCAAACGTTCCAGCACGGCAAGGTTCTCGGGCACGGCCAGGAACTGCTTAACGCTCGCCGCAATCTTGGGACCGATGCCCTCGCACTCGGCGATGTCTTCTTCGCTCGCCAAGATGAGCTTGTCAATCGACAGGAATCGCTCGGCGATGACCTCGCCCACACTCTTGCCCACGTGGCGGATGCCCAGGGCAAACAGCACGCGGCCGAGCGGCTGGCTCTTGGACTTGTTGAGCTCGGCGATGATTTTCCCGGCCGTCTTGAGGCCCACCGGAATGGGATCGCCCTTCTTGACGCCCTTTTTGCTGTTGGAGCTGGCATAAGTGCGCCCCGTGTCCAAGCCGGCGATGTCGTCGACCGTGAGCTGATAGAAGTCCGCGACGTCGTGAATCAGGCCGGCGGCGATCATCTTGTCGACGATCTCGTCGCCCAGGCCGTCGACGTCCATGCAGCCGCGGCTCACCCAATGGAGCAGGCGCTCCTTGAGCTGCGCGGGGCAGTCGATGGAAACGCAACGGTAGGCGACCTCGCCATCCTCGTGGACCACGGGGCTGCCGCACACGGGGCAGACCTCGGGCATGTGCCAGTCGACCGAATCGGCCGGGCGCTTATCGAGCACCGGGCCCACGACCTCGGGAATTACGTCGCCTGCCTTGTGCACGATGATAGTGTCGCCCTCGCGCACGTTTTTGCGGCGGATCTCGTCGATGTTGTGCAGCGTGGCGCGCGCGATGGTGGAGCCGGCAACCGTCACCGGGTCGAACTCGGCGACCGGCGTGAGCACGCCGGTGCGGCCCACCTGGATGCGAATTTCGCGCAGGACGGTCTGCTTTTCCTCGGGCGGGAACTTAAAGGCGATGGCCCAGCGCGGCGCGCGGGCGGTAAAGCCCAGGTCGAGCTGCTGCTGGAAGCTGTCGACCTTTACGACCACGCCGTCGATGTCGTAATCCAGGTCACCGCGATGTTCGAGCGCCTGGGCACAGAACTCGTGAACCTCGGCGGGTGTGGCGCAACGGGCAACGTTAGGGTTGACGCTGAAGCCGGCGCTACGCAGCCAATCAAGGAACTCGCGCTGGCTGTGGACGTGCAGCGGGTCGGTATCGGCGATGGCGTAGATAAAGGTGGCCAGATCGCGGCGCGCCGTGACCTTGGGGTCTTTTTGGCGCAGGCTGCCGGCGGCGGCGTTGCGCGGGTTGGCGAAGGGGTCGCGGCCCTCGGCATCGGCCTCGTCGTTCAGGCGCACAAAGCTGCCCTTGGGCATATAGACCTCGCCGCGCACCTCAATGGTGCGCTCGCGGTCGGCGCCCATGTGGACAAGCGCTGGCTCGGACAGGTGCATGGGCACATCCTTGATGGTGCGCACGTTGAGCGACACGTCCTCGCCCGTGGTGCCATCGCCACGTGTGGCCGCACGTACGAAGGTGCCGTTTTGGTAGGTAAGGGCCACGCCCAGGCCGTCGATCTTGAGCTCGCAGGTATAGGTGACGCTACCGGCACCGAGCGCATCCTCGGTGCGTTGGAGCCACGCGTCGAGCTCGTCCAGGTCCATGGCATCGTCCATGGAATACATGCGTGCCATGTGCGTGACCGGCGTAAACTGCTCGCTCACGTAGCCACCTACGCGCTGAGTATAGCTGTCGGGCGTCACCAGGTCGGGGTAGGTCGCCTCGATTTCCTGCAGCTCAACGAGCATTTTGTCAAAGGCGGCGTCCGTGATCTCGGGCGCATCGAGCATGTAGTAGCGATAGGCGTGGTAATCGAGCTCGTGGCGCAACTCGGCCGCACGCGCTGCCGCCTGGGCACGGGCGTCGACCGGTGCGGTGGCATCCGCGCTCGCGGGCGTTTCGGTATCGATGTCCACGCCGTCACCAAACAGGCTCGATTGCTCCATAGCGGCACTCCTTCGCTCGATTTCAAACGGATACTAGAGTACCACCGGTCGCAATGAGGCCGAATAGCGGTCTCGAACCGCACCGAATCGGCAGCCGCCAGACTGGAGTGGACAGTTAGTTCAGATACGTATAAATCCTAGAGCTGAATCAGGCACGAACACCCCTGTTTCAACTAATTTGGGCTCCTCGAGACCATGTAAACGTCCCGCTCTCCCTTCCAAACACCCATTCGAGCCCCATCCCAATCAAAAATTGCTCAAAACGCATCCCAAGCTGCCCCAGATTTATACGTATCTGAACTAACTGTCCAGACCATTCCGGACCAGGCCTCTTGTCAGCCCCAAGCGATCCGTTTTCCTCCGTCCCCAACGGATCAATAAGTAGAGAGGGGCTGTCCCGCGTTGATGGGACAGCCCCTCTGGCATCGGTATGTGCGATACGGCTCGTTAGTAACCCTGGCCGTAGCCCTGGCCCTGCTGGCCCAGCAGCTCCTCCAGATACTGGCGCAGCTGCTCGTCGGTAATACCGCCGTTGCCGGTGTCGGTCGAACTGTCGTCCTGCTGCTGGTTCTGCAGCTCCTCGTCAGAGCCCAGCTCGACGGTGACCTTCTTCTCTTCCTTGCCGCGCATAAGCGTGATCTCGACCTTCTCGCCCACCTCGTGGCTGCGCAGTGCGATGATCAAGCCATCGGCGCTCGTGATCTCGTCGTCACCCAGCTTGGTGATGACGTCACCTTCTTGGATGCCGGCCTTGGCGGCGGGACCGTCCTCGACGACGCTTGCCACGTAGGCGCCGCTGTCGGTGCTCAGCTTGTTGGTACGGGCATTGAGCGCATTGACGCTCGAAAGCGTGGCGCCCATATACGGATGCACCGGCGTCTTGCCGTCGATGATCTGGTCGGCAATGTTCTTGGCATAGTTGACCGGAATGGCAAAGCCCACGCCCGAGCTGGAGCCCGAATAGCTCTCGATAAGCGAGTTGATACCCACCAGCTCACCGTTGTCGTTGACGAGCGCGCCGCCGGAGTTGCCCGGGTTGATAGCGGCATCGGTCTGAATCATGTTGGCATAGATGGTATTGCCGCTGGTGGAGCTCATGGCCGTGGAGCGATACAGCGCCGACACAATGCCCGTGGAGACGGACTGCTCGTTGCCGAACGGCGAGCCGATCGCCATGACCCACTCGCCCACGTTGAGCTTGGAGGAATCACCAATCTCGATCGGCGTGAGCTTGGAGGCATCGGCATCCTTGAGCTTGATGACGGCCAGGTCGCTCGAGGCGTCGTTGCCCACGAACTCGGCCTCGTACGTGGTTCCGTCGTCCATGGTAACCACGTACTGGTCATAGCCATCGACCACGTGGTTGTTGGTGAGGATGTGACCCTCGGTATCGAGCACCACGCCCGAGCCGACGCTGCCCGAGCTGTCCGACTCGTCGGCAGACTGCGAAAGCGAGCCATTCTGGCTGCCGCTCGAAGTGGCGGTAATGGAAACCACGGAGGGCAGGGCCTTAGCAGAAACGGCCTCGGCCAGCGTGGTGTCCTCGGAATCAATCGTAATCTTTTGCGTCGATGAACCCGAAGCACCCGCCGTCACGGCATTCTTTCCGCCACCGATATCGAGCGTGCCGCTCATAATGAGCGCAATGACCAGCAGGGCTCCGCAGGCACAGCCGGCGAGTGCCGTAATAAAGATCGGCAGCTTTTTGGTCTTGGTCTTGACCACCGTGTGCTTGTTCACGACCTGTTGGCCGCCCAGCGGCTTGCCGGTCTGTGTGTCGTAAGCCTGCACGTAAGGAATGTTGCTGTCGGCAGGCGTCGACTCCACCTGCACACGCGGCTGCTGTTGGGTCTCGCCGGCGTTGCCCGCATCCTGGGGACGCTGGGAATCGTTCTCGCTCATGGCTGCGATCCTTTCGTCTAATAACCAAAGGCCCGCCAAACATGTGGCGGGCCATCATTGTTCACGTTGAGTTGTACCCCAATATGCGGGCGAACGTGTATGAGAACGCAATCTTTTAGGAAGGCTTAAGTTCTGCCGCAGACCCGAAAGGAACCCGCGCATGCGGCAAAACCACCACAAAGGTGCCTGTCCCCTTTGTGGTGAAAAGCTAGTCCTTAAACAGATAGCCCACGCCGCGGACGGTGGTAATGTGTGCCGCGATCTGCGGACCCACCTTGGAGCGGATGCGTCGAATGTGCACGTCGACGGTGCGCGTGCCGCCGCAGTACTCAAAGCCCCACACGCGGTGCAGCAGCACCTCGCGGCTGTAGGCACGGTTGGGATGCGTCGCCAAAAAGCTCAGCAGTGAGTACTCCATCAGCGTCAGGTCAATGGGCTCGTTATCGAGCGTCACCTGGTAGGTAGCCAGGTTAATCTCGAGGTTATCGATGTTGAGCACATCGTCGGCGGTGACGGTCTCCTCCTCGCCCATCAAGCGCTGCGCGCGAGCCTTGAGCTCGTTGGGCGTCGCCGTGGGGCACACAAAGTCGGCATGCGCGTGATTGGGCAGGCGCAGGGTGCCGAGCGCCTCGTCGTCGACGATCACCAACATGGGGACGCCGCCGCGATCGTCAAGCCACTTGGCAATCTGATCGATGCGGTCGCTGCGGATGCCGTCGGAATCGAGGATCAGCAGGTCAAAGTCGTGCGCCGCAGTCGGCGAATCGGGCGTGGCCAGGCTCACCTCGACACCCAGGGTGGTCGTCAAACTGCGGGCAAACTCGTGGAAGCGCGTCGTGCGCGCCATGAACAGGGCACTCTTTTCGGACATATCGGCCTCCAAAGAAATGAGCTCAATCGTACTGGAACAAGCCAGCGCGATTAGGAGTTCGCCAGGTAGTGCTTGATCTCCCACTCGGTGATCGTAGACTCAAACTTATGCCACTCGTCGCGCTTCTTTTTGAGGAAGAAGCTATGGATATGCTCGCCGAGGGCATCCTTCATAAACTGCGAGTCCTCAAACACGTCGAGCGCCTCTTTGAGCGAACGCGGCAGCGGCGTGTAGCCGGCCTCGACCATCTGGCGGTCGGTGAGCTTGAGCGTCTCGGCCGTTGCCTCGGGCGGGAGCTCCAGCTTGCGCTCGATGCCGTCCAGACCAGCCGCCAGCGTGACGGCGTTGACCAGGTACGGGTTGGCCATGGGATCGGGGCTGCGAAGCTCGATGCGCGTGGACAGCTGCTTGCCGGGCTTGTAGACCGGAATGCGGACCATACTCGCGCGGTTGCGCAGGCCCCACGTGGCGTACTGCGGCACGGAGTCGCCGCCCGTGGTGATGCGCTTGTACGAGTTGACCGTGGGGTTAGTGATGACGCTGATCTCGCGCGCGTGCGCCAAGATGCCGGCCATGTAGTGCTTGGCGATATCGGAGAGGTGGTACTTCTCGTCGTCCTCGCCCCAAAAGACGTTGTTGCCGTCGTGGTTGAACAGCGACTGATGCAAAAACATGGCGCTGCCGTCCTCGCCCGCCAACGGCTTGGGCATAAAGGAGGCGTGGCAACCGCTCTCGTAGGCCTGCTGCTTAATGATGAGTTTGGCCGTGGTGATGGCGTCGGACATGCTCAGGGCCTCGGCGTGGCGCAGGCTCATGCCGTGCTGCGAGCGACCGGCGGCGTGGAAGGTGTACTCCACGGGCACGGACATCTTCTCGAGCGTGAGGACCGTGTTGCGGCGCAGGTCGCGGGCGGCATCGCTCACCGAAAGATCGAAGTAGCCCACGTTGTCGAGCGGCTCGGGCGTGTGCTCGTCGGGGAAGTAGTAATACTCCAGCTCGGCACCCACGTTAAGCAGATAGCCAGCCTTCTCGGCCTTATAGAACATGCGGCGCAGGGCATCGCGCGGGTCGCCGGCAAACGGCTTGCGATCGGGAGTGCACACGTCGCAGAACACGCGGGCGACGCCGTTATGGCTCGGACGCCATGGCAGAATCTGGAAGGTCGAAGCATCGGGGAATGCGAGCATGTCGGCTTCCTCGGGCGTGGCAAAGCCCTCGATGGCGGAGCCGTCAAAGCCAATACCCTCCTCAAAAGCGACCTCGAGGTCCTCGGGGCTAATGGCAAAGTTCTTGAGGCGGCCGAGAATGTCGACAAACCACAGACGCACAAAGCGGATGTCACGCTGCTCTACGGAGCGGAGTACGTAATCGATGTTCTGCTGGTTCATGTCGCTCCCCTTTCTTTCGGGCGGGTTTCGACTGTTCTATATCGCAGATACTATCGCAGAAAAATGTTTCCGCAGGGTTAAAGCGTGTCAGGCGTTCAAAAAACGTGTGCGAACAGGCAGTTGCGAACGAGCGGCTAGCGTTCAGATTCGGAGACAATTTGTCTACAGGCTCGTTCCAGCGTAGGGAACTCCATCGTCACCGCATCCCAAACAACCGAGCGGTCGACATTGCCGTAATCATGCGCAAGATAATTTCTCATGCCGACAATTCCACGCCATTCGATTTCGGGATGAAGCCGCTGCGAGCGTTCCGACAATTTGCCCGCTTCTTCCGTCACCCTAAGCGCACACATCAAAAGGGAGTCCGCCAACGCCCTCGTCCGTACGTCATTCGCATGCAGAAACTGGTCCTCGGTGATATCAAAAGCCTTGATGCGCTCGTTCGTTTCGGAGATGGCCTCCAAAACCTCTTGGGCGCGGAGACCGTCTGACTTACGCGCGATCATAAAGGATCACTCCTTCGCGCTCGATTACCGCGGCAAGATCGCCATCAAGATGATCACTAGAGACAAGGTCAACCTGCCTCCCGGTTTCTTTGCGAACCGCCTCGCCAAACGCCGACAACGCGAAAAGACCAAAGCCCTGCTCGCGATCGACTTCGAGACGCAAGTCAATATCACTATCGACATGCGCCTCGCCCCGGGCATACGAACCAAAAAGAATCACGGTTTTGATGGCGGGAATCGTGCTGGCTGCCTCGCGGACGGCGGACTCGATCCGAGCAATATCCAAAATGTCTGCGGCGACGTTTTCGCTCGCAGAGCTTTTACCAAGTGAAGGAACAAACGGCAGAGAGCGCTCGCGCAGCATCTGCCTCATAAACATATTGACCGCAACAGACGAAGTCATACCAAGCTCTTCGCACAGCTCGGCAAATGAGTCTTTAATTGACGAGTCCACTCGCACACTCAGCACAGACGCAGCCATGGATACCTCCTGTATGACATTGTCTATATATTATCATACAGACTAGCGCGAGGTCGAGGCGCGGTGTTCGATGTGACCGGGGATCTCAATGCGTTTAGGCGCCAGCTTTGCGGCCTCGCCCACGGTGGTGGTAACGACGTCGATGCGCTCGGACAGACGCTCGACCACGCGCTCGGCAATGGTGAGGGTATCCTGCGCGGCCGTGGTGACGCCGCCAAAGAGCACATGGTTCCAAGGGTAGTCGTCAAACGTCGCGATCTTGAGCCCCGCCGGCAGCGAGGGACCAAGCTGCGCCAGCGCCTCGGTCAAACGCAAGAAGACCAGGCCGTTGACGGCGATAAGGCCGAGCCTTTTACCCGCATAGCCGCGGATGGTCTCGTCCAAGCGACCGACGCCCGCGGCGCCCCCGTCGGCCAAGGTGACGACCTCGCCCGCAAGGCCGCGGCGCGAAAGCTCTTCGACAAAGGCCTCGGCGCGCTCGCGACGGACGGGGCTGTCGTCGCTTGCCTCGGTGAGCAGGCACAAGCGCTCGCTGCCCGCAGCAGCCAAGGCGTCTACCAGGCCGGCAACCAGCTCGCGGTTGTTAGATGTCACCAAGTCAACACCGCCGTCGGCAACATCGCGGTCGAGCAGCACAACGGGCAGGCGCCCCGCGGCCGCGGCGATCGCCTCGTCATTGCCTCCGCAGGTATTGACGACCAGACCGTCCACGCCAGCGTCGATAAGCCTGGTGAGCGACTCTGCTTCCTTTGCGGGGTCGTTGCCGCTAATGGCCGTCATGAGCGAGCAGCCGCGCGCGGCGGCGCTGGCTGAAAGCCCTTCGAGCATGGCGCTCGAGAACGGGTTGGCGATGTCGGCCAGGATCACGCCGATGAGGTTGGTGCGCGAGCTGCGTAGATTGCGCGCGGCGGCACGCGGGCGATAGCCGGTGCGCTCGATGACCTCGGCGATGCGAGCACGGGTTTCCTCGGTCATTTGCCCGGGGCGGTTGTTGAGATAGCGCGAGACCGTGGCCGGGCTCACGCCCGCCTCGGCGGCAATGTCCTTGATTCTCATCTGCGCCATAGCGCACCCCGTTTCCCAATGTTGGCAGTCTGAGCCATTTTAGGCATTTTTTAAAAATCTCGGTTGCAAAACGCTGTAGGTGAGCAGCATCGTTTTTGCGTCTCGAGCAGATGCGATGATGGGCTAGATGGCCGAGTCTTTGGACAGCTCAAAATAATCGGGATGTAAGGCAATAACCGGGCCCTGCTCCTCGGGCATCAGGTGCAAGTGCGTCTCTGCCAGATAGCTCGCCGCGTCGGTATCGCCCCTCTTAATGGCCTCGAGAATCCGGCGATGCTGCCGACGAATCGGCTCCCAATCCAGGTCCTGCGACACCATACGCAACCAGTTGTATCGCTCAAAATGCGTGTTGATGCTCTTCATCCAATCCCACAACCTGTGCCGACCGGCAATCACAAAACACGTCTCATGAAACAGGTTATCCAGGTCGAAAAAGCGACGCGTTTCGCGATGGTCGAGCGACTCGGACTCGGCAAGAATCTGCTCAAGCCGATGCTTTTGCTCGGACGTGGCGGCCGAACAGCATTTAATAAGCACGCTTCTCTCGAGTTTCTCGCGCAAGAAACAGGCGTTTTCGGCGCGTTCCATGCTGATCTTAGAGACGTAGGTGCCGCTCTTGGGACGCGTTTCCACCAGCTCCTGCTCACGCAGGCGCACAAAGGACTCGCGAATGGGCGTGCGCCCGATTCCCGTCTCCTTTTCCAGACCAATCGCCGAAAGGCGCGTGCCGGGCTTGAGCTCGGCATAGATGATCTTGGAGCGCAATGCGTTGTATGCCTGGTCTTGCAGGCTCTGATAATGCTGGTGTTGTTCCATAAAGCCCTCGGATGAAGCCCACGGTTTGTCGAATATCACCCGTAATACTATCGCATCGACACGCCCCAGCTCCCAATCAGTCTTTTGGGACGTGTCTCTTTTACCTGCCCTGTCCTGTCGATCGGCACCCTTGCCACAAAAGGGGCCCATCTACTACGTTAACGCGGATAGCCTCGGCCATACCGAAAACCGTGAAAACAAAACCGCAGGTAGACAGCTTGTCGATTTTCGAAAAAGCCGACTATGGTTGACCCCTACGGCTTAAACGTAGTAGATAGGCCCTTTTCGTGGCGCAGCACTACTGCACCCCAAATTGGCACCCCGAGCCCTCGTGAGTTGCCAACAAGCTGTTCGCCCAGCGCTTTATCCGCGCGGCATTTGGAAAATAGCACCACCGCAAAACCCGCGAGTAGCGCTTACTTTGCTATATCTCACTATACTTTGCTATATCTTGCTATACTTTGCTATATCTTGCTATATCTTGAGCAAAGGTGGCTCACATGCAAACAAACCCTTTTAAGCCCACAGCAGGTAAAACACCTCCCACGATTATCGGCCGCGAAGATGTGCTCGAGGAATTCAATGAGGGCCTCGTCAACGGGCCTGGTGCCCCGGGGCGCCTAATGCGCATAGCCGGCGTCCGTGGAACGGGCAAGACGGTCCTCCTTGACGAGTGCTCACGTTTGGCGCAAAGCCGTGGCTGGACGGTCATAAAAGAGGTCGCAACCGAGGGACTTTGCCAGCGCATTCTCGAACAGCTGCAGCCCAAATTCCAGGCCAAACACGCCAGATTTGAGCCCACCGTAGCTGGCATATCCATCGGCAGCATAGATATTGAGCGAATCGGCCCATCGCTACGCGACGCCATGAGACAGACAATATCCAAGAATGGAAATGGCCTGCTCATCACTCTCGACGAGGTTCAAGACGCAGAGCTCGATGAGGTCCGAACGCTCTCCATTGCGATTCAGCAGGTTATCGGCGAAGACCTTGATATCGCCTTTGTTTTTGCTGGGCTGCCTTCGATGATTGAAAGCATCATCAACGGAAAGACACTTACGTTTTTGCGCCGTGCCCTCCCCTTTGATCTGAAGGCTGTGGCAGTAACCGAAGTGTCGTACTCCCTCGAGGAAACCATTGAAGCGTCTGGCATGGAGTTGCAGCCAGGTATTGCCGGCCAACTTGCCGAGGCAACGCAAGGCTATCCTTTCATGATCCAACTCGTTGGATACTACGCATGGCAGTTGGCAAGACGCGCACATACAGCGATTATTGGAGAAGAAGAAGCCGAGCGTGGCATTGCAACGGCACGCGAACGCTTCTGCGCCATGGTGATTGAGCCCGCGCTGCAGCGCATTCCGCCCACGTGCATCGCTTATCTGCTGAGCATGGCGTCTTTGGGGCAGACGAGCTCGACCAGCATGGTTGCCGATGCCCTAAACAAAACGCCTCAACAGGTGAGCTCCGTCCGCAGCCGCCTGTTAAGAGAATCGATTATCGAGGCTCCTTCGTACGGTAAGGTCTCATTTGCCATCCCCTACATGCGCGACTACCTCTGCGAACACAAAGCCGAACTGGAAGTTGAACTGTAGAAACGACAACTGCCCTGCAAGACGAAAACCGTTTTCGTACGGATTTAAAGCAGACGTAAACGGTTTTCGTCTGTTTTACGTTCGGAAATAAGACGCAAATTGCACTTTCGTATGGTTTTACGCCAAACGCAACACGCTTTCGTCCGGCTATGCGTCCCCAATCCAGACGAAAAAGGCCCCGAGCTCGTGTGAGCTCGGGGTTCTTTGTGCCGCACATCTATGAGAGGGAATCGATGCGCACGGGCGCTACTCCATGTAGCCGCCCTGGGATGGCGGAAACCTCGTCAATGGGGCCAGGTTTACATGCGCCAAGTTGGTGCAAAGTAACCTGCCCCCACGCAACAAGGGGTTGACTAGAGCTCGCAGGCAACCTTGTAGCCATCGCCGATGGCATCGCGGATGTTGCCGCACTTCTGGGCGTCGCCCAGCACGTGGGTGGCAACACCGGCAGCGGCCAGGTCGTCGGCCAGCTTGGTGTTGGGACGATAGCCCATGGCAAGCACCAGCGTATCGGCATCGGCGATAGTGTGGATCTCGCCATCTTTTTCGTAGCTGATGGTGTCCTCGGTAATCTCGGTTACCTTGGCCTCGGTCAGCACGTGAACGCCCTTGGAAAGCATGCGCGTGATGAGCACCGCGCGGCCGGCGCCGCCCTCGTTGGCAGCGAGCGTCTTGGTCATCTCGATGACGGTGACATCGCGATTGGCCGGCGACAGGTCGTTGACCAGCGGAGCCAGATAGTCGGCAGTCTCGCAGCCGACGGTACCGCCGCCGACGATGACGATCTTCTTGCCCGGGAAGGCGTTGCCGCCCAGCAGGTCGTCAGCCGTCATGACCTGCTTAAAGCCCTGCATAAAGGCCGGAGCGATAGGCTCGGCACCGTAGGCCAAAACGACCTCGTAGCCGGCATAGTCGCGCTGAATATCCTCAGCAGATAGCTCGGTACCAAAGACGCACGTTACGCCCGCCTCGGCCAGACGACGGTACTGATACTTGATCACGCGGGTGAGCTCCTGCTTTGCTGGCGGAACGGCCGCGATGCGCATCTCGCCGCCCGGTTCGTCCTGCTTGTCCACGAGCACCACGTTGTGGCCGCGCTTGGCGGCAATGAACGCCGCCTCCATGCCCGCAGGACCAGCGCCCACAACCAGTACGTTCTTGGCCTCGGCGGCAGGCTCGTAACCGGCCTCGTCGCGCTCAACATCGGGGTTGACGGTGCAGGAGATGCGCTTGCCGAACATGATGCCGTTCAGGCAGCGCAGGCAGCCAATGCAGGGGCGGATGTCGTCGGCGTTGCCGGCAGCGGCCTTATTGCAGAACTCGGCATCGCACAGATTGGCGCGGCCCATCATGCAGATGTCGGCAGCGCCGTCCTCGATCAGCTCCTCGGCGATCCAGGCCTCGTTAATGCGACCGACGGTGGCGACGGGAATGTTGACGTGCTTTTTGATCTCGCGCGAGCAGGCGGCATGCGAGGCCTGCTGGGTACCGGCGGCGGGAATTGCGGAGCCGCGCTTGATGGTGGTACCACCCGACACATGAATCATGTCGACGCCGGCCTTCTCCAGGCGACGCGAGACGTAGATCATGTCGTTGAGGGTCAGGCCGCCATCGGTGTACTCGTCGCCCGAGATACGGACGTCGATGATAAAGTCCTTGCCGCAGCGCTCGCGAATCTCGGCGATGACCTCGAGCAAGAAGCGCATACGGGCGTCGAGCGAGCCGCCGTACTCATCGGTACGCTTGTTATAGAGCGGGGTCAAAAAGCCGCCGAGCATACCGTGGGCGTGAGCCGCGTGGACCTCGACGCCATCGACACCGGCCTTCTGCATACGCACAGCGGCGTCGCCAAACTGATGCGTGAGCTCGTGAATCTCATCGACCGTAATGGGGCGCGGCGCCTCGCGGGCATAGGACGGGCCCACAAAGGACGGAGCGATCAGGCGCGGCGTGCCCGGAATGTTAAAGGCCATGTAGGCGGGGTGGAAGAGCTGCGGCATGATCTTGCAGCCGTACTCGTGGACGGCCGCGGCGAGCTTTTCCCAACCGGGGATAAACGTGTCGTCGTAGCAGCACATGTCACCCGGCAGATAGGTATAGGTGGGCTCGACCGTCACGACCTCGGTAATGATGAGGCCAACGCCGCCCTTGGCACGAGCACGGTAATGATCGACCAAGTCGTCGGTCACGTAGCCATGATCGGCCAGGTTCGTGGACACCGGCGGCATAAAGACGCGGTTCTTGACCTCGGTCGTACCGACCTTGATCGGGCTAAAGAGCATCGGATAGGCGGATGACTCCATACAGGCTTCCTTTCGTTTGAGCCGCTCGGCGGCAGTTGCTGATGTACCTATCGTATCAGCAACTGCCGTATCCTCAGTCATACATGCCCAAACGCCGGTCGGCTAATGAATACCGCGGCCCAAGTCTTCGGCGATTTTGTCCACGCCCTTAAACGCGGCACAGGTCTTTTTGTTGGAGCAATGCCCCGTGCAAACGCCACCCTGAGCGCAGTCGGCGCAGGTGCCCTTGCGGTAGATGCGCACGCACACGGCGACAAACGCAATACCGATAACAGCCAGTACAACAATATCGATAGGTGCCATAGCAAGCCTCCTCTAGTTAACCACCACTTACTTTACTCCATTCTCCACCTACCAAAAAGGGACAGGTTTATTTTAGTCGGTTTTATCTGCGGAAACGCCACATCTCCCCCACCAAAAAGCCCGAGTGTCGCTGGGACACCCGGGCTCGTGGAAAGGGGTTAATCCTTATTCGGATTTAAGCGGAAACTGCGGCGGAAGCAGTGTTGGTCTCGTCCTCGTCGGTCCAAGCGTGCTTGGGCATGGGACGGAAAATCTGGAAGAGCATCGCAACCAGCAGCACGACGGCCACAATCGTCCAGAAACCAAACTGTCCGAGCGCGAACAGGTTGTAGAACTGGTTGATGAACAGACCGATCACCCAAGCGAAGGCGCACTCGTAACCGATGGCGATCGCAGTCCACTTGCCCGAGTCCATCTGGTTGCGGATGGTACCAATGGCGGCGAAGCAGGGGGCGCACAGCAGGTTGAAGGCACCGAAGGCCACGCAAGCGCCCATGGTCGGGAACATACCGGCAAATGCGGTCCACAGGCTCGGGTCGGTCTCGCCGGCGTCGGCAACGGAGAGCAGCGAACCGGCGGTTGCGACGACGTTCTCCTTGGCAACGAGGCCAGAGACGGACAGCGCGGTTGCCTGCCAGGTGCTAAAGCCGAGCGGGGCGAAG
>CAUEQX010000037.1 GCA_959020035.1 uncultured Collinsella sp. | reverse complement strand
ATCGAGAATCTGTCAGGTGACACGCGCCCGATCGGTGTGTTCGACTCGGGTCTAGGCGGTCTGACGGTTGCGCGCGCGATTGCGACGGCGTTGCCGCACGAGTCCGTCTACTACTTTGG
This sequence comes from uncultured Collinsella sp., assembly GCA_959020035.1. Lineage (GTDB taxonomy): Bacteria > Actinomycetota > Coriobacteriia > Coriobacteriales > Coriobacteriaceae > Collinsella. Next base: position 14,080 of record CAUEQX010000037.1, on the reverse strand, counting down.
CGACACCAAGCGCTGCCCCTACGGCACCCGCACCGAGGACGAGGTGCGCACATTTGCACTGCAGGCGGGCCGTTGGCTGTCGAAGCACGACGTCAAGATCATGGTCATCGCCTGCAATACGGCGACCGCTGCGGCCTTGCGCTTGGCCCAGCAGGTGCTCGACGTCCCCGTCATCGGTGTGATCGCACCGGGCGCACGCGCGGCAATCAACAGCACCCGCACGCGCCGGGTGGGCGTGCTCGCCACCAACCTCACCATTCGCTCAGGCGCTTACACGCGTGCCATTCAGGACCTGGATGCCGGCGTCGACGTATACGGCTGCCCTGCCTCGAGCTTTGTCGAGGTCGTTGAGCACGAGCTCGCCTCGGGCGCACATCTGCAAGAGCAGTGGCTCGAGAACGAGGACATCTTTGATACGCCTGCCGTACGCGCGCTGGTCGGTGCCACGGTTGAACCGCTGCGCGACCACGGCATCGATACCGTGGTACTCGGCTGCACGCATTTCCCGCTGCTCGTGGGGCCTATTCGCCATGCGCTGGGTCCCGGAGTGCGCGTGGTGAGCTCCGCCGAGGAGACCACGCGCGAGCTGACCGATATTCTCACGCGCCGCGAGCAGCTGGCGGGCGACGCGGCCGAGCCGCAGCATCGTTTTGCAACGACGGCCGATAACATTGCTGAGTTTGCGGTGGCGGGCAGTTTTATCTTTGGCCAGCCGCTCAAAAGCATTGAGCATATCGATATCGACGAACTGAAATAGATATAAGGTCACCGACCAAAGGCTCACGTTCACCTTTTGCCGAAAGGATATTTCTATGGAGTACATGCAGGTCAATCGCGCCAACGGCCGCGCCGCCGATGAGCTGCGCCCCATCAAGCTTACTCGCGGTGTCATGAAGCACGCCCACGGTTCGTGCCTGGCCGAGTTTGGCGATACGCGCGTGCTGTGCACTGCCACCATCGAGGAGGGCGTGCCGGGCTGGCGCAAGGGCGCCAAGGCCGGTTGGGTAACGGCGGAGTATGCCATGCTGCCGGCATCGACCGGCAAGCGCTGCAAGCGCGAGCACGCCAACCGCAAGGGTCGCTCCATGGAGATTGAGCGTCTGATCGGCCGCAGCCTACGCACCGTCGTCAACATGAAGGCGCTCGGCGAGTACACCGTCACCGTCGACTGCGACGTGATTCAGGCAGACGGCGGCACGCGAACGGCGAGCATTACCGGCGCCTGGGTGGCGCTGCACGACGCCCTTGCCATGTGGGTCGAGGCGGGTAAGCTCGAGCGCATCCCGCTCACGGGCCAGGTCGCCGCGATTTCCATGGGCGTTGTCGACGGCAACACCCTGCTCGACCTGGATTATTCCGAGGACAGTCACGCCGAGGTCGACATGAACCTTGTCGCCACCGATACCGGTGAGATGATCGAGCTCCAGGGCACTGGCGAGCAGGCGCCCTTCGACCGCAAGCGCCTCAACACCCTGCTCGATTTGGGCGACAAGGGCATCGCCGAGCTCATCGAGCTCCAGCGCCAAGTCCTCGCCTAACCTACCAAAAAGGGATGTTTATTTTGGCGGGTTTTATCTGCGGAAACGCCGATAGATAAGGTTGATGTCACATGAAAGGGGAGACGCCGACGGACCGGTCCCTTTTACGTGACTTTGCTATACGGACAAGGAGACCACTCATGGCACTTGAGAAGATCGACATCGACACCCTCGACCCGGCGGCGACCATCGTCGTGGCAACGGGCAACGCCCATAAGCTCACCGAGATCGAGGCCATTTTGGGCAAGGTTATGCCCGAGGTTCGCTTTGTGGCGCTCGGTCAGCTGGGCGATTTTGAGGACCCCGAGGAAAACGGCACGACATTTTTGGAGAACGCCATCATCAAGGCGCAGGCTGCCGTCGAAGAGACGGGGCTCATGGCCATTGCCGACGATTCGGGCCTGGTCGTCGACGCGCTGGACGGTGAGCCCGGTGTGTATAGCGCGCGCTACGCTGGCGTTCACGGCAACGATGCCGCCAACAATGCCAAGCTGCTCGTGAATCTGGAGGGCGTGGCCGACGAGGACCGCACCGCGCGCTTTATGAGCGTCGTCGCGCTCATCGACACGGACGGTTTGGTCACCTATGGTGAGGGCGCCTGCGAGGGCGTTATCGCACACGAGGGCCGCGGCGATCACGGCTTTGGCTACGACCCGCTGTTCCTGCCGGTCGACACGCCGGGCAAGACCATGGCCGAGCTGACGGCGGACGAGAAGAACGCCATCAGCCATCGATTCCATGCGCTCGAGCACCTATCCGCCAAACTGACGGGCGAGGAGTAGGCCGTGCGTGCGGTGGTGCAGCGCGTGCTCAACGCCGGCGTGACGGTCGACGGCGAGTGCGTGGGCAAAATTGGGCGCGGCTATCTGGTACTGCTGGGCGTGGGTCACGGCGACACGCGCGCCGAGGCCGATAAGCTGTGGGGCAAGCTCCGGGGCTTGCGCATTAACGAGGACGAGAACGGCAAGACCAACCTGGCACTTGCCGATGTCGACGGCGAGGTTCTCGTGGTGTCGCAGTTCACGCTGTTCGCCGATTGCCGTCACGGCCGCCGCCCATCGTTTACGGATGCCGGCGCCCCCGATGTCGCCAACGAGCTCTACGAGTATTTCCTGACGCTTGTGCGCGAGGACGTCGAGCACGTAGCGCATGGCATCTTCGGCGCCGACATGAAGGTCGACCTCGTCAACGACGGTCCATTCACCATCGTCCTCGATACCGACAATCTGTAAGCAGCTAATTTGGGACGGGGCTTTTTTAGCTACTTGCGTATGGCCACAACAGGGTGCTATAGTATTAGAGTTTTGTCTATCTTAGGGGTATTATCCCCTTTTTGAATTGCACCTTCTGGAGGCCCTGTTCATGGAAGAGATGGAAGTCAATCACGTCGACGACATCCACGAGAAGCTGACCGATATGGTGGGCGATCGCGTTAAGGTGAAGGCCAACATGGGCCGCACCCGCGTCGTCGAGCGCATGGGCACCATCAAAAGCGTCCATCCGGCAGTCTTTATCGTCGAGGTCGACGAGCGCCGTGGCCGCAAGTCGCGTCAGTCCTACCAGTATATTGATGTTCTCACCGGCCAGGTCGAGCTGTTCGACCCCGAGAGCGGCGAGCACATCTTTACCCCGCTCGGCAATCAGCTCGAGGAGCACTAGCGGTGACCGATTGGTCCCTGATCCTTTCCGCGCCGGCAAAGATCAACCTCTATCTGGGGGTTCATACCGAGCGTGACGACCGCGGCTACCATAAGGTCGATTCCCTGATGGCAGCCGTCGGTCTTGTCGATACCGTGACGGTTACGCCGGCACAGGCGCTGACCGTCCAGACGATTCCGGCATCCGACTTTCCCATGCAAAAGAATACGGCGTATCGTGCGGCCGCTGCTATGGCCGAGCATTACGGTCGCGAAGCCAATGTCTGCATCACGATTAAGAAGCGCATCCCGCTGTGTGCCGGCCTGGGCGGTCCTTCGACGGATGCCGCGGCGGTCATTGTCGCCTTGGCAGAGAGTTGGGGTATCGACCGTGCCGACCCCGCGCTGGACAACATTGCGCGCGGCATTGGCGCCGACGTTCCCTTCTTTTTGCATGCCAGCCCTGCATTTTACGTGGGTGGGGGAGACGTGCTGGCAACCGAGTACCCCGCACTACCCGCGACACCCGTCGTGCTGGTCAAGCCGCGCGAGGCAAGCGTTTCAACAATTGAAGCCTATCGACGTTTTGACGAGACCCCAGTGCCTGCGGACAAGCCCGGAGCGATCGCATCTGCCCTTCGCTCGGGAGACGCAGAGGCGGCCTACGCGCTCGTCCACAACAACCTGGGTGTCATTTCCGCGCAGATGGAGCCGCGGATTCAAACGGTGCTCGACTGGCTTCGTTCACAGGACGGTACCATTACCGCAAACGTGTGCGGTTCGGGTGCCTGCTCGTTTGCTCTCTGCGATACTGCCGCCACGGCAGTCAATCTTGCGGCAGCCGCTCAACAAAACGGCTGGTGGGCTTATGCAACGGAGCTCGTTTCCGACACGGTTCGCATTGAAGCGCCAAAGAAGTAAAAATTTCTCTGGCACACGACGGAAATCTTTGTTACTATAGTCGAGCTAACGGGTTGTGGCTCAGTTTGGTAGAGCACTGCGTTCGGGACGCAGGGGTCGCTGGTTCAAATCCAGTCAACCCGACCAGAGCATGAGGAGGGACCGCTTCTTGCGGTCCCTTTTTTTAGCTATTGTTGTGATACCGCGATACCCGCGGTATACTCATTCGAGCTTGTCTCGCTGTATTGTGGAGGTCTACATGTTTGGACTGAGGGCTCCTGAGCTCATCATTATTCTCGTCGTTGTCCTGATTATCTTCGGGCCCAAGAACCTGCCGAAGCTCGGCAAGTCCCTCGGCTCTACCGTCAAGAATATCCGCGAGGGTATGGAGGGCGACGATAAGGCCGAGACCAAGCAGGCCGAGGAGGTCGTGGTCGAGCAGTCCGAGGAGGACAAGGAGATCGCTGAGCTCGAGGCCAAGCTCGCTGCTGCCAAGAAGAAGCAGGCAGAGGACAGCGACGCGGACGCAGAGTAGTCCCATCCCTTTGGGGTGAGCACCTGACCGGCTTGCCCGCAGGCTAGCCGGTCTTTTTCGTTTTGTTGACAGTTGATTGTTTGATCAGAGTTGGGGAGATATCCGTATGGACGCAAGCCAGATCGTACTGACCGCTGAGGGCCGCCAGAAGCTCGTCGAGGAGCTCGCTTGGCGTGAGGGCGATTACGCCAAGGAGATCGTCGAGGACATCAAAGAAGCCCGCGCGTTCGGCGACCTTTCGGAGAACTCCGAGTACGACGCCGCTAAGGACAAGCAGGCCCAGAACGCCGCTCGTATTGCCGAGATCCAGGCCATCCTCGCCAACGCTCAGGTTGCTGCCACCACGGGCGACCTGACCGTCTCCATCGGTTCCACCGTTTCGCTGATTGATCCCAACGGCGAGGTCATGGAAGTCACGCTCGTCGGTACCACCGAGACCAACTCGCTCGAGCACAAGATTTCCAACGAGTCTCCGGTCGGTCACGCCATCATTGGTCACGGCGAGGGCGACTCCGTCGAGGTCGTTACGCCTTCCGGCAAGACTCGCGTCTACACCATCGCCAAGATCGCACGCTAGACCACGGTCCCGCGTAAAGGTATGTTTTCGCTCCCTGGGACCGAATCCTGGGGAGCGTTTTAGTTTGAGGAGCTAACTTATGGCAGAGAACCAGAACGCCGCCGATCAGGCATCGACGCTCAACGACGAGCGCGCCACCCGCCTGGCCAAGCGCGCCGCCCTGTTCGAGGCGGGCCAGAACCCCTATCCCGAGCACTCTGAGCTTGAGGACTACGTCGCCGATATCGAGGCTAAGTACGCCGAGCTTGCCGATGGCGAGGACACCGAGGACATCGTGAAGATCGCTGGCCGTGTGGTCGCCAAGCGCGGTCAGGGCAAGATCATGTTCATCGTCGTGCGCGATGCGACTGCCGAGATTCAGCTGTTCTGCCGCATCAACGACATGGACGAGGCTGCCTGGAGTACGCTCAAGGCCCTCGACCTGGGCGACATCCTGGGCGTGACCGGCGTGGTCGTGCGCACCCAGCGTGGCCAGCTTTCCGTTGCCCCTAAGAGCGCGACCCTGCTTGCCAAGGCCGTTCGTCCGCTGCCCGAGAAGTTCCACGGTCTTTCCGACAAGGAGACCCGCTATCGCCAGCGCTATGTCGACCTGATCGCCAACGACGACGTTCGCGAGACCTTCCGTAAGCGTTCGCAGATTCTCTCCACCTTCCGTCGCTTTATGGAGTCCGACGGCTACATGGAGGTCGAGACCCCCATCCTGCAGACCATCCAAGGCGGCGCTACTGCCAAGCCGTTCATTACCCACTTCAACGCGCTCGATCAGGAGTGCTACCTGCGTATTGCCACCGAGCTGCACCTCAAGCGCTGCATCGTCGGTGGTTTTGAGCGCGTGTTCGAGATCGGCCGCATCTTCCGTAACGAGGGCATGGACCTTACCCACAACCCCGAGTTCACCACGATGGAGGCCTACCGTGCCTTCTCCGACCTCGAGGGCATGAAGGCACTCGCCCAAGGTGTCATCAAGGCTGCCAACAAGGCCAGCGGCGACCCCGCGGGCAGCGGGTGCCAGGGCCAGACCATCGACCTTTCTGGTGAGTGGGCCAGCCGTCCCATGACCGACATCGTCTCCGACGTGCTCGGCAAGCAGGTCACCATCGACACGCCGGTCGAGGAGCTTGCTGCCGCCGCGCGCGAGAAGGGCCTGGAGATCAAGCCCGAGTGGACTGCCGGCAAGATCATCGCCGAGATTTACGATGAGCTGGGCGAGGACACCATCGTCAACCCCACGTTCGTGTGCGATTACCCCATCGAGGTCAGCCCGCTCGCCAAGCGTTTTGAGGACGACCCGCGTTTGACCCACCGCTTTGAGCTGGTCATCGCCGGCCACGAGTACGCCAACGCATTCTCCGAGCTCAACGACCCGGTCGACCAGGCTGAGCGCTTTGCTGCCCAGATGGCCGAGAAGGCCGGCGGCGACGATGAGGCTATGGAGTATGACGAGGACTACGTGCGCGCCCTCGAGTACGGTATGCCTCCCGCGGGCGGCATTGGCATTGGTATCGACCGCGTGGTCATGCTGCTTACTAACCAGGCTTCTATCCGCGACGTCCTGCTGTTCCCGCACATGAAGCCCGAGAAGGGTTTCCAGTCCGGTGCCGCTGCCGCCAAGGCTGCCGAGGCCGGCAACGCCGCGAGCCCATTCGTTACGTCGCTTAAGCCCACGCTCGATTACTCCAAGATCGCCGTTGAGCCGCTGTTTGAGGAGTTCGTCGACTTTGATACCTTCTCCAAGAGCGATTTCCGCGCTGTGAAGGTCAAGGCATGCGAGGCCGTCAAGAAGTCCAAGAAGCTGCTGAACTTTACGCTCGACGACGGCACCGGTACCGACCGCACTATCCTCTCCGGTATTCACGCTTATTACGAGCCCGAGGACCTGGTCGGCAAGACCTTGCTCGCCATCACCAACCTGCCTCCGCGCAAGATGATGGGTATTCCCAGCTGCGGCATGCTGATCAGCGCTGTCCACGAGGAGGAGGGCGAGGAGCGTCTCAACCTGATCCAGCTCGACGCCTCCATCCCCGCCGGCGCAAAGATGTACTAACTTGTTACGCGGTTCTACGAACCGCGTAACGGCTCGACGCTGCGCGGGCCGCATTTGGACAATCTGACGTTCAACTTCAAGGGCGCGACCAGAAGGTCAGCGCCCTTTCGTTTCACGTCACCTTGTCTCAAATGCGACCCGCTCGCTGACTTATGCTCAACCTGCGGCGCCATTTTTCTTGAAGGCACCTTGCTCGCTCTGGTGGGCTTTCGCTGTCCGTCCTCTATCTGCGGTGTTGCCCTGGTTGGCACTTAGGGACGTTCCTTTTCTGCCGGCACTTGGGGACAGTCCTTGTCGAGTTACTGGTAGTCATTGGGGACGTTATTAAACGACTACCCACGGCTATTGCGCACATGGCTCGCATGACAGCCGTCTCTTTTATGTTTCCTTTAGCCGTTGCTGCCTAGGATGGGGGTTAGTCGGTAGGAAGGGAGCGTCTATATGGACGACGCGAGCGAGCGTTCAATCGAAGAGGACATGCTCGATCAGTTCAATTACTTTGATGATGAGGACGAGGAGCTGATCGACCGTCGCGAGCCAGCGCCGCTTGATTCCTTTGATCTGGTCGATGAAGAGACTGATGAGGTTGAGGACGAATCAACGGAGCCCCCACAGCCTTCGCGCCTTGACTCGCTGCTTTCGAGAGCCCCCATGCACCACGGCGTTCGTGCCGGCGCGCTCCATATGAAAACTGACTGGCACCAGATCGTGACGGCAGGCGATGAGCTTGCCGTCGATGCGCCGCTCACCGATAAATCATCCATCATCTGCCGCACCGGCATGCTTATGCTGGCAAGCGGAACGGGTGCCTGGCGCGTGCGCGATACCATGAATCGTGTTGCCGCCGTACTCGGTGTCACCATCCACGTTGACTTAAGTCTTCTGTCGTTTGAGTGCACCTGCATCGAAGATGGCCACTGCTTTAACGAGGTTGTCAGCCTGCCCACAACGGGAGTCAATACCCATCGCATTTGGATGATGGAGAGCTTCTTAAAGGAAATCGAGACGTATGGGCGCCGGTTTACCGTGCACGAATACCACGAGATGCTCAAGACCGTTGAGAGTTCAAAACCCGATTACTCTCCCTGGCAACAGGGCCTTGCGGCAGCTTGTGCTTGCGGCGCCTTCGTCTTTTTGCTCGGCGGCGGCCCTATCGAGATGGCCTGCGCGTTTGTGGGCGCGGGTGTCGGCAACTTTGCCCGCTCCCATATTCTCAAGCAAGGCCTTGGTCAGTTCAGCGCGCTGACGACCGGCGTTGCGCTCGCTTGCGTTTCGTATCTGCTGGCATTGCTCGGCCTTGGCCAGGTCATACCGGGGGCAATGTCGCACCAAGAAGGCTATATCGGCGCCATGCTCTTTGTGATTCCCGGCTTTCCGCTCATTACGGCGGGCCTCGACATCGCCAAGCTCGACATGCGAAGCGGTATCGAGCGCCTTTCATATGCCGTATCGATTATTGTGATGGCGACGCTCGTAGGTTGGATGGTTGCCGAGTGTGTTGGCCTGGCGCCGGACGACTTTGCCCCACTGGGCCTTTCGCCGCTTGCCCTTACGCTCCTGCGCGTGGTGATGAGCTTCGTTGGCGTATTCGGCTTCTCGGTGATGTTCAACAGCCCGGTAAAGATGGCCGCGGCAGCTGGGTTGATCGGCGCCGTGTCCAATACCCTGCGTCTGACCCTTGTCGATGCGCCGACGATGATTCCCTTCCTGGGCCTCAGCACGGGAATGCCTCCCGAGGCAGCAGCGTTTATCGGCGCGCTGGTATCGGGTCTGCTGGCAAGCTTGGCCGAAGTCAAGCTCACCTACCCGCGCATCGCCCTCACGGTGCCTTCGATTGTCATTATGGTGCCCGGTCTGTATCTCTATCGCTCTATGTATTACATGTGCACCTTCGACACGGTCAACATGCTCGGCTGGTTTGTGCGCGCAGTGCTCATCGTGGCGTTTCTGCCCGTTGGCTTGGGCGTGGCGAGAACCCTCACCGACCCTCGCTGGCGCCATACCAGCTAATTGGTGCAAGGGGGACAGGTTACTTTGCACCAAATGAGTTGCGGTGAAATAGGGACTGAATTGTTGCTTAAAGGGTCAAAACAGTCCGTATTCCACCGCAACTTATGGGGTCGGGGGATTATTGGTGCCCTGCATCTCCATAAACTCAACGCTTACGAAGCGCGCGCCGTTCGTGTTAGGGTAGTTCCACCACATAAGTAGTCGCAGACGCACGTACCACGGGCGGGCGAGATGAAGTCCCAACAGCTCCATCTTGCCCGCCCGTTTTTGTTGCGTGGTGCCGCGGCGTAACACAGAAAGGACAATGCCCTTTATGCCTATCAACAAACGAGAGAGCCTGCTGTTCACCTTTATCATGTGCTTTTGCATGGTGCTCTGGATGAGCATCTACAACGTTGCCCTGCAGCATGGGGCCATCAACGGCGAGGTTGTTGCCGCCGCGTGGCTCGGCTTCCCCGTTGCCTACATTTTTGCCATGTGCTGCGACTGGTTTGTTGCCAGCCCCCTTGCCAAGGGTTTCGCCTTTAAATTCCTGGTCACGCCGGGCAAGAGTTCGCCGCTTGCCATGACGCTTGCCGTCAGCTCCTGCATGGTCGTTCCCATGGTCATCATCATGTCGCTGTACGGTGCCTGTGAGGGTCTGACGCACATGCCCGGCGGCATCCTTGCGAACCTGTATTCCGTGCCCGCGATCTGGATGATCAACATCCCGCATAATTTTGTGATGGCGCTGCCGTGGAACCTTTTGGTAGCCGGTCCGATTTCCCGCTTCGTCTTCCGTCGCACCTTCCCTGTGGGGACGGTTTTCGAGGAGGAGCATGCCGAGCTCTTGGAGCAGGCTATGGCTCCTGAGTGCGAGTAGCTCGCTTAGGGATCTGCTGAGCGCGGGCGACTTGCTTGGTTGGAGCCCAAAGCGTGGATAGCTCTCTCGGCGACATCGCGGGCGTGAGCGGTGCGCATGACCGGAGGGCCCGTGCTGCTCCGTTGCCCGACGTGCTAGCGCGCAGAACAATCTGTTGGTGCATTCGGCGGCTGCTGAAGCGTTTCGGCAGCCGCTTTTTATACGGAGTTTAAATACAACAGTCTGTTGTATTACGTAGAGTGGTATATCTCTAGCGGGAAAAATGCGAGAGACGGAGCATTATGGCGTTGCTAGTAGGACTGGACGTAGGGTCGACGACGAACAAAGTCTACGAGATGCACGAGGATATGACCGAGGCGTGGTAGGGCTATCGCCGCCACGGGGCGTATCAGACAGCGAGCGTGCGCGCCATGCTCGGCGAGCTCGCCGAGCGCTTTCCCCATGAGTCACTGCGCGTTGCGGTGACCGGCTCGGGTGCGCGCGATATCGCGACCGCGCTGGGCGCCTCGTACGTTCAGGAGGTGGTCGCCAACGCGCTCGCGATCAGCAGGTTCTATCCGCAGACGCGCTGCGCCATCGAGCTGGGCGGCCAAGACGCCAAGATGATCTTCTTCCGCACCAACGATAAGGGAGACATCGAGGTTGCCGACATGCGCATGAACGGCTCGTGCGCAGGCGGTACCGGTGCATTTATCGACGAGATGGCAAAGCTCATGGGGGTCGGCACCGAATCGGGCGAGTTCGAGCAGCTCGCAAGCCGGGGAACGACCGTCCACGAGGTCTCGGGCCGCTGCGGCGTGTACGCAAAGACCGATATCCAGCCGCTGCTCAACGAGGGCATTCCTACCACCGACCTGGCGCTTTCGGCGCTTCACGCGGTCGCCCGCCAAACGATCGGCGGTCTGGCCCAGGGTATCGACATCGAGCCGCCGGTAATCTTCGAGGGCGGTACGCTCGCCTACAACCCCACACTGGTCCGCGTGTTCCGGGAGCAACTGAATCTATCGGACGATCAGGTTATCGTCCCGCGCGATCCGCAGATCATGGTCGCGCGCGGTGCCGCCCTGTCGCTGACCGACATGTTCGCATCGTCCCAACCGATCGACCTTCCCGACGCTTTTGTCCGGCTGGATAAGCTCGAGACGGTCGCGCCCGCAAGCGGGGAGGGACGTCTTGCCCAGCCCTTTTTTGCCACACCTGCCGAGCAGGCGGATTTTACGGCACGCCATGGCAAAGAGACGCCGGCAAAGGGTCCGGATGCGTATGCGCCCGGAGAGACGGTGCGTGTGGCGCTCGGTATCGATTCGGGGAGCACGACGACCAAGTTCGCCCTGGTCGATGAGGCGGGTGAGCTTGTCGATTCGTTCTACGCGTCTAATAACGGCAGACCGCTCGACGTCGCCCAACAGGGTCTTGTCAGCTTGAAGAACCGCTGGGAGACAGCGGGAGTCACGCTTGCGATCGATGCCGTGGGCACCACGGGATACGGCGAGGAGCTTTTCGCGCGCGCGTTCCACGCCGACTACCATACGGTCGAGACGGTCGCGCACGCCCGCGCCGCGTGCGCATGCGTTCCCGATGCGACCTTCGTGCTCGACATCGGCGGACAGGATATGAAGGCCATCTGGCTCAACCACGGCGTGCTGACCGATATCGTCGTCAACGAGGCGTGCTCTGCGGGCTGCGGCTCGTTCCTCGAGGGTTTTGCCAAAAACCTCGGAATAGCCGTTGAGGATATCGCGACCGAGGCATTTTCGTCCAAAGCCCCCGCCGTTCTCGGCAGCCGCTGCACGGTGTTCATGAACAGCAGCGTCGTTTCCGAGCAGCGGCGCGGTAAGGGTCCGGGCGACATCATGGCCGGTCTCTGCCGTTCGATTATCGAGAACGTGTTCACCAAGGTCATTCGCGTTTCAAATCTCAACCGTCTGGGCGACAAAGTCGTCGTCCAGGGCGGCACGTTCCGAAACGACGCGGTGCTGCGCGCATTCGAGCAGTATCTGGGCAAACCCGTCACGCGTGCGCCCCACCCGGGGCTGATGGGCGCTATCGGTATCGCCCTGCTCGCGCGCGAGGAATGCCGCAAGGGCGACGCCGGCACGTCGTTTATCGGGCTCGATGCCGTGGAGCGCTTCGAGCATCGCGAGTTCGGCGGCGTTACCTGCCGTCGGTGCAACAACCGCTGCCAGCGCGCGGTCGTGGCATTTGGCGACGGCTCGCTTTACGTCACGGGCAATCGCTGCCCGCGCGGCGGCGCCATCTCATGGGATGAGCTCGTGCGCGAGGTTCCCGCGGCGGAGGAGCTGCGTCCGCAGGGTGCTTGCGAGGCACAGGCACCCGGCACGGGGCGCGACCGGACCGCGGCTGCCCCCAATCTCTTTGTCGACCGCGAGAAGCTGCTGTTCGAGTCGTACCCCACGGTTCCCGTCAGCGGGGGGTGTTCCTATAGTTTTGTCAACTGGGCAATGCTGTTTTCGAGATTGAATCGCGACATGCTAACGCCAGGCCTTTCGGCCGATGGGCTCCAATCTGTTCGGAGCGCTTCGACTAGGCGGCGTAGGGCACCCTGTCCCGCATGATCGCGTAGATGACCTTCAGCCTCTTTCGTGCCAGCGCCTTGAGCGCCTTGCCGTGCGGCATGCCCCGCTCTCGGCACCTAGCGTAGTAATCGCCCCATCTTCCCTCCGTCCGGGTAAGGCAGTTGCACGAGAATATGAGCAGGTTCTTCAGCCTCTTGTTGCCTTGGCGCGATGCCGTCACCGAGGAGATCGAGGTCCCCGACTGGCGGTTGCGCGGCGCCAGGCCGCAGTACGACGCGAGCCTGTCGTGGCTTGGGAAGTCTTCGATATCTATGGAGATCACGAGCTCGGAAGCGGTTTTGGGGCCGATCCCCGGCACCGTCAGGAGGCATCGGTAGGTATCGTCGCCCTCGAGGAGGGCGGATATCTCCGCCGTGATCACATCGATCTCCGCCGAGTTCTCGGAGATCCTGCGCGCGAGCAGCCTCACCGCCCGGTCCTCGGCGGCGATGGCCGCCGCGTCCGGCCTTGTCGAGGAGGCCGTCGAGCGGACGAGGGCCTCGATCTTGCCGCGCGCCGCCCCGCGCGTGAGCGCCGCCGCCCTGCGGGGCCCGGCGTCGGCCACCGACCAGGCCCCGCCGAGGGATGCCATGAGCCTCAGCTGGGGACCGTCGGACAGGTCGACCAACGCCTCGAAGGCGGGGCACGATTCCAGCAGGATGCTGCGCAGCCGGTTCTTGCTCCTGGTGTTTTCGCAGGTCAGGAAGTTTCTCTGGGCGGCCAGCGCCCTCGCCGCCGCGACCGTCGGGCCCGGATCCCCGACCGGCAGGAGTGCGTCGGGGATGCCCAGCGCCGTCTTCGCGATGACCATTGCGTCCCGCTCGTCGGTCTTGGCGTCGCCGGCGAAGAGCCTGGCGGCCCCGTGTGCCGCGAGTCCCGGCAGGTACGCCGCCGACATCCCGGCCGCCTTGGCGCGGGCGAGCGCGAGGGCGCCTATGTTGCGCGACTGGTCGACGACCACGAGCGCGTCGGGGAAGCGGCCGAACAGCGAGTCCAGATCGCCCTCCCTGTTCGCGACGGGGGCGCTCAGCAGTATCTCGCCGTCCCGGGTCGCGACGCATGCCCAATGGGACAATTTCCCGACATCGAGCCCGATGACGGCTTCCGGCATTCTAGGTGGTGCCACGGTGTTATCCTCCAATCGGTAGGCCGATCGGAACCCCTCCCTGCGACACCCACATTACCTGGCCGTGGCGCTTGCGCCCGGCAGTTTCCTATCAGTCGTCCGGAGCGGCGAGCGCCCCCGGTGGCAACACCCCCCGGGCCCTCTACGGGGCAGGGGCAGACGGCCATCCGGAGGCGCCCGATCGGCGGCCCCTCGGGGCTTGCCCGTATCGTAGGCAATGCGCCGAATGCTCGCCATCGAAATTTATCGGTGGCCCACTTCAGACTGTAATGGGG
>CAUEQX010000036.1 GCA_959020035.1 uncultured Collinsella sp. | reverse complement strand
GCCCTGACGTTGCGACAGAACGTAGATCGATTCGAGATAGTCTTCTCCGGATTCACGCAGGGCCATGGGCCGCCTTTCGCGATGATTGCTAGTTAGCCGTTGGATACTTTCCACGGCTTACTTTACCGCAAAAGTTGCCCATGTCTTACTACTTTGCCTAAAAGTTAGCCGTGTTTCACAAAACGAGCGGGACGAAAACAAAATGGGAACACGCCCCGCAAGGAGTGTCCCCAAGTGCCGGATCGCAGCTACACGAGTCCAAAGTGCTTCGCGGCGTTGTAGATGCCGTCATCGTCTACGGCGGTCGTAACGTAGGTCGCTGCGGCCTTCACAGTCTCCTGCGCGTTGCCCATGGCCACACTAGTGTCCACGGCGGCAAACATCGACAGGTCGTTCTCGCCGTCGCCAAAGGCAATCGCCTCGCTCGCGTCGATGCCCAGGCGCTCCAGCGTCGCCGCCACGCCCAGGTCCTTGCCGCCGTTAGCGGGAATAATGTCACAGAACAGGTCGCACCAGCGCGTGGTGAGCGAATGCGACACGGCATCGGTCACGATATGCTCGTCGTCAGGGTCCACAAAGGCGCAGAACTGGTAGACCGGTGCGTCAAAGGCGTGCTCAAACGGCTCCTCGTGGTAGACGATTCCCGCGTTGCTGCCAGCCGTCACCACGCGCTCGGACAGGCGGTTCACAAACGAGTTCTCGCCCTGCATGCACAGCGAGTCGTAGCGCCCCTGCGCCACCTGGTCCACAATCACCGCGACGTCGTCCGAATCGATCGGGCAGCTGCGGTAAACCCCCTCGGCATCAAAGCAGTGCTGGCCCGAAAGCGTAATGTACGCATCCCAGCCCAGGTCGAACAGCCAGTCCGGCATCTGGTAGGTCGGACGGCCCGTGGCGATCACGCATGCGATCCCCTGCTCGTGAAAGCTGTCGAGCACCTGCTGCGCCGACGCCGGAATCCGGTGGGTCTTAAAGCTCAGCAGCGTACCGTCGATATCGAAAAACGCGGCTTTGATCATCCTCGTCTACTCCTCGCCCTCGAGCTTTTCGCTCGCCTCGAGCCACGCCATCTCCAGCTCGTCCATGGCAGCGTGAGCCTCGTCGATCTTTGCCTGCTGCTCGCCGAGCGCCGTGTAGTTGGTGGGATCGACCTGGGCCATGGCGGCCTCGGCCTCCTCCACGCGGGCGCGCTGTGTCTCCATCTTGCGCTCGAGCGAGCTCACCTCGCGGCGGAGCTTCTGACGCTCGGCGTTGGACAGGCCGTTGGGCTGACCGCTCGACTTGGGCTTTTCGGCCGCAGCTACCGCGGCACCAGTGTCAAACGTGCCGGTCTTAGCGCTCGGCGCGCCCACGGGCTCGCCCTCGGCGGTAGCGTTGCACAGGCGCAGGTACTGGTCCACGCCGCCGGGCATATGCGTCAGATGGCCATCGAGCAGTGCCCACTGTTGGTCGGTCACGCGCTCCATCAAAAAGCGATCGTGTGTCACCAGGATCAGCGTGCCGGGCCAGCCGTCCAGCAGGTCCTCGACAATCGCGAGCATGTCGGTATCCAGGTCGTTGCCCGGCTCGTCCAGGATGAGCACGTTGGGCTCGTCCAGAATCGTCAGCAACAGCGACAGGCGACGGCGCTGGCCGCCCGAAAGATCGCCGATGCGGCTCCAGAGCTGCTGCGTCGTAAAGCCCAGACGCTCGCAGAGCTTCTCGGGCGAAGTCTCCTTGCCGTCGATGACGTAGTACTTCTTATAGTTGCCGAGCACCTCGCGGATCGTGTCGCCCATGTAGGGTTCGAGCTCCTCGAGCTGCTGCGACAGCACGCCAAAGCGCACTGTCTGGCCAATCTTCACGCGGCCGCGCGTGGGTTCAATCTTGCCCTGGATCACGTCGAGCAGCGTCGACTTGCCGGCACCGTTCTCGCCCAGCAGGCCATAGCGGTCGCCCGCACCAATGAGCCAGGTCACGTCAGAGAGCACCTGCTTGGGCGCGCCATCGGTATCCGCATAGCCGGCGTCCACGTCGACCACATCGATAACCTGCTTGCCCAGGCGGCTCACGGCGAGGCGCTTGAGCTCCAGCTCGTCACGCACGGGCGGCACGTCGGCGATCAGCTCGCGAGCGGCATCAACGCGAAACTTGGGCTTGGTGGAACGCGCCTGGGCGCCGCGGCTCAGCCACGCGAGCTCCTTGCGCGCCATGTTGCGACGGCGTTCCTCGGTAACCGCGGCCATGCGGTCGCGCTCCACGCGCTGCAGGATATATGCGGAGTAGCCGCCCTCGAAGGGATCGACCTGGCCGTCGTGGACCTCCCACATGCTGGTGCAGACCTCGTCCAAGAACCAGCGATCGTGCGTGACCACGAGCATGGCGCCCTGACCGCGCTGCCAGCGAGCCTTAAGATGGCGTGCAAGCCAGTTGATGGTGCGCATGTCCAGATGGTTAGTGGGCTCGTCGAGCATGAGCACGTCGTAGTCGCCGATCAACAGGCGCGCGAGGTCCACGCGGCGGCGCTGGCCACCCGAAAGCTCGCCCACCGTGCCCTCCCAGGGCACATCGCTAATGAGACCGGCGAGGATCTGGCGCGTGCGGGGGCTCGACGCCCACTCATACTCGGGCGTGTCGCCCACGACGGCATGGTGCACGGTGTCGGTGTCGACAAGCTGGTCCTTTTGGCCGAGCAGGCCGATCGTGGTGCCGCGACGATGCGTCACGCGGCCGTCGTCGGGCTCCAGCGTGCCGGCGAGCACGCTCAGCAGCGTCGACTTACCGTCGCCGTTTTTACCGACAATACCAATACGGTCGCCCTCGCCCACGCCGAGCGTCACGCTATCGAAAATATGCTTGGTGGGAAACTCTAGGCTGACGGAATCGCATCCCAAAAGAATCGCCATATGCCCTGCTCCTTCGTAGAAATTCAACGTTGTCCATAATAGCAGCGAAAAGGCGGGCCGCACACGACACAAAAAGGCGGGCCATCTCCCAAAAGAGATGACCCGCCTCTCCAATCAGTCCCGTGGCAACCGTGGCCGCCGCGGGCCTCAAGCATGTCCCGGACTAGGAGAACATGCCGGTGAGGTAATCATTCAGCCGCTTATCCTTGGGCCGTTGGAAAATCTCGTCAGTCTCGTCGTACTCGACCATATCGCCCATGTAGAAGAACGCCGTGCGGTTGGACACACGCGACGCCTGCTCCATGTTGTGCGTCACGATGACGATGGCGCGGTCGGCAACGATCGATGACATCAGGTCCTCGATCGCCAGCGTCGAGATGGGGTCGAGCGCCGAGCAGGGCTCGTCGAACAAGATCACGTCGGGGTTGAGCGCCAGCGTGCGCGCGATGCACAGACGCTGCTGCTGACCGCCCGAAAGCGCATAGGCGCTCTTATCGAGCTTGTCTTTGACCTCGTCCCAAAGCGCCGCGCCGCGCAGGCTTTCCTCGACCATGCGGTCGAGCTCGTCGCGGTCGGTGATGCCGTGGCGCTTAGGCGCAAACGTGATGTTGTCGCGAATGGACTTGCGGAACGGGTTGGGCTGCTGGAACACCATGCCAATGGAACGGCGCAGCTCGTAGGTGTTTTCGGTCTTGGTGTTCACGTTGCGCCCGCGATAGTTGATCTCGCCCTCCACGCGGCAGCCGCGAATCTCGCGATTCATGAGGTTGAGGCTACGCAAGAAGGTCGACTTACCGCAGCCCGAAGGCCCGATGAGCGCCGTGATCTCGCCCTTGTGGAAGTCGAGCGACGTATTGTGCAGTGCATGGTGGTCGCCATAGTACACGTTGACGTCCTTGGTGGAGAGCACAACCTCGTCGCTCACGGCCTTGCCGCTCACGCGCACGCGCTTCTCGCTCTCCCCCACGCTCGACAGGAAGTCCCGGGTGTCGGACGATGCCGCTTCGGTTGCGGGCGTTACATTCATCTCGCTCATTCGGCCGTCATCTTCCTTGCCAGTTGCTTGCCCACAATGCGGGCGATTACGTTAAACAGCAGCACGCAAATCATCAGCAGTGCCGCGGTACCCCAAACGATCTGCTGGGCCTCGGGGCTGCCTTCGCCATAGATCTTGTAGATATGCACGGCGAGCGACTCACCGGGGCGGAACACGTTCCAGGCGCAAGTAGGGCTCGACAGGTTAAGGCTCAAGAAGTTGAGGCGAACCGGCGAGCTCATGCCCGAGGTAAAGAGCAGCGCCGCGGCCTCGCCAAAGACGCGGCCGGCCGAAAGCACGATGCCGGTCACGATAGCGGGCATGGCCTCGGGAATCAGGATGTGCAGCGTGGCCTCCCAGCGGGTGAGGCCCATGGCCAGGCACGCATCGCGCTGGGCCTGCGGCACGTCCTCGAGCGCCTGCTGGATCACGCGCACCAGAATGGGGATATTGAACATGGTGAGCGCGACGGCGCCGGAGATGATGGAGTACTTCCAGCCCAGCTGCACCGAGAACACCAGAAAACCGAACATGCCGACAACGATGGAAGGCAGCGAGGACAGCGTCTCAATGGCGGTGGAGGCAATGTCGCGGACGGGTCCGTCGGGTGCGTACTCAACCAAAAAGACCGCGCCACCCAGGCTGATGGGCACCGAGATGATCAGGGTAATCAGCAGCAGGTAGAACGAGTCGAACAGCTGGTAGAGCACGCCGCCCTGCGTTCCGTTGGCGCGCGACGGCTCCGTGAGAAAGCCCGGCTGGAACAGCGTCGAGATGCCCTCGAACAGGATATAGGCCACCATGGAGACGACGGTGAGCATGACGATGGCGACGATCGCCGTCAACACGCCCGTGGCGAAGCGGTCCTGCTTTTGGACGCGCCCGAGTCTCGCCTCGTCAATGTGGATGCGCGTGCTAGCCACGAGCCTTCGCCCCCTTGCGGCCAATGAGATGGATGATCAGGATGAAGATGAGGCTCATGCCCATCAGCAGCAGACCGAGCGCCCACAGAACATCGTCCTGGGCCGAGCCCTCGGCATAGACCGCCATGGACGTGGTGAGCGTGGTGGTGATGGTCGAGGCCGGCGACAGCAGCGACGTCGGCATGGCCTCGATACCGCCGATGACCATGCGCACGGCGAGCGTCTCGCCAAAGGCGCGGGTCATACCCAGAATGACCGCAGTCATGAGCGACGGCATGGCGGACTTGAGCACCACGTGCCAGATGGTCTGCCAGCGGGTGTAGCCCAGCGCGAGCGAGCCCTGGCGGTAGCTGTCGGGCACGGCGCGCAGGCCATCGACCGAAAGCGTGGTCATCGTCGGCAGGATCATGACGGCCAGCACGATGGCGCCGGGCAAGATGCCCAAGCCCGTGCTTACGTGGAAAACGCTCTTCATAAGGCCGACGACCACGTGAAAACCGATCAGACCAAAGACGACCGAAGGAATACCAGTCAAAAGCGCAATAACCGGCACAAAGACCTTGGAACCAAACTTAGGCTGGATCTCAACCGCAAAGATGGCAGAGCCGATAGCGATGGGCAGCGCGATAAGCGTGGAGAGCGCCATGACCGCAAACGAGGTGACGATCAGGGGCAGGGCGCCGGTGTAGGGCAGGCCGTTTTTGGCCGTGTTGGCCAGGTCCCACTTGGTGCCGGTGAAAAACTCGACGACCGAGACGCCGTCTTTGACAAAAGCCGAGAGGCCCTTTTGGGCGACCATAAAGATGAGCGCGGCAACGACAAGCGTCACGAGCGCTACGCACGCGCCCGTGACGCCCAGGCCCACGTTCTCAAGGTCGCGCTTTGGCAGCTGTTTTGCCATTGCAAACCTTTCCGGGGCGATTACTTATTTAGCAGAGACCTTGCCGCTGGCGTCCTTGACGACCTTCATGGCAGAGACGGGGATGAAGCCCTGCTCCTCGACGAGCTTGCCCTGGACGTCGTCGGAAAGCATGAACTCCAGGAAGGCCTTGGTGGCCTCGTCGGCGTCCTTGGAGCAGTACATGTGCTCGGTAGCCCAGATCTTGAAGGAGTCATCAGTGACATTCTTGCTCTTGGGCTCGACGCCCTCGACCTTGATGGCGTTGAACTTGGAGTCATCGAAGTGCGAGAAGTCGAGGTAGGAGATGGCGTTATCGGTGCTGCCCATCTGAGTCTGGACGTCGCCGGACTTGTCGAGCTCGGCATCGCCCTTAAAGTCGACGGCCTCGTCGCCAAAGACGGCGGCCTCGAAGGTGGCGCGGGTGCCGGAGCCGGCCTTGCGGTTGAGGACGACGATGGTGGCGTCGTCGCCGCCGACCTCCTTCCAGTTGGTGATCTGGCCAGAGAAGATGCCCTTGAGCTGCTCGAGGGACAGGTCGTCGACCGTCACGTTCTTGGAGACGACGGGACCCATGCCCACGACGGCAACCTCGTGGTCGACGAGGTTCTTGACCTGGTCGGCCTCGAGCTTGGTCTCGGCGAAGACGTCGGAGTTACCGATGGTGACGGTGCCTGCGGCGACAGCGGTCAGACCCTTGCCCGAACCGTTGCCCGAGCCGGAAACGGAGACATCGGGGTTGGCGTCCATGAACTTCTCGGCAGCGG
This sequence comes from uncultured Collinsella sp., assembly GCA_959020035.1. GTDB lineage: Bacteria > Actinomycetota > Coriobacteriia > Coriobacteriales > Coriobacteriaceae > Collinsella. Next base: position 7,714 of record CAUEQX010000036.1, on the reverse strand, counting down.
CCTCGACGAGAGCCTGGAACCAGTAGGCGTCGTCGTATGTCCCCTCCCCGGCGACGTACTCGACAGCAGCCGTGCTACCCTTGTCGGCGGCGTCGGATGCGCCGGAGCCGCCGCAACCAACGAGACCGAGACCGACGATGCTGGCAAGACCACCAGCGAGGCCGAGGAACTGACGACGAGAATAAGCCTGATCGAGCATGATCTTCCTTTCATACATGCAACTCACGGGCACCCTGCCCGCTTTGCTGTTTGGAAAGATACGACCCCGACCGGGCAGCACCCGCGCCAACTGCGGTTTCTTACGGGCTATTGATAGACCCTTACCGCAAGCGCAGCACGGCCTTTACAAACGAATAACAAACCCGCCACCAAGCATGACCCGCCTTTTACACCAATAAAAACAAAGTTGCGGTGAAATAGTTCCTGCTTGGCCATCAAATGGCCCATTCTAGGAACTATTCCACCGCAACTTAGATTGGGAAACCGCGAGACCTTAAAGCTCTAATTCATTCAAACGGAGGATCGCCACGATATAAATCGTGAGCGCCTGCTTGAGCTGTTCCTCGTTGGCGCACTCGTTGGGGCCGTGCATCTGGCCGCCCCATGCGGGCAGCTCCAGGCCGGTCTCCTCGGGGCCAAACGACACGGCGCGGGCAAAGTTGCGCGCATACGTGCCGCCGCCCATGGCAAAGGGCTCAGCATGCTTGCCCGTAAACTCGTTATAGGTATCAATAAGCGCCTTCACGGCCGGATCGTCGGCAGACACCGAGAACGGCACCTTAGCGCGACCCAGCTGGCACGTCACGCCAAAACGGCCCACGAGCGGGTCGAGCTGCTCGCGGATGGTATCGGCACTCGTGCTGTCGGGGAAGCGCACGTCGATGACCTGCTCAATATGGCCATCCGCCACGCGGATGACGCCAGCGTTGCAGGTAAGCGGGCCAAACGCTGGGCTCGTCGCGTCGATACCCAGGCCGCGACCATAGGCATCCGCATGCACAAAGGCCAGGAACTTGACGAACTCGTGCTCGGCAGGCGTCAGCAGGCGCTCGTCGCGTGCACCAAACGCGTCCTCGGCCTCGCGCAGATACGACACGATCAGGCCGACGGCATTGATCGTCCCCTCGGGCATCGAGGCGTGACCGCCAATACCGTGGGCGAAAATCTGCACATGACCATTGTCGAGAGCCGTGATCTCCAGGCGGTCAGCATTCTCGACCGGCGCCGGCAGCTCATCGGCGGCAATCGCGAGCTCGCAGATAGACTGCGACGGAATGGCGTTGCTCGCCTCGGCACCGCTCCAGGACACAATGCGCCCGCCGTCGATCTTGGGGCTCACGAACGTCGCCCCAAACTGGCCCTTCTCAGCATTGCAGACCGGGAACTCGGCATCGGGCGTAAACAAAAAGTCGGGGTCTGCGTTGTTCTCCAGATAATGGCGAACGTCGGACATGCCCACTTCCTCATCGCAGCCCAGCAGCGCGCGGAAGGTGTAGCGCGGAACAATGCCGTGCTTGAGCAAGTAGGCGCCGGCGTAGAGTGACAATACCGCCGGGCCCTTGTCGTCAATCACGCCGCGACCGAGCAGCCAGCCCTCGCGGCGCTCCATGGTGAACGGGTCGGTGTTCCAGCCAGGGCCGGCGGGAACCACGTCCACGTGGCAGATAGTCGCGAGCTGTTTGTCGCCGCGGCCCGGGATATCGGCGATTCCCACATAGCCCTCGTCGTCGCTCGTCTGATAGCCGAGCTTCTGCGCGATGCCGAGCGCGCAATCGAGCGCGTCACGGACCGGGCGGCCAAACGGCGCGCCGGGCTCCGCATCGGCAGAAACTGCCACGGACGGATAACTCACCAGCTGCTCGATATCGGCGACGACATCCTCCCAGACCTCGTCGACATACTCGGCAACGCTCTGCTCCACCTGATTCATGGACGACCTCCTTACCAATGAGCGGCGAGCGTGCCCGCCCCTCACATCAAATACCTATATAGCGAAAAGTTTAGCAAGCTCGGCCGCCGAGTGCACCACTGCATCGGCACCCGCCGCCTCGTGCTCGCCCGGCGCCGCCGCGCCCGAATAGATGCCAATGCACGGTACGCCCATTGTGTGTGCGCCCTCCACATCGTTGAAGCGATCGCCGATCATCACGGCCTCGTCCGCGGTCGCACCCAGGGCCGCCAGGGCATCGCGAACCGAATCGGCCTTGGTCTCGCGTCCCTGCGGCGGATTCATGCCAACCACCGCCTCAAACTGCGAAAGCCCCAGCTCGCCCACCATGTCAATGCACTTTGCCTCCATGCGTGACGTCGCCACGACCAAGCGATGCCCCTGCGCGACAAGGCCATCGAGCAGCTCGGGGATTCCATCGAACACGGGATACTCTTCCGGTCCCAGCTCATCAAAAAAGGCACGGTACTCGTCAGCCACCACAAGCGACTCCTCGCGGGAGAAGCCATAAAAGTCGTGAAAGCTCTTCCACAGGGGCGGCCCGATCATGCGGCGCAGGTCACCCATCTGCGCCTCCGAAAACCCGCGCGCGGCCAACGTCTTGCGCGTCGAGCTCATCACCGCCCGGCCCGTATCGGCCACCGTGCCGTCAAAATCGAACAGCACAACCGGCCGCCTGTATATCTCCAACGCCTCCATCGGCATTCCTCTTCCCCAGTTGATGATTTCCACACCGACACTTCAAACTGTTGACTATTCAACAATTGAACCTAGAAATGTGGAACGACTCCACTATACTTGTCGCACTTTGCTCTCAGAAGGCGGCGCGCAAGCGCCCCAATGAAAGGTGCAATTATGTCTTTTGCCATCATAACCGACTCCACGTCGGACATCTCCCCCGCCCGTGCTCAAGAGCTTGGCATTTACGTCATTCCACTGCATGTGATTATCGAGGGCGAGGACCTGCTCGACCAGGTACAGATCACCGCCCAGGAGTACGTCGCCCGCATGGCCGGCTCCGAGCAGCTGCCGCACACCTCGCAGCCGAGTGCCGGCGAGTTCAAGGCACTCTTTGACCGCGTGCGTGCTGACGGCCACGACAGCGCGATCTTTATCTCGCTGTGCAGCGAATGGTCCGCCTGCTATTCCAACGCATGCCTGGTCGCCGAGACCCACGAGCTCGACGTGCGCTGCATCGATTCGCGCACCGGCTCGGGTGCCGAGGGCCTGCTGGTGGAGTACGCGCTCGCCATGCGCGAGGACGGCCGCAGCCTGGACGAGACCGAGGCACAGATCCGCGCGACGCTGCCCGACGCGCACCTGCTGCTGATTCCCCGCACGCTCGAGAACCTCGTTAAGAACGGCCGCGCGCCCAAGCTCGCCGGCCAGCTCACGCAGATGCTCAATATTCGCCTGGCCGTTTCGCCGGAGTGGCAGTCGGGCGAGATCAAGGCCATCAAGAAGGGCCGCGGCGCCAAGCGCATCGTCGCCAACACCATGGCAGACTGCCTCGCGTTTTTGGCCGAGCATCCGGGCTCCAGCGTGCGCGTGCTCACGACCGGTGCCGCCGAGGAGCAGGAGCTTGTCGACGAGGCACTCGCAGGCCAGGACTACGTAGACGCCGGCACCGGCCCCATCGGCTGCACCATCGCCACCCATGTAGGCGTCGACGCCATCGCCATCAGCTACTGCCCCCGCTACCAGCCAACTCGCTAGGGACGCCCACATCATTTGCGGTGAAATAGGGACCGTTTTTGGCTTATTAGCTGTCAATCAATCCCTATTCCACCGCAACTTAGAAGCAGTTCATTTGGGACGGGGCTAAAAAGACTGACATGTAACGTTACGCACCGGTCTTTTTAGCCCCGTTCCATTTTTGCTACCCTACATCAGCCCGCTCAGGGCAATGTCAACGGCCTCGTTGAGGTCGTCGGTAATGTGTACCAGATCCGGATCGAGCGGGCTGATCATACCGGCGCTCATCACCGGGCCGTTGGGCCAGTCGAACAGACCCCCTCGCGGTACCCACTGGACAAAAATGGCAAATATGAGTACTGCCACCAAATTAGTAGCAGCAAAATCTCGCCGGAATCGATCGTTTCGATTAATTTCACGCCTTGCCAAGGCTCAAAATGCCGTGTTTGGTGGGTTAGATATATAGAATAATGTCGAATTGGTATTCTATTCTTGCCAAATGTTATGAGACTACATTAACAGCGGTACTCACATTTGACGTTATTTGACCACGGGGTCATTCGAAAACCCCTCCCCACGCCGCCAACCCGCCCCATAGCCGTCAAAAACCTTTAACAACAGCCGCCGCACGTTTTGGCACCGGCTGATTGCCACTCACGGATCGGTACCCCACTATTACCGAACCAAAATCGAAGTCGCGTATCTCATAAAGCTGAAATGACGTACCCTCATCCCAATGAACGCTGATAAGAATGGCTTTCAAATGAGCAACGGCACGCATCAATACGCCCTTTTCGGGAGCGCCCTATTCAAATTCAATAAAACGGTCGTCCACGCTTCGGATCCGCGCAAGCAAATCGTTATCTGCAGCAGCGGTCCAGACATCCGTTATACAACGCTGGAAGAATGGGAGAAAGCTGGCGATTCTTTCGATAGACGGGCGCAGATCGAAGATATCGTCACCAGCGCAAGCCCAGCGCGCGACAAACTCGAGCTCTTCCGCAATCTCTTTACTGGTCGCAAAGATGTCTACGCTCATGGGTACCGCAGAAAAGACGGAGGAATTGGCTATACGCCCGCCTGCGCAAATGAGTGGAAGTCAGGCATTTGCCCCAAAGCAAGCCACCAGAGAGTCAAATGCACGGAATGCAGCAGCCGCGTCTTCCCCGAGTTGAGCGATGCCGCGATCATCGCCCATTTCAGAGGCAATGACGATAGGCTTCGAGACGTTATAGGCCAATATGTGCTCGATAAAGACAGTAACACGAAAGTCCTGGTCATCGATTTTGACGGAGCCGATTGGAAAGAAGCGACGAAAGCCATTCGACATGTCGCAAAAAGCCACGGAATCGATGTCGCAGTTGAGCGATCGAGATCGGGCGACGGCGCACATGTCTGGTTTTTCTTCCTAGAGCTCGTCAGCGCAAAGACCGCACGAGATTTTGGAAGCAGCCTTATCACCGAAGCGGCGATACTGAACAAGACAATCACCTTCAAAGCATTTGACCGAATGCTGCCCGCGCAGTCCACCATTCCTGAGGGCGGCTTTGGAAATCTCATAGCGCTGCCTTTTCAAGGAAAAGCGCAGCGAAAAGGGAACAGCGTATTTGTTGACGAGCAATTTGAGCCCTTTCCCGATCAATGGCTTTACCTTTCGCAAATCCAGTTAATCCCGCGCGTGACGGTGCAAAATCTGATCGAGAGCATCGAAAATAGGTCACATGGAATAGCAGCTGTTGCGGCGGCAAACACCGGTGTGCCACATTCCCAGAGACTGCGAAAGCGGCTTCCGCTCACACCGCGGGACTTCCCGTCATCGCTGTCCGTCACGCAGACCGATATGCTCTATATCCCCGAAAAATCTCTGAGTCCCGCAGCTCAAATGGAAGTCCGCAGGCTTGCAACATTTGCCAACCCAGAATTCTTCCGCGCACAATCTATGCATCAATCGGTATTCGGCAAACCGCGGTTCATAGACCTCAGCGAACTTAGAGATGGCTACGTCGCGATTCCCAGAGGCTGCAAGGTTCAACTTGAGCGGCTGCTTCAAGAAGCCGGCGTTTCTGCCCACTATTCAGACAAACGCAAGTCGAGCCATCCAATTGCGATGGCATTTAAAGGGACTCTTCGCCCTGAACAGCAAATTGTCGCTGAACAGATGCTCAGCTATGAAGACGGGATCATGTCCGCACCGACGGGGTTCGGCAAAACCGTCATCGGAGCTTATCTTATTGCTGCCATTGGTCTTCCAACGCTCGTCATCGTTCCTAAAACTGCGCTCATTGCCCAATGGAAATCCCAACTCGAACGATTTCTCGACATCACGGACAACAGAGAGCCCGTCCGAACCCCAAAGGGACGAATCAGCAAAAGACAGCCTCCGCTCATTGGGCAAATCGGAGGAGGCAAGACCGCCATAAGCCGTCTCATCGACATTGCTTCATTCCAGTCGCTATCCGGCAAGGATCCCCAAACCGGCGAGTCATTAGCCAAGGAGTTCGTTCGCGATTACAGTCTCATCATCTGTGACGAATGCCACCATGCGGCCGCGCCACAGCTTGAGCTTGTCCTCAAGTCCGCTCCTGCCAAATATGTATATGGCCTTTCCGCAACGCCCGAGCGTTCGGACGGACTCACGCGGGCACTCTCGATGCTCTGCGGCCCGGTTCGCTATGTCGTCGATCCAAAAACGCAAGCAATCCAACAGGGGATTCAGCGCATTGTTAGACCGCGTTTCACCGGAATTCGATTACCCACCTACGGACCAGGAGCATCCTTTAACCAAATTCTCGATCTCCTGTGTGTACACGCCGCGAGAAACGAAGCAATTATCGAGGACGCCCTCGAGGCCGCATCAAACGGCCGGCATCCGCTTGTGCTATCTAAAAGAAAAAAGCATGCCGAAGAGCTATGCAGGCTACTTCAAAGCCGTGGACACGAACCCATACTCTTAACCGGAGAAATCGACGCCAAAGAAAGAAAAGCAATACTGAAGAGTCTTCCCAGCTTTGAGCATGATCATCGAATCATCGTCGCAACTGAAAGTCTTCTGGGCGAGGGCTTCGACCTGTCTTACCTTGACACTTTGCTCATTGCCACTCCAATATCTTGGGACGGCAGCATAACGCAGCAGGCAGGTAGGCTACACAGAAGCCACGAGGGCAAACAGCGGGTTGAGATATTCGACTATGTTGACCTGTCGATACCCATGTTCGCGCGCATGTACCAAAAGAGGCTCAAGACCTACGCCAAGCTGGGGTATGAAGTCTTTGCGGCAAACGACAACAGACAGGACGATCGAAACATCCTCGTTAGGTCGGCAAGAGCCGTGGAGGCTTTAGTGAATGACATCGAGAACGCATCGAAAAGCATTTTTATTGCCGCACCCTACGCGTCCGCCGCATGCCTTGAAAAGCTCGCCGCTGCACTCGCGGATGCCGCTACCCGTGGAATTGCCCTTGAGATTTCTATTGCTTCAACTCCACGCGATGACGTGAAAGCGATTTTTGCCGAGATGAACGTCAACTATCTCATCAAAGCCGAAGGACGCCTGTGCGCATCAGTGATTGACGAGGAAACTGTCTGGTACGGAGCTATTCCGTTGCTGGCTTTCCCAAAGAAAGAAGACTGCAGCATTCGTTTCAAAAGCAGCGAAGTCGCAGCCGAGCTTTTGAGCGAAATTCAGCGAAAAGTGGAACCGGAGGCCGCGGCGACGAACAGGGTACCCCCAGCAGTTGCGGTGAAATAGGGACTGTTTTTGACTTATTAGCCGTCAACCAATCCCTATTCCACCGCAACTTAGAAATCGGCAATCAGCCCTGCGGGCCCTGGAACAGCTCCTCATGCGAGCCCATTCTGACCAGCCGGATCACAGGATTAGTCTTATGCGGTAAGTAGAGAACGACCACGTCGACCAAGCCATCGGATAGGTGGAAATCGATGTGGCCGTTGTAGTTTCCGCCCGGGTTTGAAAGCTCATGGGCGCCATATTCCGCGGGAAGCGAGCCGTGAGCTGCAAGCTCTGCGACTGCCGCCTTAAACTCACTCTTTAGCTGCGGATGCATGCGCATC
>CAUEQX010000035.1 GCA_959020035.1 uncultured Collinsella sp. | reverse complement strand
GCGCTCGCCAGTCGCTTAGCGCTTGATCTCGATATCGTCGAGCTTGACGTCCATGGCCTCGGTCTTGGCCTCGGCGATGTCGTCGGCAAATTCCAGAGACTTCATCATGGTCTCGACGGCGTCCTTGTGCTCCTCGACGTTGTCGATACGCACATACACACTGCCGCCGTCAACGTCGGTGAAGTATTCGGTCGTTACGCCGCCCGAGTGTGTATAGGAAGCGTTGCGCCAAGTCTTGCCGTTGTACTTGACGGGGTCATTCTCGGTCCACTCAAAGCTGGCATTCCACTTTGCCTCGTAGTCGAACAGCTCGTCGGCGTTCTTGTCAGGATCGAAGACGGGGATGAAGCGATCGCTGGCGTGCTCGCTCTCGGTGAACTTAAACTGGGCCCTGTCGGCGGTGTCGCCGGCAACGTCGGTAATCTCGACGCCCTCGGGAACCTCGACCTTAAACCAAATGAAGTCGGTCCTCATATCCACGCCTGGCTTTTCTGCCCCGCCGCCACCGCCACTTCCGGTAGTGTCGCCGCTGCCACCGCAGCCCACCAGGGCAACTGCGGCAAAGAGACTGATGCAGAGGGTGAGAATCGCAAAGGCCTTCTTTTTCATGGTCGTGTCCTCCTCGATCTGTAACCGCCCATGGATTACCTGTCTTTACTGTACGCGTGGACGGCTCGCTAGGGTGGGCCATGTGTCCCATTCTGAGGGCCGGATTTGCGCCGTTAAGTGGCAATATGTTCGGGCGCAAAAGAGGGGAGGGCTGGTGCTGTCGGCCCTCCCCGGGTTGGGCGCCCGTTGTTTTAATGGGGCGCATGTGCGCGGGTGCGCGTAGGCGCGTGCAGGTGTCCCGTTACTTGATCTCGATGCTCGAAATCTCGACTTCGCGTGCCTCGGAAACTGCCTCTTCCATGTCATCGGGGAACTCGATGGAGTTGAGGAGTGCCTCGGCTTCTTTCTTGTGCTGGTCGAAGTTCGAGATGAGGACGTAGACGCTTCCCGGCTCAACATCGGTAAAAAGCATGGTTGAGATGCCGCTGTTGTCCTCGTATGTTCCGACGAGCCACGTCCTGCCGTTATACTCGACGGACCCGCCATCCTTCCACTGGAACGTATCCCCCTTCTTTTCCGCCTGGTCGGCGTGGGATTCCTCGGCCGTCAGCGCTTTTTTCCAAACGGGGATAAAGCGATCGGCCGAGGCGTTCTCGTCTTCGGGGAAGGTGAGCTGGACCCTGTCGGCATTCTTGCCGGCAGAGTCGCTTACGCCGACGCCCTCGGGCATCTCGACCTTAAACCAGATGTAGTCGGTCTTCTTGGCGACGGGGGCCTTTTCCTTGCTCTCGCTCTTGGGGGCGCTGCCGCCGCCCGATGCGCTCCCGCCGCAGCCCACAAGGGCGAGCGCGGCAAAGAGGGCGATGCAAAGGGAAAGGATCGATAGGGTCTTTTTCTTCATGGTGGCGTCCTCCTTGTCTGCCAGGGACATCGTGTGCCGCGGATCGCTGGGGCGGCGGTTACGCATGCGCATGATGTCTTTGTTTACTGTGCGGTTATTCTTCCATTCGTCGTCCGGTGCCGTGATGAGCTTGCCCCAACATAGGGCTCCTTACCTATATGTATGCCCCAGTTGCCGCTGCCCGGAAGTCTCGAAAGGTGGGCCATGTGTCCCATGTTTGCGGTGCCGACGCCTATCGTTCGTCATAGAAATCCGCGATGGCCAGGTGCGCTGACGCTTATGTACTTATGGGCTAGACTTAGCACCATTATGTGATCGATGCGGTCGGTCGGCGGTTTCCACCCGACCGATGTATATGACTTGAAGGTGCATGCGTATGAGCCAAGAGATGATGGACAAGACCTGCCGCGGGTTTGCCGAGGCGCTTGCCGCGCGCGAGCCGGTTCCCGGCGGTGGCAGCGCGAGCGCCTTTGTGGGCGCGCTGGGCGCCTCGCTGTGCGGAATGGTTGCCCGCTACGGTGCGACCAATCCCGCGCTTGCTGATCGTGCGGATGACCTGACGCGTGCGTTTGCCCAGGCAGACGAGTTGGCGCAGGAGCTTGTGGGTCTGGTCGCCGAGGACGTTCGTGCGTACGGCCAGGTGTCCGCGGCGTACGGTATTCCGCGTGAGGACCCGGCCCGACCGGCTGCGATTCAGGATGCGCTGCATGTGGCCGCTATGCCGCCGTATCGCATTATGGATGCCTGCGGGCGCGCACTGGCGCTGCTCGAGGACATGGCCGACAAGGGTTCGCGTCAGCTGCTGTCCGATGTGGCGTGCGGCGCCGTATTCTGCCGCGCCGCCATGCAGGGCGCGAGCTTGACGCTCTTTGCGAACACCACGTCTATGAAGGATCGTGCACGCGCCGAGGAGCTCGAGACGGCGTGTGATGAGTTGCTCGACACATGGTTGCCGCGCGCCGATGCGCTGGCGCGCCGCGCCTCCGACGCTGCAAGAAAGAGGGGATAGCCATGGCTGAGCTACTGAAGGGTGCTCCCGTCGCCCGCGCTTTGACTGAGGAGCTCGCTGCCCGCTGCGCTGCGCTGCGCGAACGCGGTGTTGTTCCGACGCTTGCTATCGTGCGTGTGGGTGAACGCGAGGACGACCTATCCTACGAGCGCGGTGCCCTCAAGCGCTGCGAGAAGGTTGGCATTGAGGCTCGCCGCGTTTTGCTTCCTGCCGATGTTTCGCAGGACGAGCTGTTGACGGCCGTCGAGGACATCAATACCGATTCGGCTGTTCATGGCTGTCTGATGTTCCGCCCGCTGCCCGCCGGCCTTGACGAGAACGCCGTCGCCGCAGTGCTCGATCCCGCCAAGGACGTTGACTCCATGACGCCGGCTTCGCTGCTCACCACGCTTTCGGGGCGCGGCGAGGGTTTTGCCCCCTGCACAGCCGAAGCCGTGCTTGCTTTGCTGGATCATTACGGCGTTGAGCTGGATGGAGCTAAGGTTGCTGTGGTCGGGCGCTCGCTGGTGATCGGGCGTCCCGTTGCCGCCATGCTTACGGCGCGCAATGCCACCGTGACGACGTGCCATACGCATACGCGCGACCTTGCCGCCGAGTGCCGTGCGGCTGATATTGTGGTTGCGGCCGTTGGGCGCGCGCACACGATTGGTGTGGACGCGGTTCGCGAGGGCCAGACGATCATCGATGTGGGCATTAACTGGGATGAGGACGCTGGCAAGCTGGTGGGTGACGTCGATTTTGTTGCCGCGGCGCCGGTTGTTGGTGCCATCACCCCCGTGCCGGGCGGCGTGGGGGCTGTGACCACCGCGATTCTCGCCAAACACGTGATTGAGGCGGCGGAGCGCGCATCGAAATAGGCGTTTTAGGCTGTTTGAGGGGGTTAGCTATATACCACGTGGTCAAACAATGCCAAATATGAGTACTATTGCCAAGATAGTCACATATGTCTTACGTCTTTTTGGCTTCCTAACGGTATCCATTATCGTTAGGAAGCCTATTTTATTGAACTTATGGGGAATAACGTTGTCTTGCTTTTGGGCAAATGGGGATTTTCGGCACTCGTTACAGGGAAATTTGCTGCCACTAAATTGGTGACAGTACTCATATTTGGCATTTTTTGACCACGGGGGCTGCCGAGGCCGTGGTTTCGCCCTTTTTGCGTCGAAGCGATACACTGTTGCCGTTTGATTTCTTCGCTCAAGGAGGATGCGCATGCCGTGCACAACGATTCTGGTCGGTAAGAACGCGAGCTACGACGGGTCGACCCTGGTCGCGCGTAACGAGGACTCGTCCAACGGGGTGTTTGAGCCCAAGCGTATGCGCGTGGTGCATCCCGACGAGCAGCCGCGCGTCTACACGAGCGTCCTGAGCCACCTGACCGTTGAACTGCCCGATAACCCCATGCGCTACACGTGCGTCCCCGATGTTGTCCCGGGCCACGGCATCTGGGCCGAGGCCGGTTTCAACGAGCTCAATGTGGGCATGTCCGCAACCGAGACGCTCACCACCAATGAGCGCGTTCGCGGCGCCGACCCGCTCGTGGACTACGTGCCCGCCAAGGGCAACGAGGGCGAGGACGGATACGTTCCGGCACAGTCCGGTGGCTTGGGCGAGGAGGACATGGTGACCCTGGTCCTGCCGTACGCCAAGTCCGCCCGCGACGGCGTGTGTATTCTGGGCGAGCTGCTCGAGCGCTACGGCACCTACGAGAACAACGGCATCGCCTTTAGCGACGTGGACGAGATCTGGTGGCTCGAGACCATCGGCGGTCACCACTGGATCGCCAAGCGCGTGCCTGACGACGCCTATGTGACCATGCCCAACCAGCTGGGCATCGACAGCTTTGACCTGGACGACGCCGAGGGCGACCAGGCCGACCACATGTGCTCCGCCGACCTGCGCTCCTGGATGGCCGAGTGGCATCTGGACCTGACGCTGGGTGTCGAGGGCGACGGTCCGGCTGCGGTCTTTAACCCGCGCGAGGCCTTTGGTTCGCACAGCGACAGCGACCATGTCTACAACACGCCGCGCGCCTGGTACATGCAGCGCTGCCTCAACCCCAGCGACGTGTGGGATGGTCCCGACGCCGACTACACGCCCGAGAGCGATGACATCCCCTGGAGCCGTGTGCCCGAGCGCAAGGTGACCATCGAGGACATTAAGTACGTACTCTCGAGCCACTACCAGGGCACGGAGTACGACTGCTACGGCAGCAAGGGTACGCCCGCCACGCGCGGCGCCTATCGCCCCATCGGCATCAACCGCAACAGCCAGCTTGCCGTGTTGCAGCTGCGCCCCTATGCGCAGCCGGCCTACCGCGCCGTGCAGTGGATGGCGTTTGGCTCCAACTCGTTTAACGCGCTCGTGCCGCTGTACGCCAATGTCGAGACCATGCCCGAGTACTATGCCGACACGCAGTCTCGCGTGACGTCCGAAAACTTCTACTGGGCCAACCGCCTGATCGGCGCGCTGGCCGACGTCCGTTTTCATGAGTGCGGCCGCGCCGTGGAGGACTACCAGGAGAAGGTCGGTGGCATGGGCCACAAGCAGATCCATGACGTCGACGCTGCCGTAGCCGCTCTGCCCGAGGTCGAGGTGCCTGCCGAGCTTGCACGCGCCAACGAGGCCTTTGCCGAGCGTGTCCGCGTGGAGACCGATGCCCTGCTGGGCAAGGTGCTCTACACCACGAGCTGCGCCATGAAGAACTCTTTCGCGATGAACGACAACGAGAGGTAGGGATTTCCCGTCGATCGAATAGCGCTAAAACGCTTTGTCGCTTTCGCTCAATCTTGGGTACAAGAACGCCAATGCAGTTGTTTGTGATTGGAGATAACCATGGTTATGAAACTCGATCAGCTTGTTAACGGCGCCATTAACGTGGGCTTTGGCGCTGCCGCCGTTGCTGTCGAAGGCGGCAAGAAGGTCCTCGACGACCTTAACACCAAGGGCGAGCAGGTCCGCAAGGACACCGCCACCCCCGATATCGCCCGCAGTGTGTCCGACATGTTCGAGCAGGCCGGCGGTACCATCTCCGATCTGACTGAGCGCTTGGGCATGCAGGGCGAGACCGCGGCCCAGCGCGTGCTTGACGAGCTCGTCCTTGCCCGGGTCCGCGTCATGACCGCCCCCGAGCGCACGGCCTTCCTGGCCCATGTGCGCGACATCGTCGATTCGGTCGAGGACAACGTGACCTCGGTGCCCGTCGAGTCCGTTGAGCCCGACGATGCGAAGGATACCGAAGAGGCCGAGTAGCAGCGCAGATGGCAGATTCCACCACCGATTACAACAATCTAGATCCTTTGGGTGACGAGGCGGCGGTTGTCGATGAGGTCGATGCCGCCGTCTCGGGCGCTCGCAAAAAGCCGCGCGCTGTCGATATAGTGCCCGAAGAGCCCGACGCGATGGCGCCGGACGAGGAATACCAGCTCACGCCGGCGGGTCGTCGTGAACGCATCGGGCAGATTGTTCGCCTGGTCAAAAAGTACCGCGTGTGGGATAACCTCACGCCGGTTCGTTTGCGCCGCCTGCTCGAGGAACTCGGCCCCATGTTCGTCAAGATGGGGCAGATTCTGGCCAACCGGTCCGAGATTCTGCCGCAACGCTTTTGCGACGAGCTGCGTCGTCTGCGCTCCGACGTGGAGCCGGTGCCGTACGAGGTAGTGCTCCGCTGCTTGGAAGAGGAATATGGCTTGCGCCTGGGGGAGATGTTCGATGCGATCGACCCCAATCCGCTTGGTAGCGCATCGCTCGCGCAGGTGCACCGCGCTCGTCTGGTGACGGGCGAGGACGTGGCCGTCAAGGTGCAGCGCCCCGGTGCGCAGCAGGTTATGGCGCAGGACATCGATATCATCCGCTCGGTGGTGCGTATCGTTTCCAAGTTCGTCAACACCGATCAATTCGTTGACCTGCACGGCGTGGTCGAGGAGCTGTGGACCTCGTTTCGCGAGGAGACCAACTTTTTGGCCGAGGCCAAAAACCTCAATGACTTTTACGAGTTCCATAAGAGCGTTCATGGCGTGACGTGCCCTAAATCCTATCTGGACCTGTGCACCGAGCACGTGGTGGTTATGGACTACGTCGACGGCATTTCGATCGCCGATCCCGAACGCTTGGTGGCCGAGGGCTATGACTTGGAAAAGATCGGTGCCGCGATTGTCGAGGACTACTCTACGCAGGTGCTCGATGACGGTTTTTTCCATGCCGACCCGCATGCGGGAAACATCATTCTCAAGGACGGCATCGTCTACTTTATCGACTTGGGCATGGTCGGACGCATGTCGAGTCACGATCGCGGTATCGTCAAGGACATGATTTTCGCCGTGGCCGAAGGTGACGTGCCCAAGCTCAAGGATTCGCTCATGCGCTTCGCCGTGACGCGTGGCGATTCGGCCGAGCTCGATCATTCAGCGTTTTTGTCTGACCTTGACTTTATCGTGGCTGACTTTGCGGGCCTTGACCTGAAGGACCTGGATATCGGCGAGTTTTTGACCTCGCTGTTAAACCTCGCGCGTAAGAATGACGTTGAGCTGCCGAGCGTGGTGACGATGTTCGCCCGCGGCATGGTGACGCTCGAGGGCCTGTTGACCGAGTACATGCCCAACGTCAACATGATCCAGATCATCCAGACGCACATTAAAAACGAGAAGAGCACCTACGCCCGCATGCGCGAGATGAGCCGCGATCTTGCCGCGAGCAGCTATCGCGCGGCAAAAGGCTCGCTCGAGGCGGCCGAGTATCTGGGCTTGGCTTCGCGTATGCTTACGCGCGGCCAGCTTAAGGTAAACACGCAGATCATGAGCAGCGATAAGGCGCTGCGACAGCTGGGTGGAATTATCGACCGCATGTCGATGGCGATTGTGATCGCCGGTCTGTTTATCGGTTCGTCGGTGGTGTACTACGCGCGCATCGAGCCGGTTGTGTTTGGTATCCCAGTCATTGGCTTTATGGGCTACGTGAGCGCGCTGGTGCTGGCGCTTATGCTGGGTCGCAATATCTGGCTCAACAGCCACGGCGGCAAGCACTAGAGGCTGCGACCGTCACCGCATTCTCCTATCGCAAACAATAGCTTTTACCTTGGGCTTCGCCTGCGTGCGAGGCCCTTTTGCGTGATAGCATATTGACGGTTTTAATCGATGGCCTAGATGGTGGTGCGGAGACGCACGAATGCGCGGTTTTCCTGCGCGTTTGGGAGAATCGGGGTGCAAGTCCCCGGCTGTACCAGTAACCGTAATTCCTCTTGGCTCGGGATGTTCGCGTCGCAGATCGGACGGCGCGCCCGAGTCGTTAAGGTTAAGTCGGATCGCCTCCCATCTTGCATGCGGCTGCGGCGTATGCCGCCGGTGTGCATAGGGCTCTGGAGGGAAGGGGGACCCCGATGGGGGAACTCGAGCGCAACATGCGCGATGACGTGGGGCAGCTTCAAGGCAACGCTCCAAGTACAGACAGTAGGAGACAAATGGATATGTTTGAGGACGAGTGCCAGCGTGCCTCGCTTCGTCGCCGTGGCGTAATCGCGCGCGGCGTGGCAAAGCGCTGCCTGGTGGCATTCCTGGCCTTCGCGATGGCCTTTGGCACCACGCCGGCTCAGCTGTGGGCCGAGGGTGCCGAGGGCATTACCGACGCTGTGGCTCAGGCTACGACGCCAGGCGAGGACGCAGCGCTTGCGGGCGGTACCGCTGAGCAGAGCGGCGCCGAGGTTTCGGATTCCGGGAGCGCGCCTGCAGCTAGTGCCGCCACTACAGAGGCAGCAACTGGCGACGAAGGCTCGGCGACGGGGGAGAGCCCTGCCACGAGCGAGCGGTCTTCGACGGCATCCGCTGGCCAAGCAGGATCTGCCGCCGCGGCTGCCGTCCAGACAGAGAACCCGACAGAAACTGGCGATGTCGTCAAGAAGCAAATCGAGGTCTCGTTCTCGATTATCGGCACCGATGCCGACGGCAAGGCTCAGACCTGGGTGGCGCCTACGCAGCTCAAGCTCGACGAGGGCGCGACGGCTGCGGATGCCTTCATTAAGCTGCAGGAGAAGACGGGCTTCAAGGCGAAGTACGATCCGAACACGGCATACGGTTTCTACCTCGAAAGCATCACCTCCCCGAGCGATGGCCGCACGCTTGCCTACGATCCGGCGACTCATGCCTACTGGCAGCTGTTCGTCGACGGCGCGTCTTCCTCGGTTGGCGCGAGCAGCGTCAAACTCACCCAGGGGCAGAAGATTGAGTTTGCCTTTACGGGTGGTAGCGCGTCCCCTGTCGTTAAGGACCAGCTTGCTGCGAATGTGACCGTCATTGGTCGCGATGCCCAGGGCAAGACTCAGACCTGGGTCGACAACGCGCAGTATGTGGTGACGTCCGGTTCGAGCGCGCTTGATCTTACGAAGGTCGCGCTTGAGGCGAATGATATTGACGCCGTTGCTGCGGGCTCCTTCATTCTGAGCCTTAAGTACAACGGCGTTGAGCTGGGTACGCCGCTCGATTATTCGACCTATTGGCAGCTGTTCATCAACGGCAAGTCGAGTGACTATACGGCGGACAATGTCACCATCCATGCTGGCGATACCGTCACGTGGTTCTACGGTGGCTGGGGCGACCAGTTGCCGTCCGATTCTGTCCATGCTTCCGTTCAGGTGCTTGGCAAGGACAAGGACGGCAAGCAGCAGGTTTGGGCTTCGACGGGCCAGACGAGTCTCAAGGCGGGCTCTACTGCTAAGGATCTGTTGGAGCAGACCGGCCTTAAGCTCGATGCTAGCGAATCGTCTTGGGGCTGGTACCTCAGCGGCATTTATTCGCCGTTCGACGTTGACGGTAAGCCCTATGTCTGGGATGCTGCAACCAATAGCTATTGGCGCTTCTACGTAAATGGCGAGTTCAAACAGGCCGGTGCCGGCAA
This sequence comes from uncultured Collinsella sp., assembly GCA_959020035.1. Taxonomy (GTDB): domain Bacteria; phylum Actinomycetota; class Coriobacteriia; order Coriobacteriales; family Coriobacteriaceae; genus Collinsella. Next base: position 4,934 of record CAUEQX010000035.1, on the reverse strand, counting down.
CTACGAACTCACGGAGGGTGACGCCGTCACCTTTATGTATGCTGGCGACAGCGATGCCCTCCCTGGTCAGGTGCTTGGATCCGCCGATATCATCGGTCCCGATGTCAACGGCAACAATACTCGCTGGGGCTCGGCAAGCAATGTTTCCCTGCCCGAAGGCTCTACGGCCCAGGACCTTATTGAGACGGTTCTGAAGGCGAAGGGCATTGATTACAAAGCCTCCCAGAGTGGTGCATGCTGGCGCTTCAATTCCATCAACTCGCCGTTCGAAGACAAGGCGTACGGCAATGATGGTGCGACCAATAAATGCTGGCATCTGTATATCAATGGAGAGACCTCATCTCTCTGCGCCAACCGGGTCACGCTCAAGAGCGGTGACAAGGTTACGTTTGCCTATACCACCGATAATTCGCCCATGCCCGATCCCGACAAGATTGTCGTGGATCCGAGCGCGACGACTCCTGATTGGGATGCCGAGTGGGCTGGCTACGGCAACAGTGGCAACGGTTCGACCGTAACGGATGCCAAGACGCCTGCGCAGGCCGCCGGTCTTAAGTGGGCCTTCGATTGGAAGGCCGAGTCTGGCCAGCAGTATGCCAACTGCAGCGAGCCTGTCATTGCTAACGGTTTTGTGTACATCGCGACCGAGAACGAGCTCATTAAGATCGATTCGTCCACGGGTAAAAAGGTTGCCTCTGCGCCGCTTGCCTCCAAGGTGAGCTATACCTCTCGTCCGATCTATACCAATGGCCTTATCATCGTTCCGCTCAACGGCGGTGCGGTCCAGGCGATTACTGCAGACAAGCTGATCTGCAAGTGGCTGACGCCTGGTTTGACGGACTTGACGCAGAGCTCCTGCACCGTCGTTTCGGACGGCGAGTACGTCTATGTAGGCTCGGTCGATATTTCGTATGACGAGAATTACAACGCGACCTACGGCAACGGCTCCTTTGCGCGCATTAAGATTGCCACGGGCGAAGTTTCTTGGCAGAACATCGACCCTGCCGAGGGCTATTACTGGACTGGTGCGGCTTTGACGGATAAGTATGCCATCGTTCCTACGAGCGCGGGTACGCTTAAGTGCATTGATAAGACGACGGGCGATGTCGTTTCGACCATGAAGCTCGGCGCTGTCGCAAATGCCGATTGCATTGCCGATCCGTCCAATGGTTCGACCTTCTACCAGATGACGCACGACGGAAAGCTCCATGTGATTTCGCTTTCGGCGAAGGGCGTGCTGAGTGAACAGAAGACGGTTGATCTGGGCCTTACGAATAATCTGAGCGCCCCTGCGGTGTCTGGTGACAATCTGATTGTCGGCGGACAGACGGCTACTGGCTCTGCTCTGGTTCTCTATAACCTGAAGACGGGTAAGACCACGATGGTCGCTGCTGCCGACGGCAAGGCGCTGCCGGCTGGCCTCAACGGTATTGCTGCTACTCCGCTGGTGAGTGTTCAGGGCGGCAAGACCTATGTGTACTTCACCGTTAACAGCGCGGATAGCAAGGATTACGTCAACTACTCTGCTGGTGGTGGCGTGTATCGCTATACGCTCGGCGATGCAGAGGCGACGCAGATTTATGATGCGGCTGGCCATTACCAGTACTGTGACTCTCCGGTCATTGCCGATGCTTCTGGCAATCTCTACTACATCAATGATTCGGGCACGCTGTTTAAACTTGGAGCTGTCGAGTCTTGGACGGTTGCCTTTAACTCCAACGGCGGGTCTGCTTGCGACACTAAGTTTGTTGCTACGGCCGATGGCAAGCTGGTTAAGCCGGCCGATCCGACGCGCGATGGCTACACTTTCGGCGGTTGGTATACCGATGAGGCTTGCACGCAGGCGTATGACTTTAGCACGCCGGTGACGGCCGATCTGACGCTGTATGCCAAGTGGACCAAGAATGCCACCAATTCTGGTGACAATGGCGGTTCTGGCTCCAGCGGCGGCAGCGGTTCTGGTACTGGTACCGGCACGGGCACTGGTACGGGTTCCGGCGCTGGTTCCGGCTCTAAGGGCCCGCAGGCCGGCGGCGCTATCGCCCCGGGTCAGAAGCCGGTGACCAAGACGACGGTGTCGACCAAGACCGAGACCAAGGACAACAAGTCCGACAAGAAGGACTCCGATAAGTCCGATAAGAAGGACGAGAAGAAGTCTGACAAGAAGTCTGACAAGAAGGACAGCAAGTCCGACAAGAAGTCCGATTCCAAGTCCGATACGGGTGCTGCTTCCACGACCACTGCTAAGAAGTCCTCTAGTGCTGCCGAGCAGGAGACTGGCACCAATCCGCTCGCCATCGTTGGCATCGCCGCCGGCGTGATTGGCCTCGCGCTCATCGCCGTCTTCGTGCTGACCAAGCGCGGCAAGGGTGACGGTAATGCCCGATAAGCCCAAGGAGACCAGCGGGCAACAGCCCGACTCCTCGTTTATCCAGCTCGATGATCCAAAGCAAAAGGGCGCCGCTTCGGCGGCGCCCGCCCCACGGCACAAAGCGCTCCTTGGCGTTCTGACTGCCGCGTGCACCATTCTGATCGTCGTCTCGCTGGGCTTTGTCCATCCCTCCGAGAGCGGCGCCTGGTCCGTTGATTGGATTTTTCAGTCCGTGACGGGGGAGAGCGTCGTTTCCAAGGATGACAATGGGTCTGGCTCGTCTACCGCTTCGGGCGAGGCCAGTTCCAAGGATTCCAAATCTTCGGATGCTGCAAAAGATGAGTCCAAGGGCTCGAACGACGCCAAGGACGATTCCGAGTCTTCAAACAAGGAATCGGACAAAAAATCGGATAGCAAGAAGTCCGATGGTCAGGACGGCAAGAAGTCTGGCGATAAATCCGCTGCCCAAAATACGGGAGCCGGTGATACTTCCAATGTGTCTGGTGGTGCTTCTTCGGGCGGTGGCCAGTCGTCTGATGGAGCCTCATCCTCTAATGGTGGAAACGCCTCCTCGGGCGGCCAGAGCGGCTCACAGGAGTCCAGCTACGTAACGGTGACGGTTTCGGTCACATCGAGCGCTGTGGGCAATCCTGTGTCCTCTGGCGGCACCTTTACCTTTAACGAAGGCACTACCGTCTACGATGCCCTTTGCGCGCTGGGCCTTTCTGTCAACGCACATGGCTCATCGTACGGCACGTATGTCTCCGCGATTGGCGGTTTGGCCGAGAAACAGTACGGCGGCACGAGCGGCTGGATGTACTCCGTCAACGGCACAACGCCCATGACGGCCTGCAGCAACTACGTTCTCTCAAACGGCGACAACGTAGTCTGGTATTACGTTACAGGCTAGAGACCTCGACATAGCGCGCCAGACGGGCGGTTCGGACAAACATCCGGGCCGCCCGTTTTTCATGCGAATTGGACGGGGTCGCCTGGGATCTCGGCAAACAAAAAACCGATTGGAACGGGAATTCCAACCGGTTATACATTCAAGCAAATAGTGAATCGACTACGACCGTGCGCCCTCGAGGAAGAAGCGACGGCTGAAGTAGTTGTACCAGGTGACGAGGAACGTTGCGATGGCCTTCATAGCCTGGTAGCCGATGCTCAAAAACGTGACGCCCACAAACATGTACAGGTCGTTGAGGCCCAGACCGATTACCGACAGGATGGTGAAGATCGTGAACTCGCGCTTGCGGCTCATGCCCTCGCGATGGTCGAACACGTACTTCATGCTGAGCCAGTAGTTGACCACGACGGACGTGGTAAACGAGACCGTGGTGCTCATCAAAAAGTCGAGGTGGAACAGCTCGACGAGCGCAATGAGCATGCCCCAGTCGATGCCAAAGGAGATAAGACCCACGACGGCGAACTTGAGGAACTGCTTGGTATGAGGTTGTGCCAGTGCCTTGCGCACGTAATCACATCCAATGCGTTGATGAATCGAGCAGAGGATACTTTAGAGCTTTTGCAAGGGAAACGTAAGGTCTTTGGAAAGAACTATACGAACTCGCCAAATATTCAAGAGGTAATCCGCAAACGTTGAAAATTTGCCCGTAAACGAACGATGCCCACGGGCGATACTGTGCTGAGCGCGCATTGACCGTGGGCATCGTAAGGCTGTAAGGTTGCGAGTTACTTGGTCTCGTCGCCCTCCAGGAAGATCTTTCGGGTCACAAAGTTGTAGACCATGACAAGCGCGGTGGCGCAGATCTTGGCGATATTGGCCTCGAGTCCCAGGCCGGCGTTGAGTGTCAGCACGATACCGTCGTTGAGTGCCAAGCCGATTACGGACAGCACGACAAAGATGATGAACTCGCGGCGGCGGCTCATGCCTTCCTTGTGCGCAAACACGTACTTCATGCTTGCGAGGTAGTTAAAGATGAGTGAGATGATAAAGCCGCTGGTGTTGGCGATTAGGATGTTGAGGCCCAGACCGTAGTGGAGCAGATTCATAATGCCAAAGTCGATAACCGTGGCAATGACGCCGACGACGCCAAATTTCATGATCTGCGCAAGGAGCTTTTGCATGGTACCTGCCTTAAGCTGGCGCCGAAGCGCCGCGGGGATGACAAACTTGGCACAGTTTAGCCAATCCCCGCGGGTGGTGCTAGGCGCGCTCCTCGATAGCACCGTTTCTATATGCATCGAGCAGCTGGCGCAGGTCCTGGATTTGGCTGCGGATCTTGGCGCCAGTATCGGTGTCGCTCACCATGCGGCGACGGTCCGCTTGGTCAAAACGGTTGGTCTCGCTCTCGATGTCCACGTTGCGCGTGAGTGCCTCGGCAACCGTCGTAAAGGCCCGGTGCGACTTGAGGCGGCAGCCGCGCGAGCTCGAGATGAGCGTATAGCCGGCGATGCCCGTCTTGGGATGGTAAGCGCGGCAGAAGCCGCCATCGATGACCAGTAGCTTGCCCTCGGCGCGGATGGGCTGCTCACCCTTGGTGGTTTTAACGGGCGTGTGGCCGTTGATGATGTGGCCGGTCGGCGAGCATGCCATGGC
>CAUEQX010000034.1 GCA_959020035.1 uncultured Collinsella sp. | reverse complement strand
TGCCCTCGTGGCCCGAGTAATCAGCCATGGGAACATCAACCTCGAGCGAGGCATCCGGAAGGTCACCGGTGTCGATGCGATCTTGGGCATCAATCGATGCGGTGATGGCTGCAGGCTCATCGAGGTCATCGAGATCGATGACCGCGGCACCGGAGATGATAGGCATGCTGGCGAGGTTTGCGTTGTACGGCGCAGCCTCAGCCGCCTGCTGCTGGGCAGGAGCGCCCCACAGCGAGCTTTCGGCGGCACGGCGGGCGGCAACGGCCTCCTCGTCCGCAGTCATGGCTTCATCAACGTACGAATTGTCGGCAGAAGCGTTCGCGTCCACCGAGGTAGCGTTGTAGGCGTTATTGGCTGCCGCGTTGGCAACGAGTGCCACGAAAGCCGCCGTGCTGCCCGCAGGGGCGGCCTGGGAACCAGACACGGCGCGTGCCGCGGCGGCGATGTCGTCGCGATTGAAGGAGCCGGTCTGCCCGCCGTTGGTGAGCTCGTCGATGGCGACTTGATAGACGTCGCGCGAGTGTGCAGGGTCGCAGCTCACCGGCGAATCGTCGTCGAGCATACTGTCGATCATGGACCAAGCCTCGGCCTCGTCCATAGCATCTGCAGCTCGAGCGATGGTAGGGACACCATCATCGGCATGACGGCGCTGGAACGCACCAGTCAGGCCGGAAAGGAATGCCGAGGTAGACTGCTCCGCCTGAGTCTGAGAAGCAGAAGCCGCAGCGTAAGGAGTCGCATCCTGCTGCTGGGCTGGAATCGAGGCGGTCTTGAACTCGCTTTGATGCTGATTGAGATTGGCGGCACCGCCCATGGCATCGGGCTGGAACAGACGCTCTTCACGCTGCGCACGGTACTCGGAGATACCCAGCGAGGCGGCATAGATACCCACGCCCGCCACCGCGCCCACGGCGAAGGGAACCGCACCCGCCACGACCGTCTCGTTCACCGACGAAAACGGCAGCGTCGCGGCATACATAACCACGGGAGCGGCAAGGCCGATCCCGCACGAAAGTCCAGCAAGAACTGCTCGTTGTGTTGCATCAGAAGAAGCCATGAGCTCTCCCCATCTTCCAGCACCCAAATCGCATCATTCAGTTGGCTGCGCGAGAGAAGATGAAGCGGGGCTATGCCCCAAAGCAACGGTATATGGTTCGTTTCATCTGCGTTTTCCGTCGCGAAGCTTAAAAGCTATTATGCGAAACCGCCCTGTCGATTGCAAGCGACGATGTCGGATTGAAACGGGAAACCTGCTGCTCGTCGGTCTTATGGTTAAAAATAAGCGCGGAGCGGCGATATGGAAAAGGGCCGAGGCTCAAAGCCCCGACCCTTTATCGCATTGATGACTATCGCTGCGCGTGGATGACAACCTAGAACGTCTGCTCGTAGTCGCTGTGCTTTTTGGCCGAACGTACCAGGAACTCTTGGTTGGTGTTGGTGCCCTTAAGACCCTTGATAAACGATGCGGCTGCGCGCTCGGTGTTGTTCATGCCGGCAAGAATGCGACGCAGGCCAAAGACAAACGGACGCATCTGCTCGTCGACCAACAGGCCCTCGTTACGCGTACCGGAGGCAACGGGGTCGATAGCCGGGAAGATGCGGCGGTCAGCCAGGTCGCGGTCGAGCTTAAGCTCCATGTTGCCGGTGCCCTTGAACTCCTCAAAGATGACTTCGTCCATCTTGGAACCGGTGTCGATGAGGGCAGAGGCCAGGATGGTGAGCGAGCCACCGTTCTCGATATTACGGGCTGCGCCCAGGAAGCGCTTGGGCGGATACAGGGCCGCCGAATCGACGCCACCCGAAAGGATGCGGCCCGAGGCGGGCGCCGCCAAGTTGTAGGCGCGGGCAAGACGCGTGATGGAGTCGAGCACCACCACAACATCGCCGCCCAGCTCCACGATGCGCTTGGCGCGCTCGATGACGAGCTCTGCCACACGAGTGTGGTTGTCGGCGGGCATATCGAAGGTCGACGCCACAACCTCGCCCTTGATGGAACGCTGCATATCGGTGACCTCTTCGGGGCGCTCGTCGACGAGCAGGCAGATGAGGTGCACCTCGGGGTTGTTAATCGAGATGGACTGGCAGATCTTCTTGAGGATCGTGGTCTTGCCGGCCTTGGGCGGGGACACGATCAGGCCACGCTGACCCTTGCCGATCGGCGACACGATGTCGATGGCGCGACCAGTAATGGAGTCCTTGCCGTGCTCCATGCGCAGCGGCTCGTTGGGATAGACCGGGGTAAGGTCGCCGAACTTGGGACGGCTGCGAATCTGCTCGGGGTCCAGACCGTTGACGGTCGTGATTTTGGCGAGGCCGGCGCGCTTGTCGCCGCCGCGCGAAGGACGAAGCGAGCCCTCGATGACGTCGCCCGTGCGCAGGCGCGCGGAGCGGATGAGGTAGGCGGGCACGAAGGCGTCGTCGTTGGACTTCATGTAGCCGTGGGCATGGATGATGCCTGAGCTATCCGGGCGAATCTGCAGGATGCCCTTGATGTCGCGGAAGCCCTCGGCCTTCGCGGCGGTGGTGTAGATCTCTTCGACGAGTTCGGCCTTCTTCTTGCCGGTCGTCTCAATCTCGAACTCCTTGGCCTTCTCGCGCAGCTCGGCGACCTTCATGGCCGCGAGCTCCTCGCGCGAAAGCGTGGGCTCAGTCGGAGCGGCATTGCGCTCCTTATTGCGCTGCTTGCGGTCGCGCTGACGGTTGCGGCGATCGTTGTTACGCTCGTCCTTGCGCTCGTTGCGGTCATTACGCTCGTCGTTGCGCTTGTGCTGACGGCGGTTGGGGCGAGCGCTCTCTTCGGTCTCGACGGGGGCGGTGCCATCGGTTGCGGAGGCGTCTTCGTTAGCCGAAGCATCATCGCTGGCCTCGGCATTGGAATCGCCCTGCGGCTCGGCCTCGGCATGCTGCTCGACGGCCTTGGCCTTAGCGGACTTCTTGCGACCGCGCTTGGGCTTCTCGGACGCAGACTGTTCGACGTCTTGGGGCTCGGCGGCATCAGTCGATGCATCGGCGGTCGTCTCGGCGGAAACCTCGGACGCACCCTTCTTGGCAGCCTTGGCCTTGGACGTGCGCTTAGCAGCAGTACGATGGCTGCGACCAGGACGGACGTCGGCGGGCTCGACATCGGCAGAAACGGCCTCGGAAGTCGTAGCATCCTGGACGGGCGCGTCGGCAGCGGTTGCAGGCTCGGCGGTCGCCGCAGCATCCCGAGCGGCGGCGGCTGCGGCTGCGGCCTTCTCGGCCTCGACGAAAGCCTTGGGCTTGCGACCGCGACGGTGCGGGCGCAAAGCCGGATCGACAACGGGAACTTCGCTGGCCTCGACAGGCGCAGCGGGCTCAACAGGCGATGTGCCCTCCCCTGCCGCGGAACGGACCGAAGCCTCAGCGAGCTCGGGGGTTACCTGATCGGCAACCTGCTCGGCCTTAGCAGCCGTGCGACGGCGTGTGCGCGGTACCGGCTTCTCGGTTGGCTGGTCGGCGACAGGGGTCTCGGTGGCGGCAGGCGTCTCGGGCACAAACGGAGCTGCAAGCTCGGTCAGAGCCGCGGCCTCACGCTCGGCAGCACGACGGCGGGCGCGCACCACCTGAGCCTCGCTAATCTGCGCCAACGCACGTGCCTGCGCGACCTCATCGGAAATCGGCGCCGAGGAGTCAGCTGCAACGGTACGCTTGGCGCGCGTCGTGCGCGTGGTACGGCGCTTGGGCTTGGTGACCTCCTCGCCGTCATCGGCAGGCTTGGCCGCGCGGCGCGTACGCTTGGGCTTTGCCGGAGCAGCCTCCTCACCAGTTGCAGACACGGCCTTCTCAGCCGCTACAGGCGTAGGCGTCGAAGCAGCCTTAGGCGTCTCAGGAGCCGAGGCTTGCGCGGGCGCCGCGACCTGGTCCGACGCAACCGGTGCAGCGGGAGCGGCTTGCGTCGTCGTTATTTCGTTTTCTTGCTGTTGATCAGACACAGTGTTTGCTCAACTTTCTTTTCAAGCCCTGTGATCACATGCTCCCTGCATAAACCTTCAGGGCGGCTAAACAGTCTAGTTCCGTTCAAAACGACGGACATCATTGATCTGTATCGAGATGATTGCGTCATATACGCAGCGTTAGTGTAACACAACCGCCGCCACCTGCAACTTAGTCATTGGGAACGCTCTTAAACGACTAGTCAAAAGGGGCACTCTTTGGTTTAACACCCACAAATCTGACTGCCTCCGCCAAAACTATGGCGGTTTACTACGATGAATCGCTCAACCGCGACCACTCCGAAACTTGTTGAACTAAAACCGCAGGTAGATGCCCTGCACTTTTTTGCGAAAAGCTGGCGTGGTTGGAATTTCTCATATTCATCGTAGTAAACCGGCATAGTTTCGTATTTCCAGCAGTTCCAAATTCGTCAATACGTCGGCGTTTGCAAAAAGCCCGACCTCCGCAGTTCAATGGAGATCGGGCTTATAGGGCTCAGCAAAGCCGAACCTTCACGGTCAAAGGACCCGTAGATTACATCTGCTCGGGCGCGGAAACGCCAACGAGGGTGAGCACCAGGGCGAGCGTCACGCGAACGGCGTCGCAAGCGGCCAGACGGGCGCGCGAAAGCTCGGGGTCGACGGGACGGCCCTCGCTCGGCAGAACCTGGCAGGCAGCGTAGAAGCTGTGGAAGTCGCCGGCGAGTTCCTCAGCAAAGTGCGTCAGACGGAACGGGGCGCGGTCGCGAGCGCAGCTGGCAATCAGGTCGGTGAGCTCGTTGAGCTTACGCGAAAGGGCGAGCTCGGTCGGGTCGGTCAGCAGCGAGTAATCGACGTTCTCACCGATGGCCTTGGCGGCAACGGCCTTCATGCCCATCTCGTCAGCCTGCTCGGGCGTAACGTCGGCGGCACGGCGCAGGATGGAGCACACGCGGGCGTGAGCGTACTGCACGTAATAGACCGGGTTGGAGTTGTCGCGCTTCTTGACGGCCTCGATATCGAAGTCGACCATCTGGTTGGAGCTTTTGGAGATGAGCGTGTAGCGAGCGGCGTCGGAACCGACCTCGTCGACGAGCTCCTGCAGGGTCACCATGGTGCCCTTACGCTTGGACATACGGACGGGCTTGCCGTTGCGCAGCAGGTTGACGAGCTGGCCCAGCAGAACCTCAAACTTGCCGGGATAGCCAAGAGCGTCGCAGACGCAGCGGACGCGCTCGATGTAGCCGTGGTGGTCGGCACCCCAGATGTCGATGACGTGGTCGACGCGCTGGAACTTATCCCAGTGATAGGCAACGTCGGAGGCGAAGTAGGTGTACTCGCCGTCGGACTTGATCAGGACGCGGTCCTTGTCATCGCCCAGGTCGGTGGAGCGGAACCACAGGGCGCCGTCCTTGGTGTAGAGGTAGCCCATCTTGTCGAGCTTCTCGAAAGCGCGGTCGACGGCAGAGGTGCCGGCGGTCTCGCCCTCGGTGTCCTTCACGTACAGCGAACGCTCGGAGTACCAACGATCGAAGTCGCAATTGACGGCGTGGCAGAGGTCGCGCATGTTGTCGACCATCTTCACATAGCCGCGCTCGCGGAAGCTCTCCATGCGCTCCTGAGGATCGGCCTCGACCCACTTATCGCCGTCGGTGCGCCAGAACTCGGCGGCCTCGTCGATAATGTAGTCGCCGCCGTAGGAGTCCTTGCCCAGGGTCTCGGCAAAGTTGTCCTGATACGGATGGGTCTCGGGATGCTCGTCGTTCTCGTCGGCAACAAAGGCGTCGCGGTCGGCGATCAGCAGCTTGTGAGCCTCGTCGATATCCACGCCCTGCTTGGCGATGATGTCGGCAAACTGCATATAGCGCGTGCTGATGGAGTTGCCGAAGGTGTTCATCTGAGAGCCGTGGTCGTTGATGTAGAACTCACGCTGGATGTCGTAACCGGCGTGATCCATAACGCGGCAGAGCGAGTCGCCCAGCGCGGCCCAGCGGCCGTGGCCGATGTGCATGGGGCCGACGGGGTTGGCGGAAACGAACTCGACCTGGGTCTTCAGGCCACCACCGACGTTGGACTTAGCGAAGTCCATACCCTTCTCGCGAGCCTCGCCAAAGATGGCATTCTTGACGGCAACGGAGAGGTAGAAGTTGATGAAGCCGGGGCCTGCGATCTCGACCTTCTCGATCGCGGGGTCCTCGGGCATATGGGCAACGATGGCCTCGGCGATCTTGCGCGGGGCGCAGTGGGCCAGCTTGGCGGACTTCAGGGCCATGGTAGAGGTCCACTCGCCATGAGAAGTGTCAGCCGGTCGCTCGATAGCGCAATCGTCAAGTTCAAATGCGGAAAGGTCGCCGGCCTCCTGGGCCGCAGCAAGCGCAGCGCGTACCAGCTCTTCAATCTTCTCGGGCATAGATCCTCCTTGTGTTAAAGCCCCCGAGCTCTTGGTCACTCGTAGGGCAAAAGCCAGAGTTTGTAGCACTCTATCACAAGCGACGGGCACTGTCGCAGGGTAAAGCCAATCGATATTGCATATGCACAAAATTGACTACAGCTTGTATGGAGTCACTCAAAGATGCCAGTCTGCCTGCAAATTATGCACGAGTTGAAAATGCATAAAGGTGTGAATGAGCTGCGCCTGTTATCGAATACTCTTACCTATCAGAGTTGTGTGCTTTTCCTGCATAAAGTAAGGGTTTGCGCACGTCAGCGTGTTATTCTAAACATACGTAAATTCGTATAAGTTGGAGGTAGCATGTTCTCAATCGGTCAACACGTCATTCATCCGGGTCAGGGAGTCTGCACCGTCGTCGGCTTTAGGGACGACACACCGCAGCCCATGCTACTGCTCGAGACCAAGCAGGGACATGCGCAGACGATCCTCATGTACCCCGTGGCGCAGGCCGACCGTTTGCACGCCGCCATCTCGCAGCAAGATGCCGAGCACCTGCTGAGCCACTATGACGAGCTGGAGTGCGACACCTTTACCGAGCGCAACAGCTCGCTTGAGGAGACGCACTTTAAGCAGCAGCTCAAGCTGGGCGCACCCGAGACGGTCCGCGTGGCAAAGACCATGATGCACCGCATTCGCCAGGCCGAGGAAGCTGATAAAAAACCCAGCTCCTACTACATGCGCGTACTCAAGGAGGCCAAACGCCGCTCCATCGAGGAGTTCGCCGTGGCCTTGGGCGTCACCGAGGAGGCCGCCGAAGCCCGCCTAGCCCAAGCCGCCCTCAACTAACCCATCCGCGCCAAAAACCACCACAAAGGGAACAGGCACCTTTGTGGTGGTTTTCTTGTTCTAGTAGTATTCATTCTTATCGATACCCACGAGCACAAGGAGTCTCTTATGGCAGAGCCGCTTACCGCCGGAATCACCCGCGACCGCGCGTTCGAACTGCTCAATGAGCACAACAAGGACCCGTTCCATATCACCCATGGCGAGACGGTCGAGGGCACTATGCGCTACTTTGCGCGCGAGTTCGACCCCGAGAACGAGGAGTTTTGGGGCATCGTCGGTCTGCTGCACGACCTAGATTGGGAGGAGCATGAGGACGACCCCATGAACCACACCATCTATGCTGCCAAGATTCTTAAGGATGAAGGTGCGTCTCCCGAGCTCATTCGCGCCATCCAGACGCACACGTCGGACTTCAATACCTCGCTGCCCAAGCCCGAGCTGCAGATGGAAAAGATCCTGTTTGCCTGCGATGAGCTCACCGGCCTGATCGGCGCTGCAGTCATCATGCGCCCGAGCAAGAGCGTTATGGACTTTACGACCAAGTCGCTCAAGAAAAAGTTCAAGGACAAGCGCTTTGCCGCCGGCTGCTCGCGCGACGTGATTTCGCAGGGCGCCGAGATGTTGGGCTGGGAGCTCCCCGAGCTCTTTGACCGCACCATCGCGGCCATGCAGTCCTTCGCCCCCGACCGCGATACCTTCCAGGCCTAACCGCCCACGCCACCTAAAACCACCACGAAGGGGACAGGCACCTTTGTGGTGGTTTTCGTTTACGAGGGGTTTAGGGGCGGACCTGGCCGGTGCCGCGGAGCTTGTATTTGTAGGTGGTGAGGGCCTCGGCGGCAAAGGGGCCACGGGCGTGGAGTTTTTGGGTCGAGATGCCGATCTCGGCGCCCAGGCCAAACTCGCCGCCGTCGGTGAAGCGCGTGCTGGCGTTGGCGTACACGGCCGAGGCATCGACCGCATCCAGGAAGCGCTCGCAAGCATCCGTGTCCTCGGCAACGATGGCCTCGGAGTGCATCGTGCCGTAGCGGTTGATGTGTGCGATGGCCTCGTCCTCGCTCGCCACGACCTTCACGCTCATCTCGAGCGCCAGATACTCGCGACCCCAGTCCTCCTCAGTCGCGGCGACGTAGTCATCGCCCTCCACAAGCCCGGCATCGGCGCATGCGGCGCAGGTTGCCTCGTCGCCGTGAATGAGCACGCCGTGGTCATGCAGCACGGTCACGACCGCGGGCAAAAACACATCGGCCACAGCACGGTCGACCAGCAGCGACTCGGCGGCATTGCACACGCCTACGCGCTGGGTCTTGGCATTAACGATAATGTTGAGCGCCTTATCAAAGTCGGCGGATTCATGCACGTAGATGTGGCAGTTGCCCGTGCCCGTCTCGATCACCGGCACAAGCGACTCGCGCACGCAGCGCTGGATCAGGCCTGCACCTCCGCGCGGAATGAGTACGTCGACAATACCGCGGAGCTTCATGAGCTCGCCGGTGGCCTCGCGGTCGGTGGACTCGATCATCGACACGGCCTCGCGCGGGAAGCCCTTGGCCTCGAGCGCATCGGCCAGCAGCTCAGAAATCATGGCACACGAGTGATAGGCCAGCGAGCCGCCGCGCAGAATGCAGGCGTTGCCGGTACGGATGCAGATGCCTGCGGCGTCGGCCGTCACGTTGGGGCGCGCCTCGTAGACCATAGCGACCAGGCCCAGCGGCACACTCACGCGGGTCAGGTCCACGCCGCTTGCAAGCACGCGGTGGTCGAGCACGCGGCCCACGGGATCGGGCAGCTCGGCGAGCTTTTCCAGGCCGGCGGCCATGCCCTCGACGCGCTCGGGCGTCAGCAGCAGGCGATCGAGCAGTCCGGCCGAGGTACCCGCATCGCGCGCGGCGGACATATCGAGCTCGTTGGCGGCAACGATGGAATCGACGCCATCGCGCAGCGCCGCGGCCATGGCGCGCACGGCCTCCTGACGCTGCTCATCGCTCGCCGTGGCAAGCGAGGCCGACGCTGCCTTGGCGGCAACGGCAAGATCGTGGACGTACGTGGCTATATCGACCGACATGGGCGGCCCTTTCTCCTAGAAGTTTGCAACCATGGTAGCCGATTTGCGCATGGCCTCGCCCGCGGCGGTAGAATTGGTCAACCCGAAACACCGCAACGAACGGAAGACTCACATGGCCCTCATCACTTCGTACCACGTCCCCGGCCTTTACGTCGAGGACCACAGCATCGACGTCCCCCTTGACTGGCGCGGCCTGGAGCCGATGCTCCTGGCCGTCGGCAGCACCATGCGCCGCGGCGCTATGCCGGCACCAATCGCCGGCGCGCCCGAGAGCATCAAGCTCTTCTACCGCGTGGTTTGCGCGCCCGACCGTATCAACGACGATCTGCCGCTGCTCCTGTTTTTGCAGGGCGGACCCGGCGGCGAGAGCCCACGTCCGCTGTCGCCCACAAGCGACGGCTGGATCGAGGAGGCCGTCAAGCACTTCCGCGTGGTCCTTCCCGACCAGCGCGGCACCGGACGCAGTAGCTGCGTGGACGGACGCACGATCAAGCCACTGGGTGATCGCGCAACGGCCGCCGGCGCCGATACAGCACGCTCGCAGGCGGACTTCCTCAAGCGCCACCTCGCCAGCTCCATCGTGCGCGATTTTGAGTACCTGCGCCTAGTGGGCTTTGGCGGCAAGCCGTGGGTCACGCTCGGCCAGAGCTACGGCGGCTTTTTGACGCTGAGCTATCTGTCGCTCTTCCCCGAGGGCGTGGCGGCGAGCTTTACCTGCGGCGGCATCCCCCACGTGCCGGCGAGCGCCAGCGAGGTCTACGCGCACACCTTCCCGCGCATGGCCGCCAAGACGCAGCAGTATTACGACCGCTACCCCGCCGACGTCGAGCGCGTGGCAGCCCTGGCCGATGCGCTCGAGGCACAGAAGCCCGTGCTGCCCGACGGCTCTCCGATGACGGTCGAGCGCCTACAGCTCATGGGCAGCGACTTTGGCATGAAGCCGAGCTTTGAGCGTATGCATTGGATTATCGATCACGCTTTTGTTGACGGCGACGGCACGCTGACCTGCGGCGCCTCGGTATCTGACAGCTTTTTGATGCGCGCCTTCGAGCGCACCAACACGCGCATGAATCCGCTGTACTGGACGCTGCAGGAGTTCATATACGCCGACGGCGACACTATGCCCATTGGTTGGGCCGCGGCCGAAGAGAAGGCACACCGCGCCGAGTTCGACACACTCGCGCGCCCGCTCATGTTTACCGGCGAGGCCATGTTCCCGTGGATGTTTGAGCAGATGCCCGAGCTTATGCCCTTTAAGCCCGCCATGGACCTGCTGATGGAAGACACCAGCTGGGACAAGATCTACGACCCGCAGCGCCTGGCCTGCAACGAGGTGCCGCTCCAGGCCGCTGTGTATTTCGACGACATGTACGTCGATTCGGGCCTGCAGCTCGATACGCTCAGCCGCGTGGGCAACTCGCATGCCTGGGTGACCAACGAGTTCGAGCACGACGGTCTGCACGGCAGCGTGGTGTTCAAGCACCTCTTCAACGAAGCCCTCAACCGAGGAGACCTGCGCCAGATCTTCTAGCAAAGGAGTGTCCCAAAGTGCCGGCACATAAGGAACGTCCCCAAGTGCCGGCACGAGAAAGACAGCGCTGCGGGAAACGATCCGCAGCGTTGTCTTTCTTTATGCAAATACGATCAAGTTATCCCTGTGTATCGCCGGCTTCTCGGCCAGGTCTGCCAGCAGGCGGTTGCTGGCGATCTGGTCCTGGCGGCGACCGGCAGCAAGTTCCAGCACGTCCGAATCGGCCTCGGCGATACCGCGGGCGACAACCATACCGCTCGAGTCGCACACGTCGAGCACATCGCCCTCGGCAAACTGGCCATCGACCTCGCGAATACCCACCGCAAGCAGGGAAGAGCCACGGCTGACCAGCGCCTTCGCAGCACCATCATCGACCGTCACCGAGCCATGCGCCTTGTCGCCCAGTGCGATCCACAGCTTGCGGGGTGCGATGTCCAGACGCTCCGCCGGCGGATCGAACAGCGTGCCCACGCTCTCGCCGCGGGCGAGGCGCACGAGCGCATCGGGCTCCTCGCCCGAGCAAATCACGCTCTGAATGCCCGCCGTCATCAGGATGCGGCTCGCGCGAATCTTGGTGATCATGCCGCCCGTGCCCACCGATGTGGAAGAATCGCCCGCCGAGGCAATGATCTTGGCATCGATCTTATGCACGACCGGGACAAACTCGGCCGTCGGATCCTCATGCGGATTGGCGGTGTAGAGGCCGTCGATGTCCGAAAGCGTCACGCACAGATCGGCAGAAACCAGGCAGCTCACGAGCGCCGCCAGCGTGTCGTTGTCGCCAAACTTGATCTCATCGACAGTAACGGTATCGTTCTCGTTGACGACCGGCACCACGCCAAGCTCCACCAGGCGCAGCAGGGCGTCGCGCGCGTGCAGGTAGGACGTACGGCGCGCCGTGTCGTGACGCGTGAGCAGCACGAGCGAGGTGAGCAGGTCGCGCGCATGAAACTCCTCGTCGTAGGCCGACGAGATGATGCACTGGCCGGCCGAAGCGCAGGCCTGCAGGCTCGGCAGGTCGCCGACCGGCTTACGGTCGAAGCCCAGCACGGGATAGCCACAGGCGATAGCGCCCGAGCTCACCACGACCAGACGCCAGCCGAGCTTGCGCAGCGCTGCGGCCTGATCGGCAAGCCCGCCGATAAAGGCGCGGTTGACCTTGCCGTCGGCGCCCACCACCGTGGACGAGCCGATCTTTACCACCATCGTTTTATAAGAAGTCGTCATACGTCAAACCAATCGAGTGTTGAGCAGGCGGGCGAGCTGGAGCAGCCGGGGCACCCGGTGCGGGACGGACGAAAATGATCCGTTTTCCTCCGTCCCCTTCGGATCATTTTGCCCAGGGGAAGGCCGAAGCCGCGGCCATGTTCTTGCGCACGAGCTCGTCGCGCACCTGAGCCAGGCCCTGCTCCATGCCCACCACATAGGTCTGCGGGTACAGGAAGCGCTTGAAAGCTGCGTCCAGATGATCGAGCGCCCAAGCACAGCGCTCGCGCGCGTCCTGGATGCTCTCACGCGGAGCCACCGCACTGCCATCGCGCACGATCGGCACCAGCAGCTCGCGATACTCAAGTTCGGACACGTCGGTCACCAGGGCGGCATCATTCACGGCCACGAGGGTATTGCCGCGCGCGGCGCCCTCCCCCGCCAGATGGTCCTCGTCGTAGATCATGTCGCAGACTGGGCCGCCAAAGCCGTCGTAATAACGGCGCACGCGTTGCACACCCGGGATCGTGCGCTTGTAGGGCTGCTCGGAGAGCTTGACCACCGGCGTCCATGGATCTGTCTCGCTCGCACGGCGGGCGGAAAGCTTGTACACGCCACCCAGCGCCGGCTGGTCATAGCAGGTCGCGAGCTTGGTACCCACGCCAAAACTGTCGATGGGCGCGCCCTGGTCGAGCAGCGACTGAATCGTGTACTCATCCAGATCGTTAGAAACCGAGATCCCCACATAGGGCAGGCCCTCGGCATCAAAACGGCCGCGAACATACTTGGAGAGCTTGGCGAGGTCGCCGGAGTCAATGCGAATGGCCGACAAGCGCTCGCCCACCGCTTCCATCTCCTTGGCAACCGTAATGGCATGTTCACAGCCCTCGCGCACGTCATAGGTGTCGATGAGCAGCGTGCAGTTCTTGGGGCTCGATTTGGCAAAGGCACGGAAGGCCTCGAGCTCGGAATCGAAGCTCATCACCCAGCTGTGCGCATGCGTGCCAAAGACGGGAATACCGTAGCGGCGGCCGGCGAGCACATTGGACGTAGAGGAGCAGCCGGCGACGTAGCTCGCGCGCGCGACGGCCAGGCCGCCATCGGGACCCTGGGCTCGGCGCAGGCCAAACTCCGCCACAGGGCGACCGTCGGCGGCGAGCACCACGCGCGCCGTCTTGGTGGCGACAAGCGTCTGGAACGCGACGATGTTGAGCAGCGCCGTCTCAAGCAGCTGGCACTCGAGCGCAGGACCGGTGACGCGCACCATGGGCTCGCGCGGAAAGACGAGCTCGCCCTCGGGAACGGCGTCGATATTTACATACGCACGAAAATCGCGCAGGTAGTCGAGGAATGCGGACTTGAACATCGCGCCGCCGGCAGGGGCCTCAAGCGATGCGAGGTAGTCGATGTCCTCGGGCGTAAAGCGCAGATTCTCGACCAGCTCGGGCAGTTCGGCGGTGCCGCACATGACGGCATAGGCGCTGCCAAAGGGATGGTCGCGGTAAAACGCGGTAAAACAACCCTGCTCATTGGCCTTGCCGCTCTCCCACAGGCCCTGGGCCATAGTGAGCTCGTACAGATCGGTGAGCATTGCAATGTCGGTGGGATGCGAGATGTCGGTCAAAGCCATGGGGCGACCTTTCGGATGTGTGGTACAGAATTTGAGGGTTGGACGAGAGCAGAGGATGCGGACATGACACCCGATGCAAATCGGTTAGAGCAGGCCCATGCTGGTCAGGATCGTGTAGCCCATAAAGATGACAAACGCGATGAGGGCAAGGACAATGATGATTTTTTGAGCCGGCGCCATGCCAGGGATCTCGTTCTCGCCCGTAGGTTCCTTGGAGGTAACCATGCGCTGGGCAAAGGTCATCTCGTCACGGCTCGGCTTGGGCTCGACGGACTTGGGACGAGCGGCCTTTTTAGGCTGAGGTTTGGGCGCGGCAGGTGCAGGCTTCGCAGCAGCGGGCTTGGGTGCGGGCGCGGGCACCGATGCGGATACGGCGTTCGCGGCGGCCTCCTCGGCTTTCGTACGCTCGGCACGCAGGGCAGCCAGCTCCTCGCGCTCGCGACGGGCCTCTTCCTGGGCCTCGCGACGAGCCTTCTCGGCGCGGAGCTCCTCCAACTCGGCGCGCTCCTCGTCGGACAATGGTTGGGACTCAAGCTCGGCCATGGTACAGCCCTTTCTTTTAAAAAAAGCCGCCGACACAATGTCAGCGGCTTATCAAATCCAAGGGTGGAGACGAAGGGAGTCGAACCCTCGGCCTCTGCCATGCGACGGCAGCGCTCTCCCAACTGAGCTACGTCCCCAGGACAAGTCGATATTTTACCTACGGCTCGCCAACTGTCAACGCCCAATAACCAGTCTTTTTGGAGCGCGGCTATTTTGACAACTTTTCGAACAGGCGATCCTCTCGATGATTTTTTAATCCCCGTCCCAGAAATATCATCGACGAACGCACTACTTTGCGCTGGTAAGAACACCGGTGGTGTCGAAGGCCGGGGTGAAGCTCTCGTCTACCGCGCCGCCCTCTTGCCAGAACATCGTCGTAAAGC
>CAUEQX010000033.1 GCA_959020035.1 uncultured Collinsella sp. | reverse complement strand
GTATATGGCCGGCATTTACAAGCTCAACGGCGAGGCGGTCGCCAATTCCATGGTGAGCGTCGCCGCCGGCAAGGTGACGATCGACTGGGTGACGATCTTCTTCCGTGGCATCCTGTGCAACATCTTTGTGTGCCTGGCCGTGTGGATCGGTACCGCCGGCAAGACCGTGGTCGATAAGGTTGTGGGCATTCTGCTGACCATCGCCGCCTTTGTGGCCTGCGGTTTTGAGCACTGCGTTGCCAACATGTACTTTTTGCCCATGGGTGCCGTGATGCATGCATGCGGTTATGGTGCCGAGGTCGCCGGGGCCGATGCACTCAACGTCGCGGGCATTGCGTTTAACCTGTCCGCCGCCACGCTGGGCAACATCGTGGGCGGCGCGGTTCTGATCGCGCTCGGCTACTGGTTTATCTACGCCAAGAAGTCCGAGGCGTAAGGTACCGTCTGTTTGACGTTGGGCCTCCCGCGGGGCGTTGCCGTGCGGGAGGCTTTTTGGGTCCGGGGCTCGTTGCCGGGCTGTTGGCTTGCTGTGTTTGGCTGATGAAAGGGGTAATCGAGATGGCATCTGCTGTGAAGCGTGACGGTCGCGCCGTGGTGACCACATGCGGAGGATGCTATGCCGATTGCGCCTTTGCGGCACGCGTTGAGGACGGTCGCGTGGTGGCCGAGCTGCCGGTGCCGGGGCATCCGTGCGCGGCGCGTGCCCTGTGCGCCCGCGGACGGCATCGCCTGGCAATGCCGTTTGACGAGCGCGACCGGATTTTGCATCCTATGCGCCGACGAGCTGATGGCTCGGGGTTCGATGTGATTTCGTGGAACGAGGCGTTCGCGCAGATCGCTGCGCGCCTTGGGGGGATTGTTGACGGGCATGGTCCGCGCGCGCTGGGCATGACGCTCGGCGTGCCCTCGTTCGACCGCTACTGGGCGTGTCGTTTTATGCATGCGCTGGGCTCGCCCAACGTATACGGTGCAGACGGTGCCTGCGAAGTAAGCCGACTTACCGGTTGGGAGCACAGCCTGGGCTATAGTCCCGCCTCCGACCTCGCGCACACCGATTGCATCATGTATCTGGGGCGTTCCATTGTCGATTCATCGACGATGGGGGCCGTTGATGCGCTCAACGATGCCCGTCGCCGTGGGACGAAGATTATCGTGGTTGACCCTCGGCGCAGCGGTTCGGCTGCTATTGCCGACCGCTGGCTGCGCGTGCGTCCCGGATGCGATTTGGCCTTGCTGCTGGGCATTGCGCATGTCTTGATTGCCGAGGACCTGTATGACCATGAGTTCGTGACCCGCTATACCACGGGTTTTGACGAGCTGGCGCAGGCGGCCCGTGCTTGGACGCCCGAGTGGGCCGAGTCGATGTGCGACGTGCCGGCCGCAGAGATTGTCGCCACGGCGCGCGATCTCGCTGCCGCCGCGCCTGCCGCTGTGGTGGACGCGGGCTTTCATGGCGGCATCGGTATCGCGTATGCCAATAGCACCCAGACCGCGCGCGCTATTTGCTTGGTCGATGTGCTGCTGGGCTGCATCGGACACGCGGGCGGCGCGCTCAACCCGCCCACGCCGCTTGTGTTGGGCGACCTCGATCCCGCACGCTTTGCGACGCCGCCGGTGCCACGCGGGCCCAAGCTGGGGTCCGAGCGCTATCCACTGGTCGATCCGGTGCGCGGCCTGTGTACGACCATCGGTCAGTCGATTCTTGCCGGCGATTTACGTGGGCTCATCGTCTATGCCAGTAACCCCGGTGCGGGCTATGGCAATGCACAGGCTTGGTTGAGTATTTTGCAGCAGCTTGACTTGCTCGTGACAATTGATATTCGCTGGTCCGAGACGGCGCGCGCTTCCGACTTCGTGCTGCCCGACGTGACGTATCTGGAGGCCGACCGCGGCGTGGGTACGGTCGTGGGCCGCAACGACGCGCGTGTGTTCTACCGCAATGCCGTGTTGCCCGTGTTGCATGGCGACACGCGTCCCGGTCGGGAGATTTTTGCCGGTTTGGCTGCGGCCTGCGGCGTGGGTGAGTACTTTCGGTTTACGTCCGACGACCTGGCGGCTGCGCAGGTGGCGCCGTTTGGGATCGATCTGGACGAGCTCAAGGAGCGCGGCTGGGCCGATACGGGCATGGCGCTGCCGACGCGCACGGGTGAGCCGGTGATTCCGCTTGCCGGCGGCAAAATTGCGCTTGCAAGTGACGTATGGGAACGAGTCGGCATGGGTCGTGTGCCCAACTGGATTGCGCCCATGGTGGAGCCCGGCCCGGGGATGTTTCGCCTCATTAGCGGCAATCGACCCTTTGAGTCGCATACCTCGCGCAGGCTCGCGGCCCAAGGTGCCGCCGAGGCGGGTTCCGACTTGGACGCCGTGCAGATGAATGCCGATGCTGCTGCACACATGGGCATCACCGACGGTGAGATCGTCGAACTCGTGAGCGATATGGGCCGCGACCGCGTGCGCGTGGAGACGACGCCGTATCTGCATCCGGCGTGCATCTTCACCTCGGCCGCCCCCGGCGGACGCGCATTTGGCGCCGATGCCGGTTGCGCTCAGGCCCTGGGCGTCGGGCCGCTCGACCACACGCCACTGCGCTGGGACCCGTTGACGGGTGCCGCGCTTACTCAGGAAAACGCCGTTCGCGTGGAAAAGATCGCAGAGCACGAGGATAATAACGACTGATTGATTCAACAGATTGATTCGGCTGGTTTTGACGAACGGCCGACTGATCTGCCCTTGGTTTTTGAAAGGCTGCACATGAGCGATAGCCAGAACATGTCCGATGAGGTGCGCGCCCGCCTGCGCGCCATTCCTTCCGTCAACGAGCTGCTTGCCGAGTGGCCGGTGGTGAAGGCGGCGGGGGAGACCTGCGACGCGGTGGTGCATGCCGCCGTGACGGCTGAGCTTGACGAGGAGCGCGCCGCGATTCGTGCCGGTGCCGCTCCGCGTTTCAAGCGCGAGCTGGCCTCGGCTATTGAGTGGCGTGCGCATCGCTCTGCGCTGCCGAGCCTGCGTCCCGCCGTTAACGCCACGGGTGTGGTCATCCATACCAACCTGGGCCGCGCCCCGCTCGCGGAGTCGGCCGCCAAGGCTGTGGCCGAGGTCGCGCGCGGCTACAGCACGCTCGAGTACAGCGTGGATACCTGCTCGCGCGGGTCGCGCAAGGAGCACGCAGCGCAACTGATCCGTTCGCTTACCGGTGCCGAGGACGCGCTTGTGGTCAACAACAACGCCGCCGCCGTGCTGTTGGTGCTGGCGACCCATGCCGCAGGCAAGGAGGTCATCGTCAGCCGCGGCGAGCTTGTCGAGATCGGCGGCAGTTTCCGCATCCCCGATGTCATGGCGGCCTCGGGCGCCAAGCTTGTCGAGGTCGGTGCCACCAACCGCACGCACCTTGCCGATTACGAGCGCGCCATCACGCCCGACACGGCCATGATCCTCAAGGTCCATCCTTCCAACTACCGTATCGAGGGTTTCCACGAGGAGGTAGGTTCTCGGGAGCTTGCGGCGCTTGCTCACAAGCATGGTCTACTGTTCTACGAGGACCAGGGGTCGGGCGCGCTCCTGCCCGATGACATCCTGGTGCGCGGCGGCGAGGAAACCACGCCGGCTTCGGTTTCGGCAGGGCTCGATCTGGTGTCGTGCTCGGGCGATAAACTGCTCGGTGCCGCACAAGCGGGCATTATCATGGGCCGTCGCAATCTGGTCCAGGCCTGTGGGTCACATCCGCTTATGCGCGCCCTGCGCCCGTGCAAGCTCGCGCTGACGGCGCTCGAGGCCACGCTGCGTATCTACATGGACGGCGCCGATGTTGCCCATCGCGATATTCCGGTGCTCAGCATGCTTACGCTGCCGCAGGCCCATTTGGAGCGACGTGCCCGCAAGCTGCGCGATCGTATGGTCGCCGGGCTCGATAAGGCTGGCTACCCGTGTGCCGTTCAGATTGAGATCGTCGAGGAATCGTCGACCCCTGGTGGCGGCTCGCTGCCTACCGTGGAGCTGCCCACCATGTGCGTTGCCGTGCGCCTCGTCGATGAGCGTCTTTCCGTTGACGCACTCAAGCGCTCGCTCGTCCAAGATTTCGACACGCCGGTCGTCACGCGCGCCTCGCACAATCGCGTCCTGTTTGACGTGCGCACACTCGTGGGTGACCGCGATATCGAGACGGCGGCATCGACGCTCGTCGCGTGCGTTGAGAAGGCGATTGCTCGATGAGTGAGGTTCAGGCGCTGGTGGAGTGTCCCGTTATCGTTGGCACGGCGGGCCACGTTGACCACGGCAAGTCGGCATTGATCGAGGCGCTGACCGGCAAGAATCCCGACCGTCTGGAGGTTGAGCGCCGTCGCGGTATGACCGTGGAGCTGGGCTTTGGCGAGCTGGCACTGCCGAGTGGCAAGATCGTCGGCCTGGTCGACGTGCCGGGCCACGCGCATTACCTGCGCGCCATGGTGCAGGGTGCGACAGGCATCGACGTTGCCGTGCTGGTGGTCTCTGCCGTTGAGGGTGTAATGCCGCAGACGCGCGAGCACGTGCACGTGCTGGAGCTGCTGGGCGTCACGCATATGGTGGTGGCGCTGACGATGTGTGACCTGGCCGATGCCGAGATGACCGAGCTTGCCGAGCTCGATGTCGATGACTTTTTGTCGGGTACCGTGTTTGCGGGCGCGCCGATTGTGCCCGTGTCGTCTAAGACGGGCGAGGGGATCGACGGGCTGCTTGCGGTGCTCGACGAGCAGGTAAGTGCCTGCTGGGATGCCTGCCGCAACCGTGCCGAGCGCACCGATGCCGCGCCGCGCCTGCCGATTGACCGCTGCTTTACGATTAAGGGCGTCGGCACTGTCGTAACGGGAACGCTGCACGATGCGCCGGTTGCGGTGGGCGACGAGCTGATGGCTTTGCCGTCGCGTACGGTCTGTCGCGTGCGCGGGATTCAGGTGCATGGCGATACGCCGCGCGCACTGCCTGGTCAGCGTGTGGCGCTCAACCTAGTTGGTGACGGTGTCGCGGCGCTTGACCGTGGCGAGATGCTGGGCGTGGCGGACCGCTTTGGCCAGACGTTGCGCTTTATGATGACGTTTACGTATTTGGGTCGCGAGGGCGCCAAGCCGCGCGTGCTCGAGTCGGGCGCGCGCGTGCATGTGATGGCCGGCACGGCCGAGGTCGTCGGCCGCATCATGCTTTTGGAGGGCGAGGCTCCCATGGCGGTGGGCGAGACCCGTACCGTACAGGTGCGCTTGGAGGAGCCGCTGCCGCTGCGAGCCGGAGACCATGCCGTGGTGCTGTCGTATTCGCCCGTGATGCTTATTGGCGGCGGGCGCGTGCTGCTTTCTCGCTGCCGTCGCTCTCGCGAGCTTGCCGAAGGGGAGCGTGCGCTGTATGCGGCGCTCGAGTCCGGCGATATCGCGGGCGGTGTGGGCGCTTGGCTGGCGTTGCAGACGCTGCCGGTTGCGGCTGCCGATGTTACCGCTGCGCTCGATCTTGTTGCCGGTGAGGCTGAGGCGGCGTTGCGCGAGTTGGTGGCGAAGGGCGCTGCTTGCGCGCTTGCTGGCTCGGATGGCTCGCTGTATGCAGATGCTTCCGTGCTCGACGCCGCGATGGATGCACTGGCGGCGACCCTGTCGGCCATGCATGCGGCGGCTCCCAAGGAGACGGGCTTTACGCCCGGCGCCGTCGCCCATGCTGCTTGGCCTACCGCTGATGAGGGCGTTGCCTCGGCTCTGATTGCCGAGGGCTGCTCGCGTGGCGTGTGCGCCGCCGAGGGCGCCGAGGTATTCGATCCGCATTCGGCCGCCGCGGCGGCACGCGTGGTGCGAGAGGCTTGCGAGCGCATCGTCGCGCTGCTTGACGAGACCGGCCTCGATGCACCGGCGCTTCCCGAGGTGGGCGAACAGCTGCAGCTCGGCCGCGACGCCATGACGCGTGCCCTGCGCGAGCTTTCGCTCAACCGCTCGATCGTTAAGGTCGAGCGCGACGTTGCCCTGTCCACTGCCGCTGAGGCTCACGCGCGCGAGCTCGTCGCCGCCGTCATCGCCGAAGCCGGCGGTGCTGCCACCACGAGCGTGCTGCGCGAGGCGCTGGGTGTGTCGCGCAAACGTGCCATCAGCATCTTAGAGCACCTGGATGCCGTGCGCTTTACGGTGCTCGACAAGGATGCCGGCGGCCTGCGCTCCCTGCGCTAGATTGGCTGCTCGGTTTGGTAAAATACCGGCGCACTTGGGAACGGATGGGCTCCGGTGGGCTCCGCGGTCCTCAAAACCGTTGCGAGGCGTGCAAAACGTCTTGGATGTGTTCGATTCACATACGTTCCCGCCATACGCTACCAGCGCTTTTGTGCTCGCGGTCTTGCTGCGTGCCGCAAAGGCGCTGTTTTGTTTTTGTACGGGTCCGCCGTGTCGCCTGTCATGCCGTCTACGGTAACTGATCCCGTGCGTTGGGTTTTGAACGTGCCGATGGAGGTGTTTTGCCGTATGACTACCGTAAGACGGGCCGATCTTTCTTGCGTCGTTCAAGCGGGCGGGATGTCCTCGCGCATGGGCTGCGATAAGGCTCGCATGGCGTTTTGCGGCGAGCCGCTCATCGAACGCGTGCTGGGTCGGCTGGCGCCAGTTGCCGGCGAGTTGGTCGTGACGACGTCGCGTCCCAGCGAGCTTGCCTTTCTTGAGGAGTGCGCGTTTGGCGGCTTGGTGCCGCGTGTGGTGGCGGACCTAGAAGGGTCGGCGGGCGCCATGCGCGGCATCGCGAGTTCGCTGACTGCGGCCCGGCTGCCTCTCGTTGCTATCGTCGCCTGTGATATGCCGTTTGTCTCTTCGGAGCTAATCGGTGCCCTTGCTGGCTGTGTCGAGGCCGAGGCGCTCGACGTGTGCGTGCCGCGCGAGGAGCGGGGGATTGAGCCGCTTTGCGCCGTCTGGCGCCGTGACGCGTGTGCGCCGGTTGCCCAAGAGCTGCTCGCCGATGATCGTCAGCGAATCCGCTGCCTGATCGACCGGGTGAATGCCGGGTATTTGGACGAGCCTCAGATTGTCGCGGTCGCCGGCTCGACGCTCTGCTTCGAGAACGTCAATACGCCCGAGGAGTTTGCGGCGGCCGAGTTACTCGCCTAGACGATTGGAGTTGCCATGTCTCACGATATTTGTCCCGACACGGGAGAGCCTTGCACTTGCGATGGTTCCGAGCCCTGTACCTGCGGCTGCGGTGGCTGTGGACATACTGCGGAAGAGGAAGCGGCCGCCGCGGCGTATCGTGGGGCACACCGCGAAGGCCCGTCCGGTGATGCCCTCGACCACGAGCGCAAGATCATCGTTTCGTTCGATAGCACCTTCGATGTGATGGAATGCGAGCAGCTGTGTCTTGCCGCCGGTGTACCCGGGCGCATCATGCCGCTGCCCGGCTCCATCACCGCCGGCTGCGGACTGTGCTGGGCCATGCCGTTCTCGGGCGATGCCCTCGCCGCCTTCCGCGCCGCCACCGAGGGCCGCGTAACCCCCGCCGACTACCACCAGCTCGTCCTCTAACCACCAACACCACCACAAAGGTGCCTGTCCCCAATGTGGTGGTTTGGAACACGTGGACGAAACAGGTTTGAAACACGGGTTTTGCGCGTCAGACACTCAAAAACGCTTCTACCTGCATCGTAATCAAAACGAAACATCTGCTCGTCGGCTTATGCGAAACTTTGCCGCAACAGTGCGATATTATCCATACACGATAAAGCTCGCGGCGCATAGGGTGCCGCGACCAACATTTTTCGTTTCCCATCATTGGAGGAAGCATGAGCTACACGCAGAAAGTTCTCGAAGAGCTCAAGGCCCGCTATCCCGAGCAGCCTGAGTTCATCCAGGCCGCGACCGAGATCCTCGGCACCATCCAGCCGGCACTCGACGCCCACCCCGAGTACGAGGAGGCCGCCCTGCTGGAGCGCCTCGTCGAGCCCGAGCGCATCGTCATGTTCCGTGTTCCCTGGGTCGACGACCAGGGCAAGGTCCAGGTCAACCGCGGCTATCGCGTCGAGTTCAACTCTGCCATTGGACCCTACAAGGGCGGCCTGCGCTTTAACCCGACGGTCACCCTGGGCATGCTCAAGTTCCTGGGTTTGGAGCAGATCCTCAAGAACAGCCTGACCACCCTTCCCATGGGCGGCGGCAAGGGCGGCTCCGACTTTGACCCCAAGGGCAAGTCCAACAACGAGATCATGCACTTCTGCCAGTCCTTCATGACCGAGCTCTATCGCCATATTGGCCCCAACACCGACGTTCCCGCCGGCGACCTGGGCGTTGGCGGCCGCGAGGTTGCCTACCTGTTCGGTCAGTACAAGCGCCTGACCAACGAGTGGACCGGCGTCCTTACCGGCAAGGGCCTTTCCTTTGGCGGGTCGCTCGCCCGTACCGAGGCCACCGGTTACGGTCTGGTTTACTTTGTGGACGAGTACCTCAAGAGCCGCGGCGACTCCTTCGAGGGCAAGAACGTCGTCGTTCATGGCTCCGGCAACGTTGCCATCTACGCCGTCCAGAAGGTCTCCCAGCTCGGCGGCAAGGTGCTCGCCTGCTCCGATACCCACGGCTGGGTCGAGGATCCCGACGGCATCGATTACACCGTGCTCGAGCACATCTACAACAAGAAGCGCTCCGGCCACGACAAGGGTGTTACGCTCGCTATGTACGTTGACGAGAAGCCCAACGCCGTGTGGCACGAGGGCGACGGCCGTGGCGTTTGGCAGCTGCCTTGCGACATCGCGCTGCCCTGCGCTCGCGAGAACACGCTGCTGCTCGAGGACGCCCAGGCGCTTGTCGCCAACGGCTGCAAGGTGGTCGGCGAGGGCGCGAACATGCCCACGACCATCGAGGCCACGACCTACTTCCAGGAGAACGGCGTCGCCTTTATGCCCGGTAAGGCTGCCAACGCCGGTGGCGTGCTCGTGTCCGGCCTGGAGATGAGCCAGAACGCCGAGCACCTGTCCTGGACCTTCGAGGAGGTCGACGGCAAGCTCGAGCAGCTCATGCGCGGCATGTTCCACAACGTGGACGACACCGCCAAGGAGTACGGCCAGGAGGGCAACTTTGTCATGGGCGCCAACATCGCCGGCTTCCTGAAGGTCGCCGACGCCATGCTCGCCCAGGGCGTCTGCTAAATCTTTGCTCGACATAGCATGCGATAAGGCTCCCAGCTATCTGGCTGGGAGCCTTTTTCTATGGTGACGATGGCTGTGCCCCCTCGTTTGGTACACTTAAACGTACTGGACAAGTGAAGAGATGGGGGAGAACGTGCTCAAGTTCGGTACCTACGTCCGTGTTGGAAACGCGGCCGAAGCCTATGAGCTCTTGCAGAAGAACCGCAACAACAAGATTGTGGGCGGCGGCATCTGGATGCGCCTGGGTTCGCGTCGTGTGGCGACGGCGATTGACCTTTCGGCCTGCGGACTCGATCAGATCGAGGAGACCGAGACCGAGTTTCGCATCGGTGCCATGTGCACCCTGCGCCAGCTCGAGCGTCATGCCGGGCTCAACGTGCTTGTCAACAATGTCTTTGAGTTCGCCGTCCATGACATCGTGGGCGTGCAGCTGCGCAATACCGCCACGGTGGGCGGCAGCATCTACGGCCGCTTTGGCTTCTCGGACGTTCTCTCCGCCTTTCTCGCGCTCGATTCCTATGTTGAGCTGACGGGTGCCGGTCGCGTGCCGCTCGCCGAGTTCGTGGACATGGGCTACGTGCGCGACGTGATCGAGCACGTGGTGGTCGTTAAGCACGATTACCGCGCAAGCTATGAGGCTGTGCGCAAGGCCGCGACCGACTTCCCCTCGCTCAATGTCACCGCCGCCTGGTGGGACAACAGATGGCATGTCACCGTGGGCGCCCGCCCGCTGCGTGCGACCCTGCTGCAGGGCGAGGCATGCGGCCTGGTGAACGAGCGGCCTTCCGAGGATGAGCTGCGTGCCCTTGCCGCGTCCGTGCACGCGCTGAGCTACGGCACCAACCTGTGGGGCTCAGCCGAGTACCGCCGTCGCATCTCGGCGCCGCTTGCCGTGCAGGCCGTGCGCCGCGCCGCCGGCATCGAGCTTTCGGCCGCGCTTGCCCGCGAGCTCGAGACCGTGCAGATCCCTAAGTTCGCCACGGACGAGTATTCCTGCCGCCGCGTGCCCGGCGTCGATTCTAGCGAGGTGCGCTAATGGCTGCCAAACTCATCGATCTTTCCTTTACGCTCAACGGCCGCAAGGTCAAGGTTCAGATTGCCCCTGACACCATGCTCTTTGCGCTGCTGCGCGAGCAGGGTTGCGCGTCGGTGCGCTGTGCCTGCGAAACCACCAACTGCGGCCTGTGCACGGTGTGGCTCGACGGCGACCCGGTTCTGAGCTGCTCGGTTCCCGCCGCGCGCGTCGAGGGCCGCTCCATCACCACGCTCGAGGGCCTCAAGGCCGAGTCCGAGGCGCTTGCCCGTGCGATGGCTGCCGAAGGCGCCGAGCAGTGCGGTTTTTGCGCCCCCGGCCTTATCATGAACGTGCTGGCGCTTGCCCGCGCCGCCAAGGAGGACCCGAGCCTCGTCGCCACGCGTGAGGAGCTCTCACGTCAGCTTGCCGGTAACCTTTGCCGCTGCAGCGGCTACGAGAGCCAGCTGCGCGCTATCGTGCGCTTCCTCAACGAGTCCGGCGTGCAGGTTGGCTTTGAGATGCCTGAGCTGCCCGTCAACGACACGAGCTCTGACGGCGTCTCCTACAAGCAGATCACCCACAAGCAGCCCAAGAAGGACTCGAAGGCCCTGCTCGAGGGTCGTCCGGTCTACACCGGCGATATGGTGCCCGCCGGCGCCCTGATCGTCAAGCTCAAGCGCAGCCCCTATGCCCGCGCCAAGATCCGCTCCATCGACACGTCTCGCGCCCTTAAGGTGCCGGGCGTCGTGGGCGTCTACACCTACGAGGACGTGCCCAAGCGCCGCTTTACCATCGCCGGGCAGAGCTATCCGCAGCCGAGTCCCTACGACCGCCTGATTCTCGAGAACCTCGTCCGTTACCAAAACGAGGAAGTGGCGATCGTCGCCGCCGAGACCGAGGAGGCTGCCGACAAGGCGCTCAAACTCATTAAGGTCGACTATGAGGTGCTCGAGCCGCTGCTCGACTTTACCCAGGCACTCGATAACGACATCGTTGTCCACCCCGAGGGCGACGTGACCTTTATGTTCCCGCAGGGCGGCGACGTTGCTCGTAACCTGGTGTGCAGCGGTACCAGCGATTTTGGCGACTTGGACGAGGCCTTCGCCCAGAGCGACATCGTCTTTGAGCGCACCTACACCAGCCAGGCCACCCAGACCGCGCCCATGGAGACCTTCCGTGCCTTCGCGACGACCGACGCCTTCGGCCGCATTTCGGTGACCACCTCCACGCAGGTGCCCTTCCACGTGCGCCGCATGGTCGCGCAGTCGCTCGATATTCCGCAGTCGCAGGTGCAAGTCATTAAGCCGCGCATTGGTGGCGGCTTTGGCTCCAAGCAGACGGGCTGCTGCGAAATCTTCGTGGCGTTCGTGACACAGCAGACCGGCCGTCCGAGCTACTGCTGCTACACCCGCGAGGAGACCATCACCGCGGGCAACTCGCGCCACCAGATGCAGATGACCGTTAAGCTGGGCGCCATGAACGACGGCACCATCACGGCCATCGATCTGCACACGCTGTCCAACGCCGGCGCGTACGGCGAGCACGCCACCACGACGATCGGCCTTTCGGGCCACAAGAGTCTGCCGATCTACAACCATGTGAAGGCGAGCCGCTTTAGGTGGGACGCCGTCTACACCAACACCAACCGCGGCGGCGCGTATCGCGGCTACGGTGCCACCCAGGGCCAGTTTGCCGTGGAGAGCGCCGTTAACGAGCTCGCCGACATGCTGCACATGGACCCCGCCGACTTGCGCCTTAAGAACATCGTGCGCGAGGGCGAGATCATGCCGCAGTACTACAACGAGAAGCTCAACGCCTGCGCGCTCGACCGCTGCCTGCTGCGTGCGATGGACATGATCGGTTGGCGCGACAAGCCGCTAGCCGTCGACCTGGGCGACCGTGTGCGTGCTCTGGGCTGTGCGCTCACCATGCAGGGCTCGGGCATCTCCAACGTGGATATCGCCGGCATCGACATGCGCTTGGAAGAGGACGGCTTCATTACCATCGGCACCGGCGCCACCGAAAACGGCATGGGCGTCGACACGATCCTGGCGCAGATTGCCGCCGAGGAGCTGGGTGTGGAGAGCTCGCTGATCGTGGTGCGCGGCGTGGACACCGACGTGTCGCCGTTCGACGCCGGCTCGTACGCGAGCTCGGGCACGTACGTGACGGGCCTTGCCGCCAAGAACGCCGCGACCGAGCTGCGCGAGAAGATTTGCGCCAAGGCCGCCCAGATGTGGGATGTGGACGCCGCCGACGTGGTCTTCGATGGTCAGTACGTGCGCCTGTCCGACGAGCGTGCCGCGCGTGAGCAGAACCGCTACCTCACGCTGCGCGACTTTGCCAACCTGTGCGTCAAGAACATCGCGGGCGGCGACGCACTCACCTCGCATGCTTCTGCCTGCCTGCCCGTTTCGCCTCCGCCGTTTATGGCCGGCATTGCCGAGGTCGAGGTCGACAAGGCCACCGGCAAGGTGACCGTGGTGGATTACGCGGCGGCTGTGGACTGCGGCACCGTGATCAACGAGGCGCTCGCGCGCGTCCAGGCCGAGGGCGGCATTGCCCAGGGTATCGGCCACGCGCTCTACGAGATCGTCGAGCACGACGACCGCGGCCGCCTGCGCACCGGCAGCTTTATGAGCTACAAGTTACCCACGCGCCTGGATATCGGCAGCATTCGCGTGGCCGTTGAGCCGAGCTACGAGCCGACGGGCCCGTTTGGCGCCAAGTCGATCGGCGAGGTCGTCATCAACACGCCGCTCGCCGCCGTGGCCTCGGCCGTGGCACACGCCACTGGCCACCAGGTTCGCTCGCTGCCGATCACGCCCGAGAAGGCCCTGCTGGGGGAGTAGACGAGCAGGCCGCCGCTCTTTGTCTAGCCCGGGGAAACTGCAGCCCACTTTTCGACCGAATTGTGGGCTGCAGAGGATAGCCGATGGGGGTAGCTAATTTGGGACGGGGCTTTTTTAGCTACCTCGCTTGTGGGGGTAGCTAAAAAAGCCCCGTCCCAAATTAGCTACCCTGCTCCACTGCAACTCGTGGTGAGGTCGTGAGCCTGTAAAAGGTGTGCGTGCGCTTGTCGTTCGTATCTGCTATCATTCCTTGTCTGTGCGCTCATGCGGGCGTGGCGGAATTGGTAGACGCGCCAGATTTAGGTTCTGGTGGGATTCCCGTGAAGGTTCGAGTCCTTTCGCCCGCACCAACGCACCTGCGTCGGCTCCCGCCGTCGCGACTCTTTGTTGCATAAAGGTACCAGCACCTCAGATAAGCTGGGCAGTATGAGGAGGAACGTGTTGAACATCACCGCTTCTGACGTCAAGGACGCCAAGCTCACCGCTACGGTCACCATCCCGGCCGCCGACGTCGACGCCGCGATCAAAAAGGCCTACAAGGACACCGCCAAGAAGTACCGCTTCCCGGGCTTCCGCGCCGGTAAGGCTCCCCGTCCGGTCATCGACTCCGCTCTTGGCGCCGAGGCTACCCTCGCTCAGGCCACCAACGACCTGATCGACGCCAACGAGCCCGCCGTCCTCAACGAGCTGGACATCGTCCCCACCAAGAACGGTGACTACAAGGAGCTCGACCTCGCCAAGGATCACGAGGACTACACCTACACCGTCGAGTTCTCCCTGCGTCCTGCTGCTGAGCTCTCCTCCTTCGACGCCGTCGAGATCGAGATGCCCCCCGCGGAGGTCACCGAGTCCGAGATCAACAACCAGGTCGAGATGCTCCTCAACTACCGTGCCACCTTCGAGGACGTCGAGGGTCGCGCCGTCGAGGCTGACGACTATGTGACCGTCGACCTCAAGGCCGTCGAGAACGCCGACAACTTTGCCGCCGAGGGCCGTATGCTCATCGCCGGTAGCGACAGCAACCCCAAGGAGTTCAACGAGGCCCTGATCGGCGCTAACGTTGACGACGTCAAGACCGTCACCTGGACCGACGAGGTCGAGGAGGGCGAGGAGGCCGAGACCCACACCGTCGAGGTCACCGTCAAGGGCATCAAGGTCCGCAACACCCCCGAGCTCACCGACGAGCTCGTCAAGTCCGACTTTGGCTTCGACAGCATCGACGCTATGCGCGACGCCATCAAGATCGAGATCGAGCAGGACAAGGCTTCCCGCCTGCCGGCCGAGAAGGAGAACCGTTGCGTCTCCGCTCTCGCCGAGCGTCTGCAGCTCGACGAGATGGACGCCGACTACGAGCAGTCCGTCTTTGAGGAGCTTGGCCAGAACTTCCTGTCCAATCTCGCTGCCCGCGGCATGACTCTGGACACCTGGCTGCCCGCTTCCGGTCTGACCATGGAGCAGTTCATCGGCGACCTGCACAAGCAGGCCAACGACGTTGCCCGTGAGTCCCTGGCTCTGGACGCCCTCGCCCGTGAGCTCAAGATTGAGGTTACCGAGGACGACATCAACGCCGAGTTCGAGAAGGCCGGCGTCAAGGACGTCGAGGCTTCCAAGGCCGAGTTCATTGCCGATGGCCGCATGCCTGCCGTCCGCGAGTCCATCCGTCGCTCCAAGGCTGTCGACCACCTGGTCGAGAACGCCAAGGTGACCGAGGTCGACGAGACCGCCAAGGACGCCGAGTAAT
>CAUEQX010000032.1 GCA_959020035.1 uncultured Collinsella sp. | reverse complement strand
CGTAGCGGGTGGTTTAAAGCTGGCCGCTGCGCGGCCAGCGGACTAAAGTCTTGAACACAAAAGGAGGGGCCTCGTAAGGCCCCTCCCTAGGAAAGGGGATCGATTTATTCCACAGCCGCAGATTAATCCTAGCCGCTACTCCATCATGTCGAGGACGGAGGGGCGCAGCTCGCTCTCGGCAGCCTCGGGATCGGTCTCGCGCAGGCGGTTGATGTAGCGGTTGTACCACATCACGGCAAGGCCCAAGAAGACAACCACGCCGCCAACGTTGTAGACCAGCGTCAGCCACAGCGGCTGATCGAGCGGAATGGTGCCGCAGATAAGCACGAAGCAGAAGACCACAAGCAGGAATGCGGCAACGACCAGGCCAAAGCTGCGCGAACCCATGCGGAAGCCACGGGGAGCGGCATCAAAGTTCTTGCGCAGCATAAAGTAGGCAAGCAAAATCAGCAGCGGTGGGAGCAGATCGGTGGCAGCAGTCATGTTGGTAACGATCATGAGCAGGTCGTCGAGGTTACCGGAGCCCAGGGCCGGAATGATCAGGATGGGGACGACGATGGCGAACTGCAACCAAGCAGCGCGGGCAGGAATGCCATGCTCGTTGAGCTCGACGATCTTGCTACCAAAGACGCCCTTGGGGATCTCGGTGAAGAAAACCTTGATGGGAGCAGAGGTCCACATCATGAGGGAGCCCAGCGTGGCGGCGAGAAGGATCAAGCCGATGGCGCGCGTAGACACTTCCATGGGAATGCCAAAGTGGGCAAAGACAGCGCCGAATACGTCGAAGATACCGGTGGAGATGGCAACGCCGCCCTCGGGGATGAACAGGTTAACCAGCAGCGAAGCGCCTGCATACAGAAGGCCGATGGTCAGGCCGGCGATAACGACGGTGCGCACGAAGGCCTTGACGCCACCCTTAAGGTCGTTAAGGAACACGCCGACAGACTCAGCGCCGCCAACGCCCTGGATGATCCAGGCAAGCGTACCGAAGAAGCCCCACGCAGTTGCGAAGTTGCTCATGTCGGGAGCCATGTTAGCGGGAGTAGGAGCCGTAGCGAACTCAACGCCGCCAAAGGCAGCAGCCAGGGACAGCAGGATGAACACGGCGGTCAGGCCGAGAGCCGCGGTCGAACCGAAGGAGGAAATGGAGCCGATCCACTTAGCGCCCTTGGTCGAAACCCACGTGGCGATAGCAAAGACGACGATCTCGATAATGGTGATCCACAGCTGCGAAAGCTCGGCGTTGGCACCAAAGAACACGTAGCTCGCGTAGATGATGACGTTGGGCAGGACGGACGCAAAGAAGAACAGGTTAACGAACCAGTAGCTAAATGCCGTCAGGAACGCCCAGCGACCACCCATCGAGGTCTTAACCCATGCGTACACGCCAGACTCGGAGTCCTTGTTGAGGCCGACGAACTCGGCGGTAACCAGGGTATAGGGGACAAAGTACAAAAGCGTGGCGAAGAAGAACGACGGCGCAGCTGCCAAGCCGATGGCCGCGTTGTTGTTGATGATGTTCTTGATACCGAACACGGCGGCGACCGTCATGCCCAGCAGAGCGAACGAACCAATCGTTCCTCGTTTTTCAGAGCTCATAAGCCCTCCCAATCATCTGTTAAATGTCATCTAAACCCGTCCGAGCTGCAAGTGCAAACACGGACGGCGCACCTGCTAAGGGGAATGGGGAAAAGGGAGTCAACAAAGCCATCCCCCTTAACGGCGCGAAGCAAACGCCCAGGCGGACGAATACTACTTGTTGGGGAAGGAATAACCTTCGACTGTCACGTGCAGTACCACGACGCGGGGATCCGCGGCATCGGCCACGACACGGTAGGCCTCGTCAATTTCGACGACGGCAACGCCGCCGGTGGGAATCGTCACGGTCTCCCCCGTACCCTCAAAGCGCTCGCGATCATCGATATCGCTGTAGGCGCGCGTACAGGTAAGATCGGCCTTGGAAGCCACCTCAACGGTCAGATTGCCGTCGAGCGGGGCGAGCACGGCATGGTAGCGACGGTGACCGACCAGATCGGCAGTAGCCGCCTCGTGGGCGTTCACCCACCAATACACCAGCGAGTCGCCGATAGAGTACGCCACATCGTGCTGCAGTTCAGAAACGCCGTCGAGTGCCTGACCGGTACGCATCCACTTCTTGACGGACTTCATCTGGGCGTCGAAATCGGCACGCGAGTTAAAGATATGCATGACTTATGCCTCCTTAATGGGTGCCAGCGCCTGAGCCAGATCGGCAGACGTCAGCGGTCGCAGGGACACCTCAAAGCTGAAGCTCTCAAAACGGGTGCGATAGGAATCGAGCACCTCGGAACCCCAAGAGTTCGAGCCAAGGCCGAGCAGTTGGTCGTTGATGTTGACCGTAACCGTGTCGCCCGGGACAAGATCGTAGACATGCTTGGCGTTATCGATAGCCTCGCAGCTATAGGGCCATGCGGAGAACGAGAACGGATTGGAAGCGGCGTCGCTCGGACGCGTCACGACCAGACCGTCACCGTGGCTGGAGCGCAGGGCGACCCAGCGGATACCCTCACGGTTGGCGCAGTCCTGGGGCATAACGTAGGGCGTGAACATGTCGTCGACCGTAGTGCGGTAATGACCGACCGGGTTGGCGCGCAGCGAGTCCGGATAGTTCTCGCCCGGGCCGTGGCCATACCACTCGACGGCACGATCACAACCGGGAACCTCGAAGGAGATGCCGATGCGCGGGATAATGTCCGAATAGTCGCCGTAGGGCTCGCCGGAAACCTTGAGGTCGACGCGGCCACTCGGAAGCACGGTATAGACGAGCTCGACGCGCATGCCGAACGCGCGGACGGGAGGAGCAATACGCTGGCTCACGGTAACGACGACCACATTGCCGTCCTGCTTCCAAGTAACCTTGCGGGTAGACGTCTGCATCACATCGATGAAGTTGTCCTTCCACAGGGAGTCATACTCTTGGGCGTGGTTGTCGACGAGCGGATGCCAAAAACCAACCTGGGGACCAGAGGCCATGACGTCGCGGCCGGATGTCTTCCACTCGCTCACGGTACCGTTGACCTTGCTGAAGGTCAGCTCGCCGTTGAGGGAGTGAATGTGGATCTCCTGCTCGGTCTCCTCGACCGTAAGCTCGGGGCGCACGGGGGCGACAATTGCCGGCGCCGGATGGTTTGCGATGACAAACTGGCTTGCGCCCAGTTGGAACATCGGCTCGCACCAGGCGTGAGCAGCCATAGTGTAGGCGTGCACGGTCAGCAGGGTCTCGCCCACTGCGGCCTCGCGAATCACCAGCGGAAGCTGGACGGACTCACCGGGGGCAACCGCACCGGGCACGAGCGTCTTGCGGCGCACTACGTCGCCGTCCACCAGGGTCTCCGCCGACAGGCAGACATCCTCAAGGGTGGTAAACCAACGCTTGTTGGTGACAGTCAGCTCGCCCGCCTCGGCATCGTAGGCCATGCGAACCGGGCAGATGACCTGGCCATACTCAGTGAGGCCCGGGCTCGGCTGCTGCCAAGGGAACACCATGCCATCGATGCAGAAGTTGCTGTTGTTGGGGTAATCGCCGTTGTCGCCACCATACATATCGTAGGCAACGCCGTCCTCGGTCACAGCAGCCAAACCGTGGTCGCACCATTCCCAGATAAACTGGCCTTGGATGCAATCCCAGCGATCGAAGACCTCCTGGTACTCGGACAGGCCTCCGGGGCCATTGCCCATGGAGTGACCGTACTCGCAGTTAATGCGCGGCTTGGGGAACGGATGCTCGCCAAAGTCGTTCATCTGCGACACACGGGAGTACATCGTGGAAATGACGTCGACGGTATCGGCGTTGCGGTCCTCCTCGTAGTGGACCGGACGACCGTCGAGCTCGTGAGCCTTGGCGTACATCGCGCGGATGTTGCAGCCATAGCCGCTCTCGTTGCCCATCGACCACATAATGATGCAGGCGTGGTTGCGCTCCTGCATCACCAGGCGCTCAATGCGGTCGACGTAGGCCGGCTCCCATGCCGGGTCGTCGGTGACCAGGGCGATATTGCCGATATTCTCGAAGCCGTGGCTCTCCATATCGGTCTCGGCGACCAGCATGATGCCACACTCGTCGCACAGCTCGTAAAAGCGCGGGTCGTTGGCGTAGTGGGACGTGCGCACCGCGTTGATGTTGTGCTGCTTCATGAGCTCCAGGTCGCGGCGCATGCGATCGAGGCCCACGGCGCGGCCCTTGTGATCGTCGTGATCGTGGCGGTTGACGCCATGCATCTTAAAGTAAGTGCCGTTGAGGTAGATATGATTGCCCTCGACCGTCACCTCGGCAAGACCCTGGCGATGCGGGACGTACTCGCTGACCTGGTCACCGTCGTAGACCTCAAACGTAAGGTCATAGAGGAAGGGATCCTCGGGATTCCAGAAGTGGGCATCGGTCACGCTGCACTCGGCATGGCCGTCGACGCACTCACCCGTAGCCACCACGTTCTCGCCATCACTGAGCGTAAACACAACGCGGGTAGCTCCCTCGGCAACCGTATCGAGCGTGATCAGAGCGGCATCGCCCTCGCGGTGCGTGCGGAACCTAAAGTCGACCAGGTGTGCGGCGGGACGCTGCATAAGGTACACATCGCGGAAGATGCCCGAGGCCCACCACATGTCCTGATCCTCGATATAGCTGCCATCGCTGTACTGCAGGACCTTGACCGCAAACAGGTTGTCGCCCTCGACGAGCGCGTCGGTCACGTCGAACTCGGCAGACAGGCGCGAACCCTTGGTCATGCCGATAAACTGACCGTTGACGTACAGCTCGCCATAGCTCTCGATGCCGTCAAAGCGAATGATCTCGCGAGCGCCGGCAGGAACGGCGGGAAGGTTGACGATGCGCTGGTACACGCCCGTGGGATCGTCAGAGGGAACGAACGGCTGATCCACCGGGAACGGGAAGCCCTCGTCGGTGTAGGCAAGGTTGCCATAGCCGTCCACCTGCCACAGGTGCGGAACCTCCACGTGATCCCACTCGGGCTCGTACGTGGAAAGCTCCTCGTTAGAGACGGCAGCGGGGCCCTCAAAGAGGCGGAACTGCCACGAGCCGGACAGCTGGACAAACCCGCGCGACAGCTCGCGGCTGTACGTTGCAGCGAGATCGGCGGTCTCATAACCCATAAAGTACGCATGGGGTGCCAGGCGGTTCCTATGGGTGAGCGCTTGGTTTTCCCAATCGCTAATGGTGTCCATGGTGATGCTCCTTCGTCATCGTAGTGATTCTTGTGCAACCGGTTGTCCTTATCTTACGGGCGATACAAAAAACTGTGCAACCGGTTGTCCGCTGAACGGTCGATTTGGTCGGGTTAACGATGCAACCGGTTGTACAACCGCGACACTTATGTCACCCTGAGTATCGAAACTCAGCTCAAGACATCGTTCTTAAGCTCGTAGGCAACCGCCACGCCCGCTGATATCTCACCCATACGAGACGTATTCGATTGCGGCTTGGTTGCAAAACGACACCGGTCACCGGATATCATGAACGCTGTTCAGACGCGCTATAGTAAGCTGTATCCGCACCAGCCCGTATCAGCGACAACATCGACCGCATTCTCCAGGAGACGCCATGACCCAACCAGTTCGCACCGCACCTACGCTTGCCGAGGTTGCCGCAGCTGCCGGCGTGTCGCGCTCCACGGCATCGCGCGCTCTCAACGATTCGCCCCGCATTAGCGAGGAAACCAAAAGGCGCGTCCGCGCGGCGGCCAAGGAAGTCAATTTTGTCCCCAACGCTCGTGGCCGAGCGCTCGCTGTCGGGCGCACGGAAATCATCGCCGTGCTCGTGACCGAGCCCCTGAGTGAACTCTTCAGCGACCCCACCTATAGCGAGTTTTTGAGCGGCATTACCGAGGAACTGTCGGAGTCGTCCTATCTGCCCGTTATCTTACAGGCGTCTTCTACGCATGAGCGCAACCGCGCACGCGAGCACTTTGAGCGCCGCTCGTTCGACGCCGTGATCGACGTCTCCCCCTACAAGGGCAGTGAGCTGCTCGAGGTGCTGCGCGAGCTGGGCGTACCCACCGTGTTGTGCGGCCAGCTCGAGGGCCACCCCTATCGCGATGTGTTCTCGACGGTCTACTCTGACGACGAAGAGGGCGGACACTTTGCGGCACTCGCCATGAAGGAACGCGGGCGCAAAGATATCGTCGCCGTGTTGGGACCGCAAGACAACCCCGCTGTTGTCGACCGCCTGCGCGGCTACCGTGCCGTCTTGGGCGAAGACCTCCCAGACGCAAACGTTATCTATACCGGCTGGAACAACGGAGACGGCTATCAGGCCATGCACCAGATCCTCGCGCGCGAGATTGCTTTCGATGGCGTGCTCTGCGGATCGGACCGTATCGCGGCTGGCGTCATCACCGCACTCAACGAGGCAGGCCTATCCGTTCCTGCGGACGTTTCTGTCGTCGGCTTCGACGATCACGAGATTGCGACGCGCTGCGTCCCCGCGCTCACGACCGTCCGCCAGCCCCTGCGAGAAGAAGGCCACATGGCCGCCAACATTGCGCTCGACATGATCAAGGGTGCCGAGCCCACCACCTCCGTGATGCACATGCAGCTGATCCAGAGAGACTCACTGTAGGAAACTGGGCCGGGCTTTCCGCCAGACAGTTGTTGCGGAAAGCCTATCCCGTTTTGAGCGCTCATTCTGGGGCACAGTTTCCGTTAGACAGCTCAACCGGAAACTGTGCCCCATTATTTTGCCGAATTCTGGGTCGCGCTTTCCCAGAGGACCCCCTTTGGGAAAGCGCGACCCGTTCTGGATGCAGATTTCGGGATGCACTTTCCGCGACGCCCGGTCATCCCATGCCCTCACAATCTCGGCGTATAAAAAACGAGGGAAAGCACACGTCCTTCCCTCGTTGCAAGCAATATGTAGCCGCTTGCCTACATCAGGCGCAGGCTGACGTCCTTGAGCTGGGCGCCGCTAACGGCACTCGGGGCGCCCGACATGAGGTCGGAGCCGCTGGCCGTCTTGGGGAACGCCATGACGTCGCGGATGGAGTCGGAACCGGTGAGCAGCATGCACACGCGGTCCAGGCCCAGAGCGAAACCGCCCATCGGGGGCGCACCAAACTTGAGGGCCTCCATGAGGAAGCCGAACTGAGACTCGGCGCGCTCCTCGGTAAAGCCCAGGAGCTTGAGCATGGACATCTGCATCTCGGCGTTGTGAATACGCATACCGCCGCCGCCGGCCTCAAAGCCGTCCATGACAAAGTCGTAGGTGCACGAACCGGCTGCCAGCGGATCGGCCTCGATCTTGGCGATGTCGGTCTCGGTCGGCAGGGTGAACGGCTGGTGCTCGGCAGCGTAAGCCTTGCGGTCCTCATCCCAGTGGAACAGCGGGAAGTTGACGACCCACAGGAAGTCGTGACCCTCACGCTTGATCTCGAGCGCATTGGCCATGTGCGAACGCATACCGCCCAGGATCTCATCTGAAAGCAGGCGCGGGCCGGCGGCGAACATCACGAGGTCGCCGGGCTCGACGTCCATGCGCTCGCGCAGAGCCGCCATCTCCTCGTCCGAGAAGAACTTGACGATGGGGCTGTTGATGGAGCCGTCCTCGCGGAAGGCGATCCAGGCCAGGCCCTTGGCGCCAAACGTGGAGGCCACGCCGGCGAGCTTATCAATCTTGGCACGTGCCCAGGCGCCGGCGCCCTTGGCGTTGATGGCCTTGACGACAGAGCCCTCCTCGTTCGCAGCGGTCGCGAAGACCTTGAACTTGGAGTTGGCAAAGATGTCGGTCAGGTCGACCAGGTGCATGCCGTAGCGGGTATCGGGCTTGTCGGAGCCATAGGTGTCCATGGCCTCCCAGTAGTTCATGCGACGCAGCGGCGTGGGCATCTCGACACCCATGCGACCGAAGGCATCGGCAAGAACCTCTTCGAGCGCGCTCATGACATCGTTCTGGTCCACGAAGGACATCTCGATATCGACCTGGGTGAACTCGGGCTGACGGTCGGCACGCAGGTCCTCGTCGCGGAAGCACTTGGCAACCTGGTAGTAGCGCTCAACGCCACCGACCATGAGCAGCTGCTTCAGAAGCTGCGGGGACTGCGGCAGGGCGTAGAAGTTGCCCGGCTGGATGCGGCTGGGAACGATGAAGTCGCGGGCGCCCTCGGGCGTGGACTTGAACAGGGAGGGCGTCTCGACCTCCATGAACTCACGGTTGTGCAGTGCCTCGCGAATGGCAAAGGTAAAGTCGGAGCGCAGCTTGAGGTTGGCCATCATCTCGGGACGGCGGAGGTCCAGATAGCGATAGCGCAGGCGGGTGTCCTCGCTGGTCTCGATGCCGTCCTCGATCTGGAACGGCGGGGTGACGGACGTGTTGAGAACCTCGGCGTGGTCGGTCAGGACCTCGATCTCGCCGGTCGCGAGCTTGGTGTTGGTGGTCTCCTCGCCACGGGAGCGCACGACGCCGTGGATCTTGATGGGCCACTCGGGACGCATGGTCTCGGCGATCTTAAAGGCGTCGCCGTCGGAGTGCTCGGGGTCGAAGGTGAGCTGCGTGATGCCCTCGCGGTCGCGAAGATCGCAGAAGATAAGGCCGCCGTGGTCGCGGCGACGGCTCACCCAACCGGTGAGGGTGACCTCTTCGCCCACGTTCTCGCGGCGAAGCTCGCCGCAGGTACGGGTGTGCATGGAATGCTCGTCGATGGGACGGGTCTGGCTCATACCAGTGATCCTCCTTTATGGATCTGTGCCGCCCCGTGTCGTTCCGGGCGGCGTCGTACAGATTTGCCCAGCCTGCGTAAACCGCGCAGCCAGACATGGCGTTCTATCTTATCGCACCTGTGTCGATGTGCCGCGGAAAAGTAGCTCCTGCCCAAAGACTTGACGGAGACGAAACAATTGACGCACCGCGGCACCCGCCCGCGCTCGTCACGTGCGACAATATGCCCCAATAAAACAGCACTCGGAAAGGCCCACCATGACTGCACGCCTCATCGTTATGGATATCGACTCCACCCTCATCAACCAGGAGGTCATCGACCTGTTGGGCGAGGAGGCCGGCGTGGGCGAGCAGGTGGCGCGGGTCACCGAGCGCGCTATG
The DNA here is from genome assembly GCA_959020035.1 of uncultured Collinsella sp. Lineage (GTDB taxonomy): Bacteria > Actinomycetota > Coriobacteriia > Coriobacteriales > Coriobacteriaceae > Collinsella. Next base: position 5,817 of record CAUEQX010000032.1, on the reverse strand, counting down.
CGCGGTGAGCTGGACTTTAAGCAAGCGCTCGAGAAGCGCGTGGGGCTGCTCGCCGGCCTGGACGAGAGCGTGTTCGAGCGCACCTTTGAGCGCGTGACGTTTACCCCCGGCGCGCTGGAGCTTGTGCGCTCGGCACACAGCAAGGGCTGGAAGGTCGGCGTGGTAAGCGGCGGCTTCCACGAGGTCGCTGACAAGATCGCAGCCGCCGCGGGCATCGATTTTTGCCTGGCCAACCGCCTAGAGGTCGTGGACGGCAAGCTTACCGGTAAGTTGGCTGCCGAGATTGTGACCAAGGAGTCCAAGCTCATCCAGCTGCTGGACTGGGCAGTTGAGTGCGGCGTCGACATGGCCCACACGGTCGCTATTGGCGACGGGGCAAACGACATCCCCATGATCCAGGCCGCGGGCACGGGCATCGCGTTTTGCGCCAAGCCCAAGACGCGCGAAGCCGCCCCGTTTGCCATCGACGAGCGCAACCTGATGCTCGCCATGGACATCATCCTGCGCGACTAGCCGATCCGTCTAACAATTGAATCAGTCCGTCCTATAGTTTCCGAACAATTTTGTCTTAGTGTTCGGAAACATACCCTTTGAGTGCTAGACTTTGCGCCGTCGAAGGGAACATATATGGATAAGCGAGATCTTGAGCAGCTGCTGAGCGATGTTGCCGGCGGATCAGTCACCCCTGCCGACGCCCTCACGCGCATCCAGACGGCTCCGACCGCCGATTTGGGCTTTGCACAGCTCGATCTTTCGCGCGGAGTGCGCCAGGGAGCCGGCGAGGTTGTCTACGGTGCCGGTAAAACCGCCGAGCAGATTGCCGCCATTATCGAAGCGCTGCGCGATGCCGGCCAGGAGCGCATACTAGTCACACGCTTGGATGCCGAAAAAGCCGCGCGCACCGCTGAGCTTCTTGGCAACGACATCGACCTGGGATATGTCCCGGACGCCCAGCTCGCCCTGGTGGGTGGCAAGCCCTCCCCTACCGGCAACGGACGCATCGTCGTCGCCTGCGCCGGCACGAGCGACCTGCCCGTCGCCGAAGAGGCGGCACTGACGGCCGAGTTCTACGGCAACGAGGTCGATCGACTCTACGACGTAGGTGTGGCCGGCCTGCACCGCCTGCTCGCTCATGCCGAGGAACTTGCCCAGGCGCAGGTGGTCATCGCCATCGCCGGCATGGAAGGCGCCCTGGCGAGCGTTATCGGAGGCCTGGTGAGCTGTCCGGTCATCGCCGTCCCCACCAGCGTGGGCTATGGCGCGAGCTTTGGCGGCGTGGCCGCACTGCTCGCCATGCTCAACTCCTGCGCCAGCGGCGTTTCGGTCGTCAACATCGACAATGGCTTCGGCGCCGCCTACCAGGCGAGTCTTATCAATCATCTGAGCGCCGGCACGCCCCGCGCCCGTTAAGGAGCATTCCATGTCCAACCATCAGCACACGCTTATCATCGACGGCCCCTCGGGCATCAGCGGCGACATGACCGCCGCGGCTCTACTCGATCTGGGCGCCAGCGAAGAGCACCTGCGCGAACAGCTCGTCACGCTGCCGGTCGACGGCTTTGAGATTGCCGTCACCCGCGTAAACAAGCATGGCATCGACGCCTGCGACTTTGACGTTCAGCTGGCAGAGGAGCTCGAGAACCACGACCACGACATGGCCTGGCTCTACGGCAACGAAGCAGCTGCCGAGCACACACATGAGCATGAGCACCACCATCATGACCATGGTGAGCACGAGCATTGCCACGAGCACGAGCATTGCCACGAGCACGACCATGAGGGCCACGCCCATGAGCACGAGGACCATCACGCCCACCACCACCGCTCTTTGGCCGATGTCACGACGATCATCGACGGCTCACAGCTAAGCGATGGCGCCAAGCGACGCGCGATCGCCATCTTTACCGCGCTCGCCGCCGCCGAGGCCAAGGCCCACGGCAAAACGCCCGAGACCGTCATGTTCCACGAGGTAGGTGCCATCGATTCCATCGTTGACATCTGCTCGGTCGCCATCTGCCTCGATAACCTGGGCATCGAGGATATTGTCGTCGAGTCGCTCTCCGAGGGTCACGGCACCATCCACTGTGCCCACGGCCTTATGCCCATCCCGGTACCCGCCGTCGTCAACCTATGCCAGGCAGGCAATATCGCCCTCACGCCCGCACCGGTCGCCGGCGAGCTCGTGACGCCCACGGGTGCCGCCATCGTCGCCACACTGCGCACGTCCGAGCACCTGCCGGCCCGCTACCGCATCGAAGCCGTCGGCTACGGCGCCGGTAAGCGCCCCTACGAGGGCTGCTCCGGCACGCTCCGTTGCCTGCTTGTTCACGTGGACGCATAGCCATGGATGCCCGCAAAACCAAAAGCCGCGCCGCCATTGTCACGGCGTTTTCCGAGCTCCTTCGCGAGGAGGACTACGGCAAGATCACCGTCGGCGACATCATCGCGCGCGCCCATGTGGGTCGGGCCACGTTCTACGGCCTCTTTAAGAGCAAAGACGACCTGCTGTCCGAGCTCGTGAGCGACATCTGCACCCACGCCCTCGACGACGATGGCACACCGCTCGACGACCCATTCGTGCAGGTCGAGCATATCCTCAACAACCTCTGGGAGCGCCGTCAGGGCGTTCGAGCCCTCGTAGCCGGCGCCGGCTCACGCGTCTTCGCCGACTGCCTACGCAAGACCATCATGTCACGAGCAGCCGAAACCGTCCCCGTCAACCCCGCAGGCCCCGCCGGCACCATGGACCGAAGCTTCCTGCTACACCACATAGCCTCAAGCTTCGTAGGAATGGTCCAATGGTGGGCCTGGCACAACTTCCAAGCAGCCAAAGCCGACGTAGCCAAAGACTACCTATCAGCCATTAAGCCTCTCTTCAACTGAGTAAACCCCTCATCCCAAAGTTCCGACCTCATCTCAAAGCGCCGTCCCAACCCAAAGCACAATCCATCCCAAAGTGTCGACAGAAGCCCAACGCCCCTACCAGCAACAAGCCCCTCCCATCCAAATTCAGATATATATGTTGGGTTGCTTGTACGAACGCAACAAAGACCCCGCAGCCGTCCGCATGGGGTAACTTCCCAGCGCACTCCGCAGGACGCAAAAAGGCTCGCCGCACAAAGTGCGCAGCGAGCCTTTTTGCATGTCCGAGGACGCGCTGGGAAGTTACCCCATGCGGACGGCGAACAACTATGTAGTATGTAGTCTTGGACTAGAACATGCCCAAGAAACCGTGCACAAACAGTGCGGCCAGAGCGGCACCGACAAACGGAGCGATGCCAGGAACAAGCAGGCCGTACTTCCAGTTGTTGTCAGCCTTGTTCTTGATCGGCAGCACCTGATAGGCCATGCGAGGACCAAGGTCACGAGCCTGGTTCATGGCGAAGCCGGTGATGCCGCCCATGCCCATGCCAACAGCCCAAACAATCAGACCGACGCAGATAGCGAGCATCAAAACGTTCTCGCCGGCGCGGCTAGCAGCAGCAAGGATGGCGCTGATGAACACGAAGGTGCAGATAGCCTCGCAGAAGAAGTTGCGGGCATAGTTCGTGCCCTCGGTGGTAGGGTTGGTCGAGAAGATGTTGCGCTGGGCAATGGGGTCGACGACGCCCTCGGAAGCCTTGAACTCATCGGCATACATAAGCCAAGCGATTACGGCGCCCACAAAGCCGCCGAGCATATCGGCAATCATGAAGGGGATGCAGCTGCTCCACGGCACCAGGCCTACGATGCACTGGGCAAGCACCATAGCCGGGTTCATGCACACGGCGCCGCCAAAGACAAACAGGCAGACCGAGATGCCAAAAGACCAAGTGGTGATGGCAAACATGTGGCCGGAGCCCTGATACTTGGTGCCCTTAAGCACGGTATCGCAGTGCACGCCCACGCCAAAGATGATCATGAGGGCCGTTGCGCCGAATTCGCAGAGGAGTTTGGTAAGCATAAAACCTTATCTTTCTTGTCAGTTATAAACGATTCGTTTAGGCCGCGCGCTAGTGCTGAGCGACAACAACGCCCAGGCCATCGGGAATGACGGCCACCTTGGCATCGGCACCCTTCATCTCAAAGGCGAGCTTGAGCGCCTCCTCGAGGGTGTTGACCGGCGTCATGTGCATATCCTTAATCATCTGGTGATCGCACAGGTCGGTGACCATGATCACGGGGTGATGCGCCAGGATGCGGGCAAAGATCTGGCTCGTCCACTGGTCGGGCAGGGTCTCGTCCTTAGGACGGTCGATGCAGGCGCGCTCAAACTCTGCCGGATCGTTGTCGGCGATGTTGTGATAGAAGCCCTCGCCGCCGTGACCGTCGGCACAACCGGCGACGTCGATGATCACACCGCCCTCGGGAAGCGTGGCCTCGGCAGAGCACATGCCCTTCACGGCCTGGTAGATGTTCTGGTCGAGCGGGTAGCCGCCGTTGGTGGTGATGGCAATCTCGCACTCGACGGGCTCAACGCCGGCAAGGCTCTTCACGAACTCGCAGCCAGCCTCGTGTGCCTTATGGATGTCGCCGGCGAAGGAGCCAATGACCTCGTGTTTGCCGTTGAGCACCACATTGAGCACAAAGGCAAGGTGAGCCATCTCGGCAGCGGCAAACATGTCCTCGCTCACGTGATTGTGGCAAAGGTTGCCTGCACGCGAATGAGAATCGTTCACAAACTGGCCGTTGTGGTTGTACATGATGGTCTTGTAGCTGGCGATGCCAGGCAGGACGGACTTGCGGCTGCCGGAGAAACCAGCAAAGAAGTGCGGCTCAATAAAGCCCTCGGCAAGCAGCAGATCGCAATCGACGGCAATCTTATTGATGATGCACTCGCCACCAGAAGGCAGGGTGCCGATCTTTTTCATCATGCTGTCGTCAGTCGCGACGTGCATAACGATTTCCTCGTTGGCAACGATCTCCTCGCCGTACTTGTTGACGAGCTCCTCGTGCGTCGACGGACGATGCATACCTGTAGCAACCAGAATGCGAACGCGCGCCTCAGGCGCAGCGGAGTGGATGTGATGCAGCAGAATAGGCATCGTCACACGCGAGGGAACGGGGCGCGTATGGTCGGAGCTAATGATGACAATATCCTTCTTGCCAGCACAAAGCTCCTCGAGCGAAGGTGAGCCATAAGGGTTGGCAAGCGACTCCTCTACCAGTTCTTCCTGCGATTTCGTGGTCTTAAACTCGTTTTGATGACCTTCCATCACACCCGCGAAGTTCTTATCCTCGAGCTCCAGATGCAACGTCTTGTGGTCAAACGGCAGTTCACATTCAAACAATGACGAGCGCCCTCTTCCTTTCAACTGACACACTAGATAAACCGTTGGAAGGATACGCCGCTCACCGAAAAACTCCACCGTCCACCGACTCATTAACACAACGTTCATATTTGCCCCATAACAAAACGGCCGCGATCCCAAACGGAACCGCAGCCGCCTGTAAAAGACACTATGGGCAGGACGGTCAACGCAATGCCGAGACGAACGTTCACCCCGATGGCATGCGCGCGTAAGTCATCTTGTATAAATACGTCAACTAATTGCATAAAATGGCGCATGGATTTCTAGCCGTAACAGGGTAGTACCCTCCGGAGCGTGCATTTTTGCGAGTATTCAGCATCGCGGGATAAGATTTTGGTGTCAAAAGTCTTTCAAAAGGTAGATAGTCCTCATGACTCGTCCCATCTGGATAGCATGCGGCGAGAAACCAGCCATATACGGGCATCGCCAAGGCCCAATTGTCGTGCAAAAGCATCAACAAAGGTAGCGAAAGGTAGCGCGCAGAGTCGTGGTGTAAGAAGCAAGGGAGGGCCATCGCCTAGAATCG
>CAUEQX010000031.1 GCA_959020035.1 uncultured Collinsella sp. | reverse complement strand
TAAAGCCCAGGTCGTCGGCATGGTCGAGCACCCGCTCGTACTCCTCGCGCGTCACGGCGCGCGCCAGATCGCCGCCCTGCTCTCGCATGAGCACATTGGGCGTGTATTGGTTCATGACCGAGATCGGCACGTCGCCCACCGTCTGCCACACTAGGTCCAGTACGCGACACGAATCGTCCGCATGCCCCGGAAGCACCAGGTGGCGCACGATGATGCCGCGCTTCATGAGCCCGCCCTCATCCACCAACTCTCCCCCGCGGCGCTCGATCTCGCGCGCCATCTGGGCCAGACCCGACACGGCCACGCGCGGGTAGTCCTTAATATGAGAAAGCGACTGCGCAAGCCCGGCATTGGCATATTTAAAGTCGGTGAGCCACACATCGACCAGGTCGCCCAGCGCCGCCACGGCACTCGCACGCTCGTAACCACTCGTGTTGTAGACGATCGGGATGACCAGCCCGCGCATCCGTGCCGCGGCAATCGCGGCAGGCAACAGGTGCGCATAGTGCGTCGCCGTCACCAAATTGATGTTGTTGGCACCCTGGTCCTGCAGTTCCAGCATAATCTCGACCAGGCGCTCAGGCGAAATCTCAAGGCCAAAATTGCCGGTCGAGATCTCGTGGTTCTGGCAGTAGATACATTTAAGCGAGCAACCGCTAAAGAAGATCGTGCCCGAACCGGCCTCGCCCGAGATAGGCGGCTCCTCCCACATATGAAGCGCCGCGCGGGCCACCCTGAGCGTGTCGTTAGCACCGCATACGCCGCGCGCGCCTTCATCGCGCGCCACACCGCAACGGCGCGGACACAAATGGCAGGCGGGCGAAAAAAGTTCGGTCAACGACGTCGGCATAAAAACATGCTCCAAAACAACGATTCAGCAGCTCAAACGTAAAGGGCCAGACCGCGTAGACGGCTCCGTCCCTAAGGCGCCGTAATCGTCCGACACGATTTTTGTAATGTCAAGACTGGAATCGATAAAGTGCCGCTTTATGATGTAGGTATTCCGCCCCCCGCGGAGCAACTGGGTGAACCGTCGCGTTTATTTAGGGAGCCCACACAGTCGTACCTAGTACAGGTATCCTTCGTTGTTAAGGACGCTGGAACAGTCGATGAGGGCACCCACCTGTTTTAGGTGGGTTCATTTTCGTAACGTGGGGGGTGGTTTTCTTTTGCCGAAAATCACCATACAGTCCATATGGATCCCCGCCGGCATCCCGACAAGCCATCGACAACATCCCAATATCTGGTAAGCGCGTGATTATCGCTGCGTGCAATTACATGCACCCCCCTTGGTCGAGTATTATGGTTCGGCTATGCCCTTTGCGCATGGCGTTCTTCTGACCTTTTCCTTCGACGCTTGGCGGTTTTTAGATTCATGGCTTCATCCCCGAGCTACATACCGTACCTATGCGTGGCAGCGGCGGCTTTTATCACGACCTTCCTCGCGGTGCCCCTGGTCAAGCGCTTGGCAATTAAGCTCGATGCCGTCGACTATCCTTCTAAGCGCCGCATCAACACCAAGCCCATCCCGCGTTTGGGCGGAACGGCGGTGTTTTTGGGCCTGGTCGTTGCCTGCATTGTGCAAATCCTAGGCACCTGGTACCTAGGCTGGCCACCCGTCCTGGTACCGCACCCGCGCCTTCACATTAGCTATCCCATGCTGGCGCTCTCCTTTACCGTCATCTTTGCGACCGGCGCTATCGACGACGTCTTCCAGCTCACGCCCAAGCAAAAGCTGGCCGGACAGGTCCTCGCCGCGCTTATCGCCTGCATGGGCGGCCTAAAAATCGGCGTCATCGTCAACCCGTTTGCTCCCGGCGAGATCATGCTCGGATGGCTCGCCTACCCCATTACCGTGATCTATCTGGTGGCATTCACTAACATCATTAACCTCATCGACGGCCTCGACGGCTTGGCCACGGGCATCTGCGGCATCGCGTCGTTCACCATGTTTTCGATGGCCGTTCTCTCGGGCCGCATCGACGCCGCCGCGCTCTCCATTGCGCTCTTTGGCGCCTGTCTGGCCTTTTTGCGCTACAACTTCAACCCCGCAAGCATCTTCTTGGGCGACTCGGGGTCGCTGCTTCTGGGCTTTGCGCTGGGCTCCATCTCGCTGCTCAACGTGAGCCGCACCGCCGCACTCACCTCGCTTATCATTCCGCTCATCGTTGCCGGCGTGCCCATCATCGACACGTTCAGCGCCATCGTGCGCCGCAAGCGCGCCCACATTAGTATCGGGCAGGCCGACAAGGGCCACATCCACCACCGCCTGATCCAAGAAGGCTACAACCAAAAACAGGCCGTGCTGCTCATCTATGCCTGGTGCATCATGCTTTCGGCCGGCGCCGCCGCGATTAACCAGGTCGAAGTGCCCATGCGTGTGCTCATCTTTACCGTGCTCGCCATTGGCTCGGCGGCCTTCGCCAAGCACCTGCACCTGTTTGAACCCGTACTACGCCACCATTACAACAAGCGCACGCACGAGGACGAACTGGTCACCCCCGACGACCCCGCTTTTAAGCAGGAGGAGCAGGCAGCCGAGGAGCGCAAAGAAGAGCGCCACCACAAGCTCTAGGGCAAGCTGCCGAGGATGCGCCAAGGCACCGTTAGCCAAGCGCGGCCGCGCCGCACCCATCGCACATGCCGCAGCACGCGCGTCCCTCTCCCGCCCCTCGCCTACTTACGCACCGCCCCTCTAATAAACGCGTTATCATCTTGACCCATGAACATACGTTAGGAGCAATCATGCCAAACGAGAACAGCTACGAAGTCGCGCTGCAAAAGAGCAACGCCATTCGCGAGGGCCTGGCCAATACGCCCGAGAAGTTCACCATGCTCACCGGTGATCGCCCCACCGGCCGTCTGCACCTGGGCCACTGCTTCGGTACCCTCAAGGGCCGTGTTGAACTGCAGAACATGGGCGCCAAGACCAACGTGCTCATCGCCGACTACCAGGTCATCACCGACCGCGACACCACCGAGCATATCCAGGACAACGTGTACAACATGGTCATGGACTACCTTGCCTGCGGTATCGACCCCGACAAGACCATGATCTACGCGCACTCCGCCGTGCCCGCCGCAAACCAGCTCATGCTGCCGTTCCTGTCGCTGGTGTCCGAGGCCGAGCTAGCGCGCAACCCCACGGTCAAGGCCGAGATGGAGGCCTCGGGCCACGAGCTCACCGGCCTTCTGCTCACCTACCCGGTGCACCAGGCCTGCGACATCCTGTTCTGCAAGGGCAATGTGGTGCCCGTCGGTCGCGACCAGCTGCCGCACATCGAGCTCACCCGCACCATCGCACGCCGCTTTAACAACCGCTACGGCAAGGTATTCCCCGAGGTCGACGCGCTGCTGTCCGAGACCCCGCTGCTGCCCGGCCTTGACGGTCGCAAGATGAGCAAGAGCTACGGCAACGCCATCAATATTTCGATGACCGCTGAGGAGACGGCTAAGCGCATCAAGAAGAGCCAGACCGACTCTGAGCGCATGATCACGTTCGATCCCGAGAACCGCCCCGGCGTGTCCGGTTTGCTTTCGACGGCCGCCATCTGCACCGGTCGCTCCGAGGTCGAAATTGCCGAGGAGATCGGCATGGGCGGCTCCGGCCAGCTCAAGAAGTACGTGACCGAGGCCGTCAACGAGTACTTCGCACCGATCCGCGAGCGTCGCCAGCGCTACGAGAACGATCTGGACTATGTGAAGGACGTCCTACACGAGGGCAACCGTCGTGCTAACGAGATCGCCGAGCAGACCCTGGCAGAGGTTCAGGATGCCATGGGCATGGTGTACTAGACCGATCTGCTGGCTTGAGCTTTCGATTGCTATAGGGCGGGCGCTACGGCGTCCGCCTTTTTTTGGAGCCGGACCGCTTCGGCTCCGCCCATCGCACTCCCCCGACAAACAGGAACAGGCCCGCCGGCAGTTAGTTGCCAGCGGGCCTGTTCCCGAAGTACACCGTTGAATCGCACAGAGGGGAGGAATGCGAATCAAACTCAACAGGGCAGGCTTTTTCATCGCCTATTGCCTGCTCCGTTGCTGAAACCAATATAGTTCACCGTGGTTTACTTTCTGACGGCAAAGTACGCCGCCACACCTTCTCCATAAGTTAGCTCTGGTAAACCTACAGTGTAAAACCACCACAAAGGGGACAGGCGCCTTTGTGGTGGTTTTCGCCACGGCAGAACCGCTAGAGCCCGGCAGGCCAGCGACAGGCGGCCAAGTCGACGTGCATGTCGTCCTTAAACGCCACACCTTCCCCTAGCAAAAGCTCACGTTGAGCATCGGGACCGCCAAAAGCGAAGCCCTCGCATATGTGCCCGTCGGCAAACACCACGCGGTGACAGGGAATCTCGCCGGGGCGCGGATTACTATGCAGGGCATACCCCACGTACCGCGCACTTCGTGGACGACCGGCAAGCAGCGCCACCTGGCCATACGTGGCGACCATCCCCTCGGGGATCTGCTCGACCACCTCGTACACCCGTTCAAAAAAGCCCTCAGACGCCATTGCTCGCTCCCTTCCACCCGGAAAAGCATAAACCACCACAAAGGTGCCTGTCCCCTTTGTGGTGGTTTTGACCGGAAAGCTAGTTGGCGGGGCGGAAGAAGGCTACGGCTACGGCGCCGGGGCCCACGTGGGTGCCAATGGTGGCGCCAATGGTGTGGATGGACAGCTCGCCCTCGGTGTGACCGGCCCACAGTGCCGCGCTGTCCTCGATATATTTCTTGAGCACGGCGTCCGAAAGGCCTGTATAGCCCAGCGCCAGCGGCATGGAAAAGTCGACGCCGCCCGCCTTTTCTACCTTCTGGTTGAGCAGGTTACGACCGTTCTTGGAACCGCGCGCCTTGCCCAGCTGCACGATCAGGCCGTCCTCGGCGGCCACAACGGGCTTTACGTTGAGCAACGTGCCCACAGCGCCGGCCGCAGCAGACAGGCGACCGCCGCGCACCAAGTACTCCAGCGTCTCGAGCAGACCGATAACCACCACGCGGTCACGGACTGCCTCGACGGCCGCCGCGATCTGGGCCGCACTACGGCCCTCGTCCACCAAGCGCAACGCATACTCGACCAGGACACGCTCGCCCAGGGTGACGTTATTGCTGTCCACCACGAACACGTCGCCGCCCGGCGCCTCGGCAAGTGCGGTACGGGCACTCTGATTGGTGCCCGAAAGCTTGGCGCCCACGGTAATAATCACTGCCTCGTCGCCGGCCTCACGTGCCTCGGCAATCGCCTGCGAAAACGCGTACGGGTTGACCTGGCCGGTCTTGGGCAGCTCATCGCGCTCCACGAGCATCTCGTAAAAGCGTTGATGATCGATGTCGACGCCATCCATATACACATCGGTGCCAAAGGTGACGGACAGCGGCAAAACACGCAGAGCGGGGTGCTCCGCCGGCGACATATCGCTTGCGGAATCGGTAATAATACGAATGGACATAACAAATCCTTTCTTGCGCAGGTCCCGCGCAGGGAATTTTGACAGCAAGGCCCCGGCACGGTATACGCGCTCAAACGGGACGATGCAGTTGTTAATGGGAAGCAAATGTCTAGGCGGCCCTACAGCTCGCGCAAGGTGTCGAGAATCGTACGCAGCGACGCATACATTTGCTCACGCTGCTCCACACCCATGGTCTTGCCGGTGGTGTCGAGCACTTCGCGAATAATGCGATCGGCCTCGTTCATGCTCTCGCCGCCCAACGTGGTCAGGCGCACCGGGGCGCGATACTTAACGGCGGCATCGCCCGAATCGTCGACCTCGACGTAGCCGCCCTCCTCCAGATGCGCCAGCGTGCGCGAGACGGCAGCGCGGGTCACGCCAGCCATGCGGGCGAGATCGGCGCCAGTCAGGCCGTCCTTGCTGCGCTCAAGATAGTACAGGCACATGATATCGGAGCCCTTAAGGCCCAGCCTTGCGCCCTCAGATGTCTTAATACGCTGGATCTCTTTGTAGAGTCCGCTGATCAGTCCGACAAAATCCTCGAAACGTGTCTCGTCGCTCTGCTGCATGGGAGACGACCGCCTTTCGCTTGCATAATGCTAACGGGTAAACATCTTAACCGTACCCAGCGGCCGCCAGCCCTGCGTGCCTCATTTGTTAACCCATCAACATAAAAACCACCACAAAGGACAGGTACCTTTGTGGTGGTATGTGTGGTGGTTTGGGCCAAGTTACAGTTCCACACGTGGGTTATCGCGAGTCACAAGCGTCTTAACCAGAACGGTGGCACCCAAATACCGCTCGAGCAGATCGGCAAGACGGTCGATGGCGGCTTGGCAGTCCCCCATGCGCTCGGGCTCTACGCACTCAATCGCCAGGAACGCGTCGGCCGAATCGTCGGACAGCGCCGTGCGAACGCCATCGCGCCAGTTCCAGCAACGGCACACGGCGCCCGCATCGTCAATGTAGGCGAGCTCGCCGGGCAGCGTCGGGTCATCCGCTTCCTCGCCAAGTGGCAAGAACGCATCGCCACCGTCGGTCACCTTCAAGCGAAGATCTCCCTCAATCGCATGTAGGTCCTCGCCGCCAACGGGCAGCGCGCAGGACAGCGACACCGTGTTATAGATGTCCACCGCCGGCGTGATGTGGCCGACCGGCTTGCCTTTGAGCACGCGCTTGAGCAGGTTCTCAACTGAGCAACGCACGCCCTTCTTGGTCTTGAACAGCCGGTACGCGTCACGCCAAGCCTTAACCGGCGCATTCTCGCTGATGGTATCGCTTGTCAGGTGGCGTTCCGCATCGATGTTGGCGCGATCGAGCAGCGCCGCAATCGCGTCCACGTCCTCTTGAGGAATCTGAGCCGCGGGCTTCATGCCCTCCACGACCACAACGCCGACCGCTGCCTGCGGAAACAGCTCCCAGAATGAATCCTCGGCAATAAAGCCCTTCATACGTGCTCCCTTCACGATTCGCCCCACGCGAGCGCCTAAACAAAAAGCGCCCTTACAACGGCCACCTTCAAAGTCCTACGGTGCCGCCACAAGAGCGCTTACGCTGTCCCCATCCGGAGAAGGGGACGATATGTCAGGCGTATTGTAACCCGAGTCATCCACGCGAGCAAAACCACCACAAAGGTGCCTGTCCCCTTTGTGGTGGATATGGACTCACGGCGAAGCTAGTGGCGGAGTCCCAGCAAGCCGCGGCCGCGATGACGGGCCTCAGCGGGCACCTGGGCGTGCGGACCGGCGGCCTTGACGGACTCGGGCAGGTGCGAATACTTCTTTTCGAAGTTCTCCTCGAACATAACCGCCAGGTTGTGCGCTGCCTCGTCGTAGCGCGCGGTGCTCTGCCAGTACTGGCGCGGCACCAGGATGCCGTCGGGCACGCCGTGGCACGTCGTGGGAATGTCGACATTAAAGATGTCGTCATGCACGAACTCGCTCTCCTCGATGGTGCCATCGAGGGCGCGCGCGACCAGGGCGCGCGTGTAGGCAAGCTCGATGCGATGGCCCACGCCGTAGCCGCCACCGATCCATCCGGTGTTGACCAGGTAGACGCGCGTGCGGCCGTCGGCGATGCGCTCGCCGAGCATCTTGGCATAGACCATGGGGTCGAGCGGCATAAACGGCTCGCCAAACAGCGAGGAGAACGTGGGAGTGGGCTCAGTGACGCCGACCTCGGTGCCGGGGATCTTGGCGGTGAAGCCCGTCACAAAGTGATACATGGCGGCATCGGCCGTCAGGCGCGAGATAGGCGGCAGCACGCCAAAGGCATCGCAGGTCAAAAACAGCACGACGCTCGGGGTGGTGCCCATGCCCTTGGTCCACGCGTTGGGGATATGCTCGACGGGGTAGGCCACGCGTGTATTGTGCGTGATCGAGACGTCATCATAGTTGGGCTTGCGGTTCTCATCGAGCACCACGTTTTCGCAGATGGCTCCAAAGCGAACGGCGTTGAAGATCTCGGGCTCGTGGAACGCGTCCAGGCCCTCGCACTTGGCGTAGCAGCCGCCCTCGACGTTAAAGATGCCCATGTCGGACCAGCCGTGCTCGTCGTCGCCGATCAGCAGACGCGTGGGGTTGGCCGAAAGCGTGGTCTTGCCCGTGCCCGAAAGGCCAAAGAACACGGCCGTCTCGTGCGTGACGGGATCCATGCTGGCCGAGCAATGCATGGGCAGTACATCGTCCTCGACGGGTAGCAGGTAATTCATGACGCTGAAGATGGACTTTTTGATCTCGCCGGAGTAGCCGGTGCCCGCGACCAGAATCACGCGCTCCTGGAAGTTGATGACCACGGCGGCGCTGGAATTGAGGCCCTTGATGGCGGGGTCGCACTGATAACCGGGTGCGGCAAGGACGCAGAAGTCCGGCTCACCGGTGCGCGCAATTTCGCGAGCGAGCGGACGGACGAGCATTTGCTTAATGAAGAGCGCCTGGCTGGCACGCTCGCAGGCGACGAGCAGGCGACGCGTGTGGTTGCGGTCGGCGCCAGCCATGCCGCGGGTGACGAACACATCGCGCTCGTTGAGATAGTCGACGATACCGGCCTTGACGGTCTCGTAGCTCTCGATCGAAAGCGGTCGGTTGACGGCGCCCCAGGCATTCTTGTCGTGAACATCGGGCGTGTCAACGATAAAGCGGTCGTTGGGCGAACGTCCGGTACGCTCCCCCGTCTCGATCACGAGTGCGCCGTTGGAGGCCATGCGGCCTTCGTTGCGGCGGATGGCATGCTCGACAAGCTCGGCTGCCGGCAGGTCAACCAGCAGACGGGGCTGATTCTCGGCGGGGTCTTCGACCAGCGTAATGCCAAAGTTGGACAGAACTTCTGCAGGGGTAACACCAGGCATGGGGCCTCCTTTAAAAGCACGTCACGTGGACGCGGCGCGCACTTTACTCACGTAAAGCCCGTTGTACCCGATATGCAAAAACGTTTTTGCGGCAACGGCGAAGCGCCCGCCCAACGGTCAAAAATCGCAGGCAAGCGGCCTAGTCATTGGGGACGCTCTTAAACGACTAGTCATTGGGGACACTCTTGAACAGGCAACATTCAAGGAGTGTCCCCGGATGCCGGCACTTAGGGACGTTCCCAAAGTGCCGGCACATAAGGAACGTCCCTAAGTGCCGACTACAGCGGCAGGCCTTGGCCGAGCATGGCTATGGCGCTCATCAGGACCAGCATGCCGGCAGCGTAGGGCAGCACCGCGCCCAGGAGTTCGGCATCCTTACCGCGCACGTGCACGGCGGCAAGACCAATGGCGAGGGTCTGCGGCGAGATCATCTTACCAGCGGCGACGCCCAGGGCGTTCAATGCGACCATCCAGTAGTCGCTCACACCCAGCGCAGTGGCGGCCTGGCTCTGAATGGGGCCAAACAGCATGCCCGAGGACGTGCCCGAGCCGGTCACGAACGCACCGACTGCGCCGATCCACGGAGCCAGAATCGGGTAGAGACCGCCGGCGACCGCAATGCAAAACGCACTGATCGACGAAATCATGCCGGCATAGCCCATCACCTTGGCGCAGCCCAGTACCGAAAGCATCGTGATCACCGTCGGCGTCATCTGCTTCACAGTCGCGGCCAGCACCTCGCCCATCATGCGCGGCGAAGCGCCCTGAATGGCACCGCCGACAAACGCCGCCAGGAAAATCCAGACGCCTGGCGTGTTGATCCACGAAAACGTAAGCATACCGGGATTCTCACCGCAATACACCTGCACATGGCTCGCAAACGGCGCGAGCGCGGCATGCACGGCGGGCACCAGATTAGACGTGCCCAGCAGCAACACAAAGATCAGGATGAAGCACGACCAGGCCGAAAGCGCCGACTTAACGGTGAGCTTCTCCCCCGCCTCGATATTCATGTGAAAGCGTGCGTCCAGATGCCCCGACTTCTCGGCACGCATGGCAAGTGCAGCTGTCAGCGCGAGCGAAACGATGGATCCTACGACCACGGCCAGCTCGGGGCCCACAAACATGGCAACGACCAGAGCCGCGCCGACAAACGACACGCCGGAGAGCAACGCCACGCCGGCAACACCGTGCAGACGCTCGCCCACACTCGCGGCATTGCCCTGGTCATCGGCAACACGGCCCGCAACCAGCACAATAAATAGCGGCATCACCACAAAGAACGGTGCGAGCTGCACCAGCTGAACGGTCGCTAGGTGAAGGGAATCCAAACCCACCAGGTCGGCAACGGACACCGTGGGGATGCCGATGGAGCCGTAGGGCGTGGGCACGCCGTTGGCCAGCAGGCAGATGAGCACGGCAGGCACGGCCTCAAAGCCCAGGCCCGCGAGCATGCCGGCGGGAATGGCGACAGCGGTACCGAAGCCAGCCATGCCCTCCATAAAGCCACCGAAGCACCAAGCCACGAGCAGCGCCAGCAGACGGCGGTCGCTGCTGATGGAGGTGATCATGCTGCCGATCACGTCCATGGCGCCAGTGCGAACGCACAGGTTATACGTGAATACCGCGGCGATGATCACCAGGACGATGGGCCACAGGGCCATCAAAAAGCCTTCGAGCGAGGCGGTCGCGATCTGCGCTGCCGGCAGGTGCCACCATGCGAAGGCGAGCAAGCACGAAAGGACAAACGATCCGATAGCGGCCTTCCAAGCTGGCCATTTAAAGCACAGCAGCATCACGACCAGCCAAATAATCGGCACAAGAGCCAGTAAGAATGCGGCGACGTCCATAGGTAGAAGCTCCTTGGTACCGCGTGGGCGGCATCGGGGGTGTCACAAAACTTCAACAGGATACCGCACGTTTACCGACAAATTACAGCCGCCCGCCGAAATTATTGAACAATCCGTTCAAAAACACGAACGAACACCGTCGCGTCGATACTAAAGCGCAGCAATAGAAAGGACTCCGCTTTGAGCATCACGCCCCTCGATAGCATTCGCCGCGCCATCGCCCGCCGCAACGGCGTCTCCAACCCCGCTGCATCGAGAGACGGCGCCGCGAAGGCCCAGGGCGGCCGCATCGAGAACGGCCTCTTCCCTGCCTCGCACACTGCCGAGGAACTCGCACGCATCCAAGAGCTAAGTCAGCGCAACGCCGGCGGGCCCGATAGCAGCCAAGCCACACGTCGCCGGCGCGAACGCGATCGCAAGCCCGGCCCCGTCCGCCGCATGGTCAACGCTTGGTGGAACCGTCTGCTCGGTGCCGTCTACGGCGGCGGCTTCTCCATGCAGGAAGCGGAATACGAGGAGCACGCCACCCGCCGCGATTACCTTTGGAACGCTCTCGGCACCGCCGTGTGGGGCTTGGCGTTTCCGCTGCTCACCATCGTGTCCACACAGCTCGTGGGCGCCGAAGAAGCCGGCAAGTTCTCCATCGCCTTTGTCACCGGCACGCTCATCATGATCGCATGCAACTACGGCGTGCGCAATTTCCAGGTCTCGGACATCGACGAAAAGACGTCCTTCGCCTCCTACCAGCTCAATCGTTGGATCTGCGGAGCGCTCGCCCTAGGCTGCGGCCTCATGTATAGCAGCGCCCGCGGCTATGACGCGCAGATGGCGACGATCGGCCTGGGCGTCTACCTGTATAAGGTCATCGACGGCGTCGCCGACGTGTACGAAGGCCGCCTGCAGCAGGCCGACAAGCTCTACTTGGCTGGAATGAGTCAAACGCTACGCTCCGTCGGCGTCATCGCGGTCTTCAGCGTGGCGCTGTTCTTCACGCGTAGCATGCCCATCGCGGCCATTGCCATGGGCATCGCCGCGATCGCCTCGCTCGTGCTGGTCACCGCGCCGCTCGCCCTGCTCGAGACCGAAAAATCGCGCCGCGTAAGCCTGCGCGAGGTCGGCCACCTGTTTGTCCAGTGCGTCCCACTCTTTGGCGCGCTATTCCTGTTCAATCTTATCGAGAGCATGCCCAAGTTTGTGATGGAAGGAACACTGGCCTACAAATACCAGTTGTACTTTAATGCCCTGTTTTTTCCAGCTCAGGCTATTCTGTTGAGCATTGGATTTGTCTATAAACCGCAGCTCCTGCGCTTGTCGAGCATTTGGGCTAATCCTCGCAAGCGTCGTCGCTTTGACCTGATTATTGTTGCCGTTATGGCGCTGATCGTGGTCATCACCGGCGTGTGCGCCGCATTTATGGCAGGTCCCGGTATTCCCCTCATGAGCTTTATATACGGTCTGAGCTTTGAACGCTACCGTACGCTGGCGCTGCTGATGGTCGTCGCCGGCGGCGTCACCGCGGCCATCGACTTTATCTACGCCATCATCACGGTGCTGCGCCACGCTGGAGACGTCACCAAGATCTACCTGATCTGCTTTGCCGTGAGCGTGGTGCTCCCGGTGATTCTGATCAATCTGCTCGGCCTGATGGGCGCCGTCGTGAGCTACCTGGCCATTATGGCCCTACTGCTGGTACTGTTGATTATCGAGTACGCCCACATCCGCCAACGCATAGAGAGGGACCGGAATCCGTACGGCGCCTAATTAGCTGCCCCGGTCACCGGAATTTGCGATGGAATCACCCCGGCTGCGGTCTCGTTGCGGACAATATGCATCACGCAAAACTAAGTGAGTAGACTTTTACCGAATCCCCGACCGCACCGACAAAGCACAAGTCTGTGACCTGCAGTTTTGTTGAAGCAAGCATGTTGGGTGCTCGGCATTTCCAAAAAAGTCTACTCACTTAGCTAGCGGGCAGCCAAATGATTATGTAATCCCCGTCCCAGAAAAATCAATTAGCGGGCAGAAGGGCAAAAATAGTCAAAACCCCGCCCCAAATTAGCTACCCTTTGCACCGATTATTCGCCGGGCAGAATGTTCGCATAGAACTCCGCACCATCATCCAGACGCAGGATGCCCACGCGGCCGAACTCGGAGCCGGTAGCGGCGGCGCAGTCGATGTCGATACGATCGGGAACGCCGGCGGTATCCTCGCCGCCCAGGCGCACGATCTGTCCGCGCCCCGACTCCTCGTCGAGTCCCGCCAGGCCGCCCACCTCGCAATAACGCCCGAGAGACACCGTTGGCGTGTGACCGCTCACAACGACCGGGCCCTTACCCTCGGTAGAAAGCAGCCCGGTCGGCACATCCCAATAGCCGTGACGAATCCACAGCAGGTCATCGGACGACTGCACTGCGAGCATCTGCTGCAGCAGCTCGCGATCGGCACTCACCGCTCCGACGCCATCGGCACAATCGACGCCATGCTCAAGCAAAAACGCGTGCGCCGCCTTCATCTCGATTCCAGCATGTACCAGTAGATACGGGCGCTCCTCGGTCTCGACCACCGCGTAGAGCGGCAGCGCGGCCATCCATCGCACGAGCTCCTCGTATGCGTCAAATTCCATGTCGTTGAGCTGCTCGCGCGTCGTCCAACCACCGTTGATATCCCAGGTCTCGGCATCGAGCGAATCCTGGCCAATGATGGCATCGAGCATGATCTGCTCGTGATTGCCCTTGAGCACGCGGGCGTTGGGCAGCGAGCGCACGAGCTTAATAACACCGACCGGATCGGGCCCGCGATCGATCATGTCGCCCAGCACGTACAGCGTGTCGTCGGACGTCAACGAGATCTTAGACAGGGCCTCGTCAAGCGCACGCACGTGCCCGTGAGCATCAGATGTCACATAGATCGCCATGGTACGCCTCTCCTTGCATTGCGGCCGAAGCCAGGCG
This sequence comes from uncultured Collinsella sp., assembly GCA_959020035.1. Lineage (GTDB taxonomy): Bacteria > Actinomycetota > Coriobacteriia > Coriobacteriales > Coriobacteriaceae > Collinsella. The sequence goes on along the minus strand of CAUEQX010000031.1, from coordinate 1,557 downwards.
CCGCAACTAAAACTTCAAGTTGAACTTAAACGTTACCCATTGTACTCCGTTGCAATAAAGCTGGAAAGGGTTTCCGAGCAGAGGCAAAGACGGCAGCCGTCTATGACGATATCGCGCACGCCCGCAATCCAACCCCATAAACCCACCATCTTTGGGTACAAATAACCGCAGGCAACTGACCGTGCCACGCCAACCACCCAGGAGCGGACACCATCTATGAACCAGATCCTTCTCTTTATCGGCCTCGTCATCATTTTGTGCCTGACCATCAAACCCGTCGGCAAAAAACTCCCCTTCCCCACCCTGCTCATCTTTATCGCGCTCGGCATGCTGTTGGGCGTCAACGGCCCGGCGCATATCGACTTTAGCGACTATGCGCTCACCGAAACCGTCTGCAGCACGGCGCTGCTGTTCATCATGTTCTACGGCGGCTTTAACACCAATATCGACCGTGCCAAACCCGTCGCTGTGCCGGCGGTGCTGCTGAGCACGCTCGGCGTCGTCATCACCGCTGGCATTACGGGTGCGTTTGCGCATTTCGTGCTGGGTTTCGACTGGATCGGCGGTCTGCTGCTGGGCTCGGTCGTAGCATCCACCGATGCGGCCAGCATCTTTAGCGTGCTGCGCGAGCACAGCCTGTCACTGAGGGGCGGGACTGACTCGCTGCTCGAGGTCGAATCGGGCTCCAACGACCCCGTCGCCTACATGCTCACCGCCGTGCTCGCCACACTCGCGGCCGGCGGCGACATCAACATTCCCGCACTGCTGGCCAAGCAGATTATCCTGGGCGTGGGCGTGGGCCTTGCCATCGGCTGGGCGGCGGGCCGCCTGATTGAACGCGCGCACGCAACGGCCGAGGGCGCGCAGACCATCTTTTTGTTCGCCGTGGCCATCGTCGCCTACGCGCTGCCGAGCTACCTGGGCGGCAACGGCTTTTTGGCTGTATACCTGGCCGGCATTGTGCTGGGTGCCAGCGACATCACCGGCAAAGTCGAGATGGCGCACTTCTTTGACACCCTCACCGAGATGGCAGAGATGACGATCTTCTTCTTGCTCGGCCTGCTCGTGACGCCCGCGCGCCTGCCACAGATGCTGCTGCCGGGCCTGGCGCTCATGGCGTTCATGCTCTTCGTGAGCCGCCCCATCGCCGTGGGCATGCTCCTGGCGCCGTTTAGGACGAACCCTCGCCAGGTCGCGCTCGTAAGCTGGGCGGGTCTGCGCGGCGCGGCTTCGGTCGTGTTTAGCCTCTTTACCGTAGTGGCCGGTGTTCCCGGCGGTCACGACCTGTTTGACCTGGTGTTTGTGATTGCCGTGTCGAGCATTGTGGTGCAGGGCTCGCTGCTGCCGGCGGTGGCGAAGAAGCTCGATATGATCGATGCGACCGGCGACGTACGCCGCACCTTTAACGACTACCGCGACGAGGACGGTATGTCGTTTGTAAAGCTCAAGGTGGGCGCTGGACATCCGTTTGCCGGACGCTCGCTCGCCGACATTGGCAGCGCCACCGACATGCTCGTGGTCCTGGTGCTGCGCGACGGGGCGCACCCAGTACTGCCC
>CAUEQX010000030.1 GCA_959020035.1 uncultured Collinsella sp. | reverse complement strand
ACCGAAATCAGGCCCTGCGAACCGCCAAAGCCGCCGCAGGCACGAATCTCGACGTTGTTCATGGCGTACATAAGGTAGTTGCGCGTCTGGCCGTTGGCGCCGAGCATCTGGGGAAGGACGGGGGCGACCTTCTCCGCCGCGTCAACCGCGCCGTTGAGGGTGGCAAAGCCGTCCTTGGCCTTATCGACCAGCTCGGTCACCTGGGAAATATGAGTATTGCCAATGCCCTGGACCTTCTCGTTGGCGCTCTTGAACACCTTCGAGCTGCTGGAAAGCGAATCGGCGACCGCCTGCAGCGCGGACACGTTAATCATGCCGTCCTGGAACAGCTTGCCGGGCGTAGCCTGCGAAAGGTTATCGGCCATGGGAACCAGCGCATTGCTCGAGACATCGGACAGGGCGTCAATCATGGTGCGGGCCGCATTGATATCGCTGCCATACACCGGGATAAACGAAGCCGCCGTCCACAGCGGGCTCGAGGTCTCCGCCTTCATGCTGTTACAGAGCTCATCGATCTTCTTCGCGTCGTCAGGCAGCGTCGAAAAATCGCCCGACGTGACCTTGTCCTTAAGGCCACCGACGATCTCGACAGCCTCCTTCGCTTCGCTCTTTACGGTCTTTGCCGAGTTAAGCAGCATAAAGCCGCTTGCGCCAAGCGCAACGAGAAGCACCGCGACTACAGCGGCAATAATGGCGCCGGTGTGACGCTTTTTGCGCTCGCCCTTGCGATGGCGATGACGGACCAGACCGTCAGAGGTCGAACTCGACGAAGCATCGCTACCGTAGTTCAAGCCAAAATCGTAATAATCTTCCTTGGAACCCGAGCCCGCAAACTCGGCACCGCTATCATCCAGGCGGGCGAACGTGCCTGTCTCGGAGGCGCCGGTGTAAATCGTGCCGAGGTTACCCGTAAGCCCCGCGCCACCGGCAGAGGGAGTATTGTTGTCGGCCTTGCCGGCATTAACGTTGCCGGCGCCATTCGCGGCGTTGGCAGCACCTGCGTTGTTCGCAGGTACCGAAGGAGCCCCGCTCGGCTGCGACGCAGAGGTTGCACCGCCCGCAAAGACATTTCCTCTTGCATGGCCGGTCTTTTTTGCCTTTTGAGACTGCTCGTACAGAGCGGTAAACATCGCCGTCTCGCCCGGGGACACGCGCTTACCGGAACCGCCCTGTCCAGCGCCACCCGGCGTGCCGGCCTTACCAGCCCCGTTCGGACGCGGCGGAACTGCAGGGCGGCCGCTATCGCTGCCCTTAAAGTGATTACCAGCCATAAAGAAATCCTCGCAATTGAGTCGCAATGAAAAAGTCCATAACGTTACTAGTTTATGGCATTTTGAGCATCGACAGCTAAACTCCAGACACGGACATCAATTGGCGAAAATGCGGCACAACACCTTTTCCGTCTTGGCAGCGGCGCTAGCTACACCGTGAGGAACATCATCACGATGATCATGACAAAGCCGATAAGGTCGGTCGGCAAAAACACCGTGCCCAGCATAACGGCGCTGGTAATGGTTGCCGAGACCGGCTCCACAGTTCCGATGAGGCTCGCGCGTACGGAGCCAATATCCTTGACGCCCTGCATATAGAGCATATACGCCAGGAAAGAGCCCACAATCACAAACACCGCAAGCGCTTCGACGCCGGCAGCATCGAGGGCCGGCATATGAGCCCACGGCTGCACAAAGACACTCGAAACGACACCCGCCGTGAGCATAGCCGAGCCCGTAACAATAGGGCTGCCGTATTCGGGCAGAATCTTGGCGGGAATCACCGCCATGCAGGTCGCGCTGACCGCACACATAAGGCCTGCAACCAGGCCAAGCGGCGATATGCTCAGACTGGTCGGGTCGCCGCCGGTAGCGATTAAAAAGGTGCCGCCCAGGGCCAACCCAATGCCAACGGCCTCACGCACGCGAGGCATGCGATGGTCGACCACGCAGGTGTAGCCCATAATGATGACCAGTTGCAGGCACTGGAGCACCGTCGCAGTTCCGGCATTGGTCAGGCGCACGGCCGAAAGATAACAAAACTGGTTAAAGAGCAGGCCAAAGGCGGTAAAGAACAGCAGCTGTTTGCGATCGGCGGGCGTCGTCCAAAGCTTGACCAGGCGTGCGCGGTCGCGCGTGACAACCACAGTCATAAAGAGCAGGCCGGCGAGAATCTGCCGTATGCTCATAAGCCACAGCGTATCGACATGGTAGGTATCGAACAAAAAACTCGCGCTGGTACCCGAGAAACCCCAAAACGAACCGCCCACCAGCGTGGCTAAAACACCCGTGATCATCTTGCGCGTCTGGGCGTCGTTGAGACGGTCGCGCCAGGCGCGACGGGTGCTGCGGCTGAGCTCGTCGGTGCCCTCGGGCACATCAATGTTCGATATATCGGTCATCGGCACCGAAGCCCCTGTGCCTTCGACCTGCTCGACACACTCTTTGCTCATTCCACTCCCCCGAAACAGCCTGGAAACAATTCGGCTTACCTTACCACGGCGAAGGCACCAGCCGGAGGCTTGTCCGCTTATCGGTAGGACAATTCCGCAGGCGTCTTTCCATAGCTCGATACCGCAATGGCCCTGTATTAGTCGACAGCCAAATCGCGGCAGCAGACTCTTTTGAAATGGATACGACAAAGCCCCCGAATTCCACAATGTAAGCGATTTTTTAAAATGTTCTTGCCACCGAGTTCAGGCTCCGTTATATTATCCCTTGCGCACTTGCGCACCCTTGATCGGGCGTTTAGCTCAGGGGGAGAGCGCTTCCCTGACACGGAAGAGGTCAGAAGTTCAAATCTTCTAACGCCCACCAAATGTTCGCAGCTCAGAGGCTTCGCCTCTGAGCTGTTTTGTTTTATGTCGCCAAATCCACTGGCAGCTCCAACCGTCATCGCAACGTAACATCAATTCACCTGACAAATAGCCGCCAAACAAATTCAATGCCCCAACATCAACAATAGCCAGGCACAAAACTGCGCCGCAAGCTGCTCCAACCGCCCAACTGGCCAAAAGCCGACCATCTACTTGCCGATCTATCCATCGGCATAACCAATCAGTCCGCACCGCAACTTCTCAGCAAAACGCCGCGATGTCTGCGCCCTGCGGTATCCTTGAGCCACTTGCACCTGCAGCACCAAGGAGCCGCCATGCGCACCGAGCTCGATGTCCCCTTTTCGCACAAAGAAGAAGCCAAGGCGCTGGGCGCCAAATGGGACCGGACCAAGAAGATCTGGTATGTACCCAGCGGCGTCAACGCCGAGCCCTTTGCCGAATGGCTGCCCGGTGTTGACCGATCCGACCCCTCAGCGCCGTATATATATCTAGTACTGGGCAAGCGCGAATGCTGGAAGTGTCACAAAGAGACCTCGGTCGCGGCCTTCGGCATTCCCTATCGAACCGATAACGACGAGAGCATCGCCATCGTGCACGCACCCAACGAAGCCGGGCACATTGCCATCGACACGGCCAACGCCAACGCGCTCGCCATCGTGCCCGCTCTTGGCTGTGTGCCGGGCGAGATCCGCGACTACCTTCATAAGCGCTGCGGCTACAAGCCCGTAGGCGCGCGAACCTCCAAAGCCCCGTCGCTCGGCAACACGTGCACCAGTTGCGACGCGCTGCAAGGCAGCCGCCATCTGTTCGAGGAGCCCTCGTCCCCGTTTGCCCTCACTGCCATCAACAAGCTGCCGGCACTGGAGTTTGTGCGCGTCGAAGTTGCCGGCGTCTTTGGCGTCCCGACCACGCGCACCGACTTTGACCAGGCGCTCTTTACCTGGGCACGCGACCATCACGCCGAGTTCCATAAGCAGCTTGGTGAGGGGATTTATTTGTAGGGGCAACATCGAGGTATCGAGGAGCAGGGGTTGATTGTTAAATAATCTCGAAACGCTACAGCCCCAGAATATGCTCCAGGTAGCCCTTGTTGAACCAGAACGATTGCTTCGTCATCCAGCGCCCGTCGGGCAGTTCGTAAGCATTCCTTGCGATGTCACCGATCTCTGTTCCATCGGCAAACTTGTAAGCCGCTTTTGACGTATGCGGGCGAACGTGAACAATTGGATTGTCCGCCATACCGGGCAGATTGTTAGTCACTTTGAGCTTTCCGCTCGCATCCCGATACGGATTGAACTCAACGCCCTCACGTATTACCTTTCGCGTCTCATCCCAACAAGCTTTCGCTGGGCCTTCGATTTCGTTTTCTCCCATTGCCCAGAACAAACAACGATCGAGACGCAGCACGCCATCGTGGTCCTCACGGAACACAACGAAGAAAAAGCGATTGGTCTCAAGGCACGCATGAAGAGGCGACGTCTCCCAGTCTTCTTCAATCAAACGCTTGAACTCAAACGGTGGGAACGACAGAGCCTGGTCGATCTGCCCCCGGGGGTTAACTCGAACAGGTCGGACGGGAATGCCCGCCTTGGCGAAGTCCTCGTCAGCATCTTTTTTGATTCCGAGCATACGATAAACGAGCGTTGTCCACTGCGCCTTATTGCCCGTGTACTCCAGTCCATACTGTTCGGCAATTTGACGATCGGTCTCACCGTAATGGCGCTCGATAAGTCCAGTTACGTAACTTTCGAAATCGATAGACTTGCCATCGTCCTGAACAATGCTCTCCCCGACTCGCGGAGCACCGAGGACATAAGTATGGAGCACATAGTCCATATACGAGCGCTTGAGGGAAAAGGCGCGACGCTTTGCGCGATGGCGCTCAATCTCGCCCGTATCGGTATTGAAGTATTCATAATACTGGTCCGCCCACATTGTGGCCTCAGTTGCGCCCTTCGTGCAAGCACCCAGATAAGTCGTCATGCCTTCTGAAAGCTCGTCCGCACGGCCATCCTGAATATAGGAAATGATCTTCTCGTAGTCGGCGCGAATGATTTTCATGTCCTCTTCGGGCAGACGAACCATGACCGCACGCTCAATGCGTTGGTCGTATTTATCGATGGAACGATCTCGGCCGTAGTAAATCAACAGGATATTGCTGAGCTTGGTCTTGAGGTGAGAACTGTCGTAGTCGAGCGAAACAGGTCGGTCATAAGGAATCATGGTCAGGACAAGGCGCTCGCCAGCAGACTTCCGCCCGTTCTTGAGCACATCAAAACACGTTGCCTTGAGCTCAACGCCCGCCTCGGGAAAGTCGGGGCGATCGTCACTATTGGCCTTGTAGCCAAAGTAACGTTCTTCGATAAGAGTGCCCATACCGCCTTTGTACTTCTTGGAGCCAAAGTCCTTGGGCGCACTCTCCCCTTCCGGCGCAATACCGAGCTCGAGAATATCGCGGAACGTCATGCCATCGAGATTGGCAGCATAGTGCTCGATGCTTGAGGGGTCAGAAAAATCAGTATCGTCAAGCATGCGCTTGAAATCGAGGCGCTTCTTAGACACGGGATACCTCCGAAACTCGCAACTAACCTCATGGTAGTTCAGAGCAACTACTAACGCCCAGAAAATTGAGGTCTTGATTGTCCCCTCGATCGGTTATTGTTGTGACCACCATAACCGGACACAGCAGCGATTGGAGAAACGTGTCTGAGATTAATATTGCCGAGCTTTTTGCGGGCGTCGGTGGATTTCGTTTGGGTCTCGAAGGCTATGCCGACCCTCGCCATCCCGAGTTTTATATGAAGCCCGCCGGCCCCTTCCGCACCATTTGGGCCAATCAGTGGGAGCCGCCCGGAACCAAGGCGCGTCAGTTCGCGGCCCGTTGCTACATGGATCGCTTCGGCAATGATTCCGTCGTCAACGAAGACATCAATAAGGTCCTGGAGCAGGCCGAGGCGAAAGAAATCAAAATCCCCGATGTCCAAATGGTTGTTGGCGGTTTCCCCTGCCAAGACTACTCTGTCGCGCGTCCGCTCAATCAGGCACACGGCATCGAGGGCAAGAAGGGCGTCCTTTGGTGGGACATCTATCACTTCCTCGAAATGAAGAAGCCCAAGTTCGGTCTCTTTGAGAACGTCGACCGCCTGCTCAAGTCGCCCGCGTCTCAACGCGGTCGCGACTTCGCCATCATCCTAAGCTGTCTTGCCGACCTCGACTACACGGTCGAATGGCGCGTGGTCAACTCTGCCGAATACGGTTTCCCCCAGCGTCGCAAGCGTGTTTATATCTTCTGCGAAAAGGACGCTGGCAAGGTTGATCTCGTTAATCGCATGCACAACGGCGTCATGGCTAAAGCCTTCCCCGCCATCTATCCCGACGAGATGTCCGAGCTCGACGTTTTGCCCGACCCCTACGAGAACTCAACTCGTTTTGGCGTCGGCCAAAAGACCTCTCAATTCAAAAATGCTGGCGTCATGCAGGGCTGTCATGTTCTGACCTGCGACTTTGCCGAGGACTATCACGGTGAGCGCCACGTGCTTGGCGACGTGCTTGTCGACGAGGCTGATGTCCCGGAGCAGTTCTACATCTCCGACGAAAAGCTTCCCGACTGGCGCTACCTTAAGGGCAGCAAGCGCGAAGAGCGCACTAACAAAAAGACAGGCTTTACGTACACGTATTCCGAGGGAGCCATGAGCTTCCCGGATGCCACCGACAAGCCGAGCCGCACCATCCTCACAGGAGAAGGCGGCACGGGAGCGAGCCGCTTCAAGCACGTCATCGAATGTCCCGATGGCCGTTTCCGCCGTCTTGTTCCCGACGAGCTCGATCAGCTTCAGGGATTCCCGAAAGGTTGGACCGATACGGGCATGACCGACGGCCATCGGGCCTTCTGCATGGGCAACGCACTCGTCACCGGCGTGCCCCATCGCATTGGCGAAGCTATGGTCGAAGTGTACGGCCTCTAAGGCAAGCAATCCGGAGCCGGCAGTTCACGCTGTCGACTCCGTTTTTCCACCCCACTTCCCCGTATACTGATGTAACACGTGTTTCATCCGGGCCTGTTGGGCCGGATTGTTCATGGGAGGGTCTTATGGCTGCTTCGAATCCGCCTAAGGGGAGCGTTTCTTCTTCGTCCATCAAGCCGGTTACGCGCAAGGCCGTGCGTTGCCAGCGCGAGGTCGCTTGGCTTGTCACGCAGGCGGCGGGCAGACTCGTGGCGACCAATCAGGACGTCAACGCGCCTACGCCGAGCTTTGTGTTAGCGGCGGCGCTGGATTTTGTGCGCCAATTGGAGCTTGCCGCACAGGATGCCAGCGGCCACCTCGACTACCAGAATGTTATGGCACCCGACCTGCAAACGTTCTGCCACATGGCCAAGTTGCCCGCCGCGCCCAATGCGCTTTCGGACGCAGGCTACATGTTTACGCTTTCGGGCGCGGACCTTATCCGCGACATCTATGCATACTGCAGCGAGCTCGCCGAGCGCCACGTCTTTGACGCGGCTGAAGTCAAACCGGGATATGTCATCAAGCTGGTTCTTAGGCTGTTCTTGATGGACGGGTTCGGGGCCATGCCGGCGTAAGCCGAGTCTTCAGCATCACCGTCGACTGAGCAACAACCGCTTTACCTTAGTGGGCGCCAATTGAGGGTCGATTATTGGGTCGCCTCATCCACTAGCGCATTTATTCCACGCGCTCTGACAGTCGATACTTGCGGTTGCGGCTCGTCGCCGGCGCCGTGGGCTCAAGCTCGCCTTGAGCAATGAGCGCGTTGACGCGCGACCTTACCTGGGAAATTGTAAGCCCCGTACGTTCTGCCAGCTCACGCGTCCCCAGCTCGCCGTAGTGTTTGAGTGCCGTCACAATTAAGCCCCCGCCATGATCGACCGGCTCGATCTTTGAACGGTAAAGTACGACCTTGAACCGATCGAACCCCGGGCAGAACAGGGGCTCGGCCAGGCCATGCGCGCGCATGGCATCGATCATCATCGGGATGCCCGAGCCATTGCCCTCAGCCGGCGAACCTGCGCCATCCGGCAGCGGGACAATCGACATGAGTTTCACGAGCGTCGCGTTACGGCATCGGGAGCTGCCGTCAAACAAGTTCTCGCGAGTCTTTCCCCCGTAAAGGCCGCCAGGATTCGTCACCTCGACACGATCGTCAAAGACGTCGACGGCAATCGATTGTCCACAGAACCGATCCCCGTATTCTCGATGGATTACGGCGTTGGCGATTGCCTCGCGCAGAACCTCCTCGGGAATCTCCAGCGAGTCGACACGCGAGACGCCTTGGACGGTCGAGGTTCGCCGCAAATTCTTGGCGACGGCCGCGACAGCATCCGAAATCATCTCGCCCAGGGTGCCCTCACAGACTGTGCGGTCCATAAACCTTAGTGGCCCCGCAGCTCCCTTTTGAGTTCCCATGTGGACAGCCACATCAATGAAGAGCTTGGGATAGAACTGCTGAGGGTAAACGCCCGCGGCAAGGAGGCCAGCCTTGGTAACATTGCCCTGGAAGTCGAGGAGATTCAGGCGCTCCATCTTTGTCTTCTCGTCCGTCGCACCACGCATCGCTCGAGGCGTCAACGAATAGGCGCGTTCTATCGTGCGGTCGACCAGCGACTCGTCGAGATCGCCCACACACGTGCCGGGCACCGCATCGCGATCGCTCGGAGTCGCTCGACCGTATGACGCCAATGCGAGCACCTCGGTCGACGAAAGCGGGACATCTTTGTCATCGATGCGTTTGTAGCTGCCACCTTGAGCGCCCCGCTCTATGACATAGCAAGGCTTGCTCGACGGGTCGAGCTCCTCAATCGTGATGACCAGAACCACGGTGCCCTGGAGCTCCACGCGCTCAATGGTGTATTTGGGCGGATTGGCCAGCTTTCCGCGACCGCCGGCATCACCCATGCCCGCCACGAATTGGTTGAGCACTTTCTCGGTCTCAAAGTTTGCAACTGGGACAAAACCCGCGCGCTCGCTCACTCCGAGTACGATGATGCCGCCGGCGGTGTTTGCGAAAGCGCTGACCGTTTCCCATACGTCGCGGGAAAGCGTCGTGGCGCTCTCCTTGACCTCAACGTTAAGATCGTCCGAGCCCATGCGCCTTAAAGACTCGAGCAGACCGGTCAGTTCGTTTTCGTTCATCTGCACGTCCTTTCGCTCGGTTCTGCGAAGAATGCCGCGAATGGATTTCCTTCGTCTCTCAGTTATCTCTCGTAATTATCTCTCATCTTTCTGTTATCTCTCATATTAGAGATGAGTGAGAGATAAAAGATAAGATGTCTGCCATCTGTTTCATATAAACATGTTTTTGCTGGTAGAACAATCGATATTGAGATAATACCATGATTGCTGTCTCTTTACTGCTCAGTTATCTCTCATATTTATCTCTCGTCTTTCTGCTATCTCTCGTATTCGTGACGAATGAGAGATGAGAGATGTGCGGGCGGCGGATGAGCGTGGATTTTGGACGGTCGGGAAATGAGGGTGGATATTTGGACGGCTTTTGGGCGTTTTGAGGCTGATTCCGTCCGAAAAACCACTCTCATTCGATAGGCGTCCAAGTTTCCACGCTCGCGCGGCGGGCACGCGGGGCCTTTACCCAATCCGTTGGCATCGTCTTCAGTTCGCCGCAGGGTCGCGGCCCCATATGGGTATACTCTCGAGGATTCGACTCGATTCGCCCCCGATGGGGCGTCAAAGGAGACTGCATATGCCCACCACCTCAACCGACCCGCGCGCCGTTGCCTCCGCGCTGCTGGTGCCCGGCACCACCTGTCACGGCTTTGCCGTCGAGCGCCGCGAGACCGTGCCCGAGCTCGACTCGGACGCTTACGTGCTGCGCCACACCGCCTCGGGCGCTCGCCTGCTGTACCTGGCGTGCGACGACGAGAACAAGGCCTTTGCCATTGGCTTTAAGACGCCGCCGGCCGATTCCACCGGCGTATTCCATATTCTTGAGCACTCGGTGCTGTGCGGGTCGGCTAAGTTCCCCGTCAAGGAGCCGTTTGTCGACCTGATCAAGAGCTCCATGCAGACGTTCCTCAACGCCATGACCTACCCCGACAAGACCATCTACCCCGTTGCCACCACCAACGAGCAGGATCTGTACAACCTAATGGACGTGTACCTGGACGCTGTGTTCAACCCGGCCATCTACACCAAACCCACCATTTTTGAGCAGGAGGGCTGGCACTACGAGTTGGACCTGCCAGAGGGCGCCGAGGGCGAGGGCGACGGCAGCTTCGCGAGCCTGCGCGAGGGCACGCTGCGCTATAACGGCGTGGTGTTCAACGAGATGAAGGGCGCGTTGTCCGACCCCATGAGTGTGCTGGACGATGCCGTCAACGCCGCGCTCTATCCCGACACCGCCTATGCGCACGAGAGCGGCGGCGACCCGCGCGCGATTCCCGCGCTCACCTACGAGCAGTTCCTGGACACGCACGCGCGCCACTACAACCCTTCCAACTCCTACATCACGCTCTACGGCGACCTGGACGTGAACCGCGCACTGGCCTTTTTGGACGAGCGCTATCTGTCGCAGCCGAGTGCCGCGAGCCGCCGCATGGACGCAGCCGTCGCCGCCGGCGAGGACCCGTCCACGCTGGCGCCCAATCCGCTGGGCGTGCAGGCGCCCGTGACCTGCGAGTACAAGCGCGTCGAGATGGCCACCACGCCCGAGAACGCCCTAGTGGGCCTGGGCCTGGTGCTGGGCAGCGCGCTCGACCGCAAGCGCACGATCGCGGCGGATATCCTGTTCGAAGCGCTGCTGGGCTCCAACGAAGCGCCGGTTAAGAAGGCCATTCTGGCCGCCGGCCTGGGCGGCAACGTGGTGAGCTACACCGCAGCAGAGAGTCTGCAGCCCTACGAGCTCATCATGCTGCAAAACGCGCAGCCCGGCGTGGCGCGCGAGCTGCGTCGCGTGTTCCAGGACGCCTGCCGCGACCTGTGCGAACACGGCGTTCCGCGCGAGCGCCTGGAAGCTATCATCAGCAGCAACGAATACGATCTGCGCCAGCGCGACTACGGTATCGCCGACGGCGTGGCCATTGCATGCGACGCGCTGAGCACCTGGCTCTACGATGACGACGCCGCGACGCTGGCACTCAAGTACGGCCCGGTGTACGAGGAGCTGCGTGGCGAGCTGGACGGCAGCTACTTTGAGGACCTGCTGCGCGAACTGGTGCTGGAAAACGACCACATGGCGCTGGTCGAGCTGGTGCCGGTGGACGCCGCCGAGGGCTCGGAGGGTGCCGAGGCCGCCGAGCTGGCAGCCAAGCGCGACGCCATGACCGATGCCGAGCTGGCCGATGTGGTCGAGCGCACGGCCGCGCTGCGTGCCGCGCAGGAGGCAGAGGACACACCCGAGGCCAAGGCCACGCTGCCGCGCCTACGCGTGTCCGACATTGGCGAGGTGCGCCCCGAGCCGCCGCTGGTCGTGGACACGACCGCGCCCATCCCCTGTCTGCGCCACGGCATCCCCACCAACCGTTTGGCCTACGCCATGCAGTATTTCGACCTGAGCTGCGTCGCGTTTGAGGAGCTGCCCTATGTGACGCTGCTCTGCCGCCTGCTCAAACAGCTGCCCACGAGCGAGCACTCGGCCGAGGAGCTCGACAACTTGCTCGCCGGCAAGCTGGGCTTTTTGAGCTTTACGACCGAGGTCATGACCCAGCCCGACGTGGACGGCGTGCGCCCCTACCTGCTGGTGAGCGCCGGCGCCCTGTCCGAGAAGATCGATGCGCTGGCAAGCCTGCCGCGCGAGGTGTGGTCGAGCACGCTATTGCTCGATGCCGATGCCGACCGCGTACGCGACGTGCTCACACAGATTCGCATTGGGCTTGAGCAGGGCTTCATCAACAACGGTCACTCGGCGGCGCTCGGTCGTGCGATGAGCTACAGCTCGCCTTCGGCCGTGGTGCGCGAACAGCTTTCGGGCGTGGATTTCTATCTGTTCCTGCGCGATCTGCTCGACCACTTTGACGAGCGCCTGGACGGCCTGCGTGCCAAGCTTGCCGAGCTGGCAGGCCGCATCTTTGTGGCCGACGGCTGCCTGGCGAGCTTTACCGGCAGCGATGAGGACTTTAACGCGTACTGGGCCGCCGCGGGCGACCTGGGGTTGGATGCTGGCGACGGCGCCGATGCCGGCCGCGACGCGCTCGTGGTGCCGACGCCGCGCGACCGCCACGAGGCTTTTGTCATCCCCAGCGACATCTGCTTTGCGGCAAGCGCGTGCGACCCGCGTCGCTTGGGGCTCGACGTGACGGGCGCCTGGGCGGTTGCCGCCAACGCGCTCTCCTACGACTACCTGTGGAACGAGATCCGCGTGAAGGGCGGTGCGTACGGCTGCGGATTCCGCGCAGCCGGCGAGCGTCAGGCGGCGTTCTACACCTACCGCGACCCGGCAATCGACCCCTCGATTGAGCGCGTGGCGCGCGCAGGCGAATGGCTCGGCAGCTTTGAACCTGACGAGGCCGCCTTTGAGGGCTTTATCGTGAGCTGCGTGAGCAGCATAGATGCGCCGGTGAAGCCCTATGCGCTCACCAAGCGCCACAACACGACCTACCTGGCCGGGCTCGATCCGCATGCACGTGAGGAGCGCCGCGCCCAGATGCTCGCCGCAACGCCTGATGAGCTGCGCTCGCTCGGCGCCGATGTGACGCGCATCGCGGCCGCGTCGCCCACCTGCGTCTTTGGCGGCCGCGACGTCATCGCCAAGAGCAACGCCGGCTTTAACGTCATCGACCTGATGGGCTAACCTCACCGCGCCCCCGGACGATTTGCCTCAATCTGTAACATCTAGACGCGAATATCGGCTCCAGATGTTACAGATCGAGACGTTTACTAATGGCACCGACCCTTTGTCTCGATCTGTAACAGCTAGGCCCATTTATGCCGAGTTACTGTTACAGATCGAGACAAACCGTCGCAGACACCCGCCCTTCAGCAAAAACCACCCAAAGGCGCCTGTCCCCTTCGTGGTGGTTTGCGGCTGGTCGTTACTTGTGGAACGGATCGAGTTGCGCCTTCAGCGGATTGAGCTGATACAGACTCACAAAGCGCTCTTTGCGAGACGATGAGGTGTTGACCCAGCTGCCGTTGCAGACGTCGTATTTCGAATCCAGGCGGATCCACTCCTCCGGCTTATTCTTCTCGCTCTTATTGCAGAAGTACCGCTGGTACTCGATCTCGTGCTCAAACTCAAACTCGTAATCCGAACCGCCATCGGCATACTCATCGACCGCCGTCAGATTGCCGTGCTCGTCGTAATAGAACTCCGCATGCCCGTCGCGCGTGGAATCGATCCGGTCGAGCTTGCCGCCACTATACGAGTAATTAACCGTGGAAAATGAACTCAGAGAACCGTAATCGTTGCCGTGTGTATCATAAGTCACGGGCGAGATACGCGTAATATTGCCGTCCTTGTCGTACTCGTAGTTGAGCGTGAGCGTCCACCTCGTGCCCACGGTGTCACCCTGGCAGTCCGTCGTAAAGGATGTCACGCGGCCGTTGTCGTATCCGTACGAATAGACGACCGTGCGAGGATTGCCCGGACCGGTCTCGGTGTCGGACACCAGGTTGCCGCCCTGGTAGACATACGTACTCGCACTCTCGCCGTAGCCTGCGTGGGTCGTCTTGTTGGTCAGGTTTCCGTCTGCATCGTAGGTAAACGTCGTGGAGGTCGACGCATCACCAATGGCGGCATCGCAATCGATACGCGTCAAGTTTCCGTCGGCGTCGTACGTGAACATGTTTTCATCTTCGTAGTCACCTGAGCGAACTTCCGCTATTTCCGAAATGCGATGCGACTCGTCGTGCTCGACGTCGTAGCCCATGCCACCACCCTGTTTGAGGCTGCTCGTATATCCCGTAACGTAGCCGTCCTCGTCGCGCTCAATCTCATACGTGCTGCCGTGCACACCGTCCTCGTCGGTACCCTCGTAGTACACCGGCAGCCACAACTCCTCGAGCTGCGTGTCCTTAATGCCGCTAACCTTCGTATCCTGCGGCAGCGCGATCGTGGTGAGCTTCTTTTTGCCCGAAAGATCGATGCTTTTAAGGCCTTCGGCATTTGAAAGGTCGAGCTTCTCGATGTTGTCGCAGCCGTCCAGGTTAACGACGGTGACGTTGCTCGCCGAGTTAAGCTCGACGGTTTTAAGGTCTCCGCAGCCCGAGAGGTCCAGGTTGGCGAGTTTGTCGTCGCTGGACTCCACTGTAACGATATTGGGGAATGTCTTGCCCAGACCCTGCGTCGAAGCGACACCCTCTAGCTCGACCGATGTCACCGCCTTGGCTTCGTCGCGCGAGATGCGGCCGTCGCCGTTGGTGTCGTACTTGGTCGAAACAAGCGCGCGCATGCCGCTATCCGGGAAGGTCTTCTCGTCGATTGGGGTGGTCGCAATCTGGGTGAAGTAGAACAGCGCACCGCCACCGATACCTGCCGCCACGACAAGTGCCGCGGCGAGGGCGATGAGGGGCTTTTTGGAACGCTTGCGCGGAACGGGCTGCTGCGCGGGCACGTATTGCTGAGGAGCGGGCGCGGCAGGCTGGGGCTGATATCGAGCAGCGGGCTGTTGCGAGGCAGCAATCTGGTCGGACGCCACGGGTGCTCCGCACACGGGGCAGAAGAGGGCCTCGTCGACAAGTGGCGTACCACACGAGCGACAAAACATGGCGGGCTCCTTTCGGTTCATTCCTTCCACCATGAAGGTAAACCCAAAGCCGTAGCCCTTGTTGCGCAACATTCAGCCCAAACCACCGCAAAGGGGACAGGCACCTTTGTGGCGGTTCGAACACTTGTTCCATACGTACACATGTTCTATAGTAGGGATGCTTGCATCGGACTTAAATTGCAACTAGAATATAGTTGCAGAATGTGAGGCGGGATGACTCGGACCGATAAACTCATCGCCCAACTGCTTAGCTGCCCTTCGACGTATCGGTATACCGATTTTTTAAAAGCCATGGCTTCATATGGCTTTGAAATAGACAACAAAGGCAAGACATCCGGATCGCGCGTTCACTTCTACAGACCATCAGATGGCAGGATGTTCGTAATGCACGCACCACATCCATCTGACGAATTGACAGCGGGGACCATTCGAAACATCGTTCGATTTTTGCAAGATGTCGGAGGTAGTCATGAGTAACGTTTTGGCATACAAGGGTTATTTCGCCCCAGTCGAGTTCGATGCCGAACAGCATGTGCTAACAGGTATGGTCGCCGGCATTAGGGACGCAATCGTATTTGAAGGCTCCACAGCTGAAGAAGTGGAGCAATGCTTCCACGACGCCATCGACGATTACCTTGAGTTTTGCGCCGAGAAGGGCAAGGAACCCGAGCGGGCTTTTAAAGGCTCGTTCAACGTAAGGACGGGCTCTGAACTCCACAAGCAAGCAGCGCTGGC
>CAUEQX010000029.1 GCA_959020035.1 uncultured Collinsella sp. | reverse complement strand
GATTATCTACGCCGATGCCGCAAATCAGCTCATAGAGATACAGAAAGGCAAAGGACGTAGACGTTTCCTCGACGGTCCCGCGGCGCACTTGGGCGCGCCAGGTAAAGTAGCCGCGCAGCTGTCGGTCGCTCATGGCGTTGTAGGTGGGAAAGTACGACTTAAAGGTGCCGTTGTAGGGACAGTCGTCCTCAAAGTCGGCCATCAGCAGGCCCTGGCGGTAAAAAAGCTCGGCTTCCGAAAGCCAGCGGCCCGCACCGCCCTTGGGGTCATCCTGCCAGCGCGATATCTCGCGCATTTTACGGTACTGGTCGGGGAGGAAATTCTGCATCTGTCGGCCGGTTTTGAGAATCGGTTCGTCTGCGTAGATTTCGTTTGAGAAGCGGGTGGACTGATGGGTCCGGGCCTCGGCCATAATGCGCTCGATGAGCATCTTGATGTCCTGGTCGGCCACCGCTTCTCCTCTCCTAACGCAGCTACGGTGACCTCATATCATAGCACAGCATCAAACAGATGTTCGAGATACCGCTGCGTTGATAGATTTAGAACAGGAGGGCGTAGATGACGGCGATGACGACGGAGGGGAGCATATTGGCCGTGCGGAAGGTCTGAGGACGGATGAGGTTGACGCCGACGCAGAAGATGAGCATGGAGCCTACGAGCGAAAGGCTGTCGAGGGCTGCCGTGGTCATGATGGGGGAGAGCGCGCCGGCAAACAACGTGATCGTCCCCTGGAACACGGCGACGGGCAGGGCGGAGAAAATGCAGCCGCGGCCAAGCGACGCCGTCATGGTGCAGACGATGATGCAGTCCAATGCGCCTTTCAAGGCAAGCGTTGACCAGTCACCGAGCAGACCGTCCTGAATCGAGCCCACGATGGCCATGGCGCCGATGCACACCGTGAGCGATGTCGAGACAAAGGCGTTGGTGAACTCGTTATCGCCCTCGCTGCCGGTTTTTCGCGTGAGCCATTCGCCAAGGTTCTCGATGGCGGCTTCCAAGTTGACGGCCTCGCCGATGAGCGAACCGAGCGCAAATGAGACGATGAGCATGGTGGTGCCGGTGGTCGCTAGCGCCTTCCCATCGATAAGGAGCATCTTTTGCATGGTGCCGCCAAGGCCGATAAACAGGACGCACAGCCCCGATGCTTTCATGAGCGTGTCTTGGATGCGCGGTGTGATGAAGCGGCCGCCCGCTAATCCCAAAAGACCGCCCGCAACTAAAAGCACAACGTTGATGATTGTTCCCAAGCCCGGCATGAGCCCTCCTGTATTGATGCCAACGTGGCAATCGTAGCAGAACGAAATGCGAGGCACATCGCGACTCATCTAATACGTTATATAAGTGGTGTTAGGAATGATGTGCAGCATTTAAGCCTCAAGTGGTTGTCGGGACATAGGGATAGTATTCAAAGCGCAGTGTCATAAGCCGCTGCGGGGATTCAATAGCCGCGGCGATGATATTGGCATCGCGGGCACGATCAAACCCTTCGAGTTCGATCTGATACGAGACGTCTTGCATAATGTCCAGACGTCGCCAAGCTAGGAGTGTGTCACCATCGAATTCCAAGGTCTTGCCTCCGTCTGGAGCAACGGCGTATAGACGCAGCTTGGCGGTGGTTGCAGGGTCGACAACCGTGACCTTTTTAATTTCGTTTCGAGTATTCTTGGCGCCCAACAAGGTGAGCAGTGTTGGGGCCACGACCTCGCCCGATGGCAAAAAGACGACTTCGATGGATTCAGGAAATGCGATGATAGCCGACTTGCGGACGGGCTGATTGGCGGCGGCAACTTCGATGTTCGCAGCGTCGATGACCTCCGTGTGGTCGAGCGCGGCAAGCACGCAGCAGTTACCTTCATCGATCTCTTGAGGATCAGCAAGCCCCAGACTGTCCGCGAACTCGGGATCGTTTGGATCGGCAGCGGGCTCATTCGGCGCTTCGAAAGAAGCTGGGACGCTGTTTGTCGGCGACAGCGTGTCGCCCGCACCTGCTTCTTTGTCCGCGCTCTCTTCTTGTATGGTTGCGTTGATGGGTTCGTCGTTTGGGGGGAGCGTCTTGGCGTCAAACGCGGAGGGGAGAATTCCGATGGCTCCGGATCCGTTCCGCTCCATTTCGAGAAGCGCCGGGTCGGCAAGAATGCGTTGCCTGCTTTGCGCGCGGGCATCGATTTCAATAGGGCCTGCCTCTATCCCTCGTGTAAGGCTGAGTGATCCGGCTGGCTTCTCGAAATGAGCGTCTGTGTCTTTGGTACTGACGGCGTAGAACAGCAGGGACGCTTCTCCCGCCGCGATGGCATCGGTACCGGCTTTGGTCAGCCGCAACGATGCCGTGAATGAGAGGGTGGGCTGCGTGTCGTCTGCATTCGCGGCGGCGCAGCCCAGACATATACCGCCTCCTTTCTCAAAAAACGTACCGTCGAAGGCGACCTTCGCTCCGTTCGCCGAGTCATCGACCGAAGCGATGTCGATGCGCAGCTCTAAATTGCATGGATCGCCATCTGCATCGAGCACAACCGAGCGCCACGTGCAGACGGCGCACCCCGCCTGGGAGCCGTTTGCCTTGTTCGAACGATTGATATCCACGACTATCGAGCCGTCCGTATTACGACGAAGGCATCCCGAGGTTGAGATTGCGGCCTGTGCGATCGAAAAACGCTTGCACGCAATGGCGCTCGACGGATTTGGTGCGGAGCTTAGGGCCGCTGGTAAGGAGTCTGCCATGACAGGAGTCGCCCAAGCGGCGACAGGCGTTCCGGTTGCGAGCGCGCCGCAGAGTGCGACGACGGGCAAAAGGTTCTTCGATGCCATGGGGTCTCCTTAGCTAATTTAGTGCGGCCTGTTCATGTTTTGTTTCTGGCTGTGTTTGATGTGCAGACCGAGGCCGGCGGTTCCCGCGCCTGCTGCTGCGGCGCCTGCTGCCAAGAGCCATCGTTTGTCGCCTGTCTGCGCCAACGGTTCCTCGCGGTCGCTGCGGTCGAGCTCCGAGAGGTCGACCGTCACTTGCGTGGCGGCCTGCGCCTGTTCTTGCTGGGCAAAGGCCATGGCTGGCCCAAACGCTAGGATGCTGACGGCGGCGGCCAGGGCGACGGCCTTATGCCGTGTGCGCACCGGGCTCGACCGTCCAGGTGATCGTTGCAACCTGATCGCCTTCGCCGGTTACGCGGAAGATGTCGCGCGTGACGCGGGCGACGTTTCCGCTTGTCTTGAGCTTAATTTTGTCCGTGCCACCGGCAATGCCCTGGTAGCCCATGTCGAAGGCTGCATTCTTGGAAAGATCGAGGCCCGTTCCCTGCATTGCGGCGCTGGCGTTCTGGAGCGCGCCGTCGGGGCCGACCTTAAAGTCGATGGAGTTCTGCGCGGTTCCGGCCTTGGCGTCGGCGGCAATGGTCCAGGTGTTCATGGCGTCGATCTTCATGTTGGTGACATGGATGCCGTAGGCCGAATGATTGTCGATGGTGGTCGCGTCTTCTGAGGGGCCCTGAAGCGTGCCGTCGGCCTTGGCGACGAAGGGAATAACCGTCGGAACTTTGAACTCAACGTTGTCGATCTCGGTCCTGACCATTACCTTCGTGGTCCCAACGCGCCCGGCTGCCATAGCTGGCGTCGGGGCGGCGCCCATTGCGAGTGCGAGCGCGAGCCCTGCGCCCACGACGAGCGCTCTGGCTCCGTTCATGTTCCTGGTGATGTTCATGGTCGTTCCTTTCTATTCGCCGCGGGCTGTCCCCGCGATGATTGGACGAATGCTGGTGAATTGCGTGCGGTGCCGCGTCGGCCGGAAAGCTAGTTCTCGGCTTGCTCAACCCGTACCTTGACACGTGTCGGATTGCCGTGGCTGTCGAGGGTCTTGGCATCGAGTGCCTGGATCTCGATGTACGCCTCGCCTTCTTTGATGTCGCCGGCGGGGCACGTCTCGATTGTCTTGCCGGTCTCGACCACACCGGATTCGTACATGGTCTCGTCGTTTTGGATGACGCGGAATCGCTGGGGAAATTTATTGTCTTGGACGTTTTGCACGTTGACGCGCAGCTTGCCGTCCTCCTGCAGCTGAGCGACCGGTGCGACCGAAATCGTCATCATGTTGTCGCGGACGATGGCGTCGAGCTCATCTTGGATTTCCTGACGCGTTTTGCCCTCGGCCGTCGTAACCGAAGCGCCCGCCTCGGGTACGGGCTGCGACTGCCAAGCGTATAGTCCTACGGCGACAAGGGCACAGACGATGGCCAAGCAGGCAACGGTGAGCTTCTTGCGACGACCCGGGCCTGCAAAGTGGGGTGGCTTCTTCGCGCTCATGCGGCATCCTTGGCGGTATAGATGCGCGCAAAGGTGGACGGGTTCGCTCCAAAGAGCATGTGAAGCATCAGGCGGCGTGAGTAGACAAGCTCGTCGAAGTCGGGAGGGAGCTCGATGTCGTGGATATGCGCGATGCGGTGGGCGAGCGCCGAGAACGACTCGGGGTCGCAGATCACATCGGTGGTAACGTGGTAGACCGTCGTATCGGGGAATGCCTCTTCGTCGAAAGGCAGGAGATGGGGATCGTCGTCGACTTCGATGGCGATGCCGTACTGGGGCCAGTAATATGCCATGGGAACCTCCCTGCTTCTGGGGCCAAAACTTCTGTCGGTTTTGGCTGTCGATGCCGACGGTATCAGCCACTACTTGACCAATTGCTGACCAAATGCTTGACGGATTGGTGTCTCCGCAGGTAAAAGGCGGCAAAAAATACTCCAACTTTTTTCGAGCGACAATCGCGCGGTCGGCGACGGCGGGGCCATATGTGTCAAAAGCATCGTCTGCCGGGGAAATCAAGCCGCTCGTCGAATTGCACGAACGTAAAAATCGCCAATTATGGAGACGGTCTCGAACACGTCGACGAAACGATGCGATAACATCTCCCTGCAAACACTGTAGTTAGCTAAAGGGGGAGTTCGCGTGTCTGCAACCATCAAACCCTTCACCGACGAGTTCGAAGAGTATGGTCGCGATGAGTCTCGCGCATCGGGCGAGGCCTCGAGCATCTCGTTTCCGACAACGGAAGACGAGGTCCGTGCCATTTTGGAAAAGCTCCATGCCGAGCGTGTCCCGGTAACGGTTCAGGGCGCCCGAACCGGCCTTGCCGCCGGTGCCGTGCCCCACGGCGGGCATATCCTCAATACTTCCCGTATGAATCGCTACTTGGGCCTTCGCCGCGATGAACAAGGCCAATTTCTGCTGCGCGTGGAGCCGGGCGTTGTGCTCTCGGAGCTGCGCAAGCAGCTGAGCAAGAAGGTGCTGCCGACTGCTGGTTGGGACCAGGCATCGCTTGAGGCCTACGAGGAGTTCCAAGAGGCCCCCGAGCAGTTCTTTCCCACCGATCCCACCGAGGCATCTGCCTGTCTGGGCGGCATGGCGGCATGTAACGCCTCTGGTGCCCGCAGCTACGCCTACGGTCCCATGCGCCCACATATCACGGGACTCCACGTCGCGCTGGCTGATGGCGATTTGCTTGAGCTTCAGCGCGGCGAGGCTTTTGCCCAGGGCCGCCACCTGTCGCTCGTGACGGCAGTGGGCCGTACGCTCGAGCTCGATCTTCCCGGCTATACCATGCCCAAGACAAAAAATGCCTCAGGCTATTTCGTTGCGGACGAAATGGACGCCATCGACCTCTTTATCGGTGCTTGCGGCACGCTCGGCGTTATCACCGAGCTCGAGATTGCCCTGCAGGCGGCGCCTGCGGTCGTTTGGGGTGTGAGCTGCTTTTTCGATAGCGAAGACAAGGCCGTGTCCTTTACCGATTCCGTGCGTCCCGTCCTGTCCCATGCGGCTGCCATCGAGTACTTCGACGCTGGCGCCCTGGATATTCTACGTCGCCAGCGCGAGCAGTCGACGGCGTTTGCCTCGCTGCCGGCGCTCGACAAAGAGGCCAAGGTCTGTGTGTACGTGGAGCTCGACTGCGATGACGAGGCCCAGGCGACCGAGGAACTGTACCACCTGGGATGGGTGCTCGAGTTTGCGGGTGGCCGCGACGATGCGACATGGGTCGCGCGCACCGAGGTTGATCGCGAGTGCCAGCGGTTCTTCCGCCATGCGGTCCCCGAGAGCGTCAATATGCTTATCGACGAGCGTCGCCGCACGGATCCCACCATCACCAAACTGGGTTCGGACATGTCGGTGCCCAATGCACGCCTTGCCGATGTCGTGGTCCTCTATCGCCGCACACTGGCCGAAAGCGGGCTTGAATCTGCTGCCTGGGGGCACATCGGTAACAACCATCTGCATGTGAACATCCTGCCGCGCGATGCGCAGGACTACCGTCGCGGTGGCGAGCTGTTTGCCCAGTGGGCTGCGGAGGTAACGGCTATGGGCGGTGCCGTTTCTGCCGAGCACGGCGTCGGCAAGATCAAGGCGGGCTTCTTAGAGACGATGTACGGTCACGAGGCCATGGTCGAGTCGGCGCGGCTCAAGCTCCAGCTCGATCCCGACGGGCAGCTGGGTCGCGGCAACCTGTTTTCGGAGAAGCTCTTGGATGAGCTTGTCCAGAAAGGGGGCGCGTGAAGATGAGCGATTTCCATATGGTGGTGTGCGTCAAGGCCGTGCCGGGCAGCACCGAGGTCAAGATGGACCCCAAGACCAATACCATCGTGCGCGATGGCAAGCAGGCGGTCATTAATCCCTTTGATGCGAGCGCTTTGGAATGCGCGCTGGCGCTGAAGGACGACTTTATCGGCTTTGGCATGGACGTGCGCGTGACGGTGGTGTCGATGGGCATCCCCGCGACCGAGTCGCTGCTGCGCGACTGCATCGCCCGCGGTGCCGACGACGCGCTGCTGCTGACCGATCGCGCCTTTGCAGGTGCCGATACCCTGGCGACCACCTACGCCCTCAAGTGCGGCATCGAGGCGCTCGACGAGGACTTCGACCTGCTCATCTGCGGCAAGATGGCGGTGGATGGCGATACGGCCCAGATTGGTCCCGAGCTTGCCGGTGCCTTTGAGATTCCCTGCGTGACCGACGTGAGCTGCGTGCAAAGCGCGGGCTTTACGACGTGTGACTCGCTGGCGCTCGTTCACGGATGCGATGCCGGCGAGGAGACGGTGTACCTTGAGATGCCGTGCGCGATGACGACTGCCAAGGAGATTGGCCAGTTGCGTATGCCGAGTATTGCCGGTATTCGCGCGGCGGAGGAGGCGGACGTGCGCGTGGTCAGTGCCGCCGACGTGAACGCCGACCCCGCGCGTTGCGGCCTTGCCGGGTCGCCGACACAGGTCGTGCGCTCGTTTGTGCCCGACCGTGACCAAACGTGCGAGACCGTTGAGGGGACGGCGTCCGAGCAGGCGGCAAAGCTTGCCAAGATTATCGAGGGGATGGCATAGATGGGCGGACTGATTATCGATAGCGAAGCCTGTATCGGCTGCGGTCGCTGCGTTCGCGCCTGTGCCTCGGGCGGCATCGTAGTGGAAGGCGAGCGACCCAGCCGATGCGCCCGCGTAACCGACGGCTGCATCCTATGCGGTGGGTGCGTCGACGCCTGCCCCGTCAACGCTATCTCGATCGAGCGTGACGAGGCCGCTGGTACGGTGGACCTTGATGCATATCGAGACATTTGGGTCTTCGTGCAGACTGACGAGCACGATGCCGTGGCTCCCGTGGCCTACGAGCTCATGGGCAAGGGGCGCGAGCTTGCCGATGCTCGCGGCTGCCGTCTGGTGGCACTGGTCGGCATAAGCCCCGAGGGCTCGCTTGGGGACCTGGAGCATCTGGTTTGCGCGGGCGCCGACGAAGTCCTGGCCTGTCGCGACGAGCGTCTGCGCCAAAACGATGCGGAGGTCTACGCCCGCTTGATCTGCGATTTGGTAGCCGAACGCAAACCCGAGGCCATCCTATATGGTGCGACCGCTTTTGGTCGCGAACTGGCACCTGGCGTTGCCGTGCGTTTGCAGACGGGTCTTACGGCCGACTGCACCGTGCTTTCGATGGATGCGGAGTCGGGCCTACTGCAGCAGACGCGCCCGGCGTTTGGCGGCAACTTGATGGCCACCATCATTTGCCCCAACCACCGTCCGCAGATGGCAACGGTTCGTCCCGGCATCTTTAAGGCGCCCGACTTCGACTACGGCCGTTCCGGCGCGATCACCCAGGTGATGCTTGCGGAAGACGTTAAGGCCCGTGTCGAGATCTCGATTCCCGCCGAGGAGTGGGGGCAGCAGGCTTCGATTGCCGATGCCGAGCGCCTTGTCGTGGTGGGTCGCGGCATTGGTTCCAAGAAAAACCTGCCGCTGATGCGAAGGCTCGCCGATGCCCTGGGTGCCGAGCTTGGTTGCACGCGTCCCGTCGTGGAGGCGGGTTGGCTGGAGAATCGCCACCAGATTGGCCAGACGGGCGTATCGGTTTCGCCCAGGCTTCTCGTGAGTATCGGTGTTTCGGGCGCCATCCAACATCTTGCCGGCATCGGTGGGACGGAGTGCATCATCGCCATCAACGAGGACCCGGATGCCCCCATTTTTGGTGCTGCCCAGTACAAGGTTGTCGGTGATGCCGTCGAGGTCGTCGAGGAGCTGCTGGCCCAGCTTGAGCGCTAGGCGCGCGCCAGCCAGTCGCGCATCTCGTCCTTTAGGCGGCTCCAAGTTGCCTGCGTGGCGGGGTCGGTAAAGGGCCGCGTAATGCCAAAGGGCGCGTCGAGCAGGCGGTGGATATCGCCCTGTTCGCGCGCCAGCGCGCGGCTTGCTGGATAGACGAGCTCAAACATAAAGCAGATAAGCCCCACCAAGAAGTCGGCGGGCTCATCGCGCTCATCGCGTGCGACGCAGCGGTGCTCGTCAAAGGCGGCAAGTGTCGGCGACGAGAAACGGCTGCCGAGAAACGTCTTCTCGTCCACCTTGAGGATAGTGTCGACGGTGCTGTCGGCGATGGTGCGCATAATGTCGATCTTGTCACCATCGCGCACGATATCGCAGAAGCTCCGCGTGCGCACGTCGAGCTGCGCGGGTAGGCGGAAATCGCTGTGATAGGCAATGCTCGCTCGGATGAGCCCATCTTCTGCCGGGTCATCGATAAAGTCGCGGATGCTCGTTACGGCGGGTGCATCGGCGGGATTCTCGCCAAAGAGGACCTCGATGCCCAGCGCCGCATGGCTCATGCTCTCGGCGTCCTTAAAGGTGTCCCAGCGTCGCAGCTGCTCAAAGCGGCCCATATCGTGTAGCAGGCCGCAAAGCCATGCCAGGTCAATATCTTCTGACGACCAGCCCTGCTCGCGCGCTACGGCATCGCATGCCTCGGCCACGTGGTACGTATGCTCGATTTTGAGCGCGATGCGTGGGTTGGTGGCGTCGTAGGCATCGGTGTAGCTTTTGAAGGCCGCGCGCGCCCGGTCTCGATCGATAACTGTCATAATGACTTCCTAAAAAGTTGTGTCTTTCGATCCGGTGGCAATTGTAGGTGAACTCGGTTGCTGCCGGATGATGATTCTGCCGTGTCGCTACATGCGGCTCGGAGACCTTGTCAGGATGAGAAACGTATGGTGCTCAAAATCGTTAGAACCGTCTGGCCAGTGATGCTTACCTATGTGGCAATAGGCGCGCCGTGCGGAATGATCATGGGGCAGACGGGAATGGAGCCCTGGATGGTCTTTGCTCTAAGCAGTACGTTTGTGACGGGCAGCGGCCAGTTTATGATCTGCAACCTGTGGCTGGCGGGTGTGCCTGCAGCATCGATCGTCGCGAGCGTTGCCGCCATCTCCTCGCGTTTTGCGCTTTACTCGGCATCGATCGCACCGCATCTGAGGGGTGCCTCGAAGCGTCAGACGCTGGCTGTTGCCGCGACACTTACCGAGGAGGCATATGGCATCTCGCTTGCCAAGTTGGTTGAAGGGGAGGATTGGGGCCCGCGCGAGTCCTTTGTGCTCAACGTGATCCTCATCGCAACATGGGGCGTTTCGTGTACGATGGGCGCCATCGTCGGCGCCGTTGTCGATGTTCCCACCGCCATTGCAGCCTTTGTCTGCACCTCGCTCTTTATCTGCCTGCTCTTTTCGCAGCGGTTGTCGCGCGGTAACGTTGTCGCGGCGGTTTCGGGCGCGGTGTCCGTCGCCGTATGCAAGTTCTTGGGCCTCGCGAATATTGCCGTGCCGGCAAGCGTCGTGGTCGGCATTGCCATTGCGCTGGCGTGCGATACTGTATTTGACGGAAGAGGTGCCCGC
This sequence comes from uncultured Collinsella sp., assembly GCA_959020035.1. Taxonomy (GTDB): domain Bacteria; phylum Actinomycetota; class Coriobacteriia; order Coriobacteriales; family Coriobacteriaceae; genus Collinsella. The sequence goes on along the minus strand of CAUEQX010000029.1, from coordinate 5,364 downwards.
GATGCCCGCTAACGAGTTCTTGGTTCTGTGGCTGTCGTCGTGGGCTGCTATCGCGTTCTTTCGCATCGCGCCGGCGTTCGCCTTGCGCGGGCGGACCCTGTCGCCCCGCATTACCGAGGCCCTGGGCTATATCCCGCCCGCTGCCTTTGCCGCGCTGGTCGCCAACGACTTGGTGAACCCCGGCGCGTTCGACGCGGGACTCTGGCCTGCCTTGGTTCCCTGGATTGCGGCCACCGGCGTCGTGGCGGTGGCAATCAAGACAAAGTCGATGTTGTGGTGCTGCGTTTCGGGCATCGTGTTCTATATCGTTTTGAGCCTCGTATAGGAGCAGGACGCGTTATCGTCCCGGCCTAACGAATCGAATTTCTCACCGAGGCGGTCTGCTTCTTCTGGTACCATGGTCAAACTTTACTGTAGCAAAGCGTGACGTGGGCTTTTGTTCTGCGTCAGCGGAAATGGGGGTTTCATGGCACAGGAAGCGACCGCCAGCGAGCAAAAGAAATTCAAGGTACCGCGCATCCCGGGCGACATCATGATCTATCCGATGATCGTCGGCCTTTTGCTCAATACCTTCTGCCCGCAGGTCTTTGAGGTCGGCGGCTTCTTTACGGCTGCCTGCCGCGGCGGCTCCAACACCATCGTTGCCGCGATCTTGCTGTTCGTGGGCGCCGGCATCAGCTTTAAGTCCACGCCGGGCGCCATCAAGACCGGCATCGTCGTGCTGATTCCTAAGCTTGTAGTGGCAGCCGCGCTGGGTCTGGGCGTCGCGTACTTCTTTAACGATAACTTCCTGGGCCTGAGCCCCGTGTCTATCATCGGCGGCATAACGTTTTGCAACATGGCGCTCTATACGGGCATCATGGGCGAGTTCGGCGATGAGTCCGAGCAGGGCGCTGTCGGTATCCTGTTCTTTACGGCCGGCCCCGCCGTCACGATGATCATCCTCGGTGTCTCGGGTCTCGCCAACATCCCCGTCGGCACCATCATCGGATCCATCCTGCCGCTTGTTATCGGCATGGTCCTGGGCAACTTGTTCCCGTTTATCAAGAATCTGCTGGTCCCCGGCGCCAATCCCGCGATCGCCGTTATCGGCTTTCAGCTCGGTGCGTCCATGAGCCTTTCGAGCTTTATCACCGGCGGTATTTCGGGCATCCTGCTGGGCCTCATCACGCTCTTTATCGTCGGTCCCATTACCTTTGCGTTCGAGCGCCTGTGCGGTGGTAACGGCAAGGCGGCCGTTGCCTGCTCCACTATCGCCGGCACGGCTATGACCACGCCGGTCGCCCTCGCCGAGGTCGCCCCGCGCTATGCCGAGCTTGCGCCCACTGCGTATGCGCAGATCGCCACTGCCGTCATCATCACGGCAATCATGGCTCCGATTCTGACCGGCTGGGTCGATAAGAAGTTCTGCCACGGCAAAGAGGATCTGTCGCCTGCCGGTGTCGAGGCCATCGAGGAGGCCGTCGCGACCGACATCGATGGCGAGTAATCGTCGACGCGAGTCAATCAAGCCGGCGTGCAATTCGCGCCGTTTGAGCGCCCGAACGAAAGCTGTCTTGCAGTGACGTTCGGGCGCTCTGCTATTATTCCCCTTACCCCTGCGGAGTAGGGGTGTTTATTGCCCAGACACGAATCGGGCGATTCTGACCACTTGGATATTGAAGGGATGGCGTCTAGTGGTTAAGGCACTCAAGATTGAGATATTCCTGCTATGCATGATTGTTCTTATCGGGCTTGCCGCGCGAAGTCGCCACTCCTTGTTCTCGAGTACCCAGCAGTTATTGTTTAGTACGCTCGGTTACACCTCTGCCGCGTACATGCTATTCGATATAATCTGGACGCTTTCGGACGGTGTGGGCGGCACGCTGGGCATTGCTGCCAACTGGATTTCCAACGCGGTTTCGTTTTCGCTCTTTGCCGCCGCGTGCCTCATTTGGTTTATCTATTCCGAGACGGTGCAGGGTTCTCGCCTTTTGACCGCGCGCTATAGGATGGCGTTTGTAACGCTGCCTGCGGTGCTGGTAGTCGTACTGGCGTTTACTAGCTACTGGACGCACGCCCTGTTCTATATCGATGCGCAGGGCGCGTATCGTCGCGGTTTTGTCTATATGATCCAGCCCATCGTCAGCTACTGCTACGTTATATATACGTCCCTGCATGCGTTTATACAATCTTGCAAGGTCGAGAGCCTACAAAAGAAGGCCATCTATCAAACCTTGGCATTTTTCGCCATTCCGGCCTTGGTGGCCGGTGTCTTTCAGGTCTTTTATTCGGGTCCCTGCCTTAGTGTCGGCATCATGTTAAGTATGTTGCAGCTCTACATTGTTTGTCAGGAGCAGCTGATCTCGACCGACCCGTTGACTGGCCTTAACAATCGCAACCGTTTTGAGACCTATATGCTGTCGCTGTTCTCGGGTGCTGACCAGGCCGATGATGTGTATCTGCTTATGATGGATGCCGACGGCTTTAAGCAAATTAACGACCGGTATGGACATGTTGAGGGCGATCATGCCCTCCAGGTCATATCTGCTACGCTCAAAGAGGTCTGCTCGGCGTCTGGTGGTTTTATCGCACGCTATGGTGGCGATGAGTTCGTGGTGCTTCAAAAGGCGACGGCGGAACAGGACATCATAGACCTGTGTTCGGCGATTAACGACGAGCTCGCTCGTGCCGAGGTGCCGTATGCATTGCGGATGTCCATCGGTTACGCGCGGGTCGGCGATAGTGTTGATACCTGGCAAGACTTACTTCGCGCTGCCGATGCGGAGCTCTACCGCGTCAAGGCCGAGAAAAAGAAAGCCGGCGTCCAGATACGCTAGGAAAAGGGGTGCACGCTTGCGTGCGTGGCGGCCCTCAGCTCACCGATGTACTCCATTAAGCTAAAGTACATGAATCCCCTCTGCTAAATAAGGGCAGTTCGTTAAGCTTTTTTGGGTTTGTTGACGATGATGATGCCGCTGCAGACCAACAGCAGGGCAACGATGACGGTAACGGGGCTCGTGCCAGCACCCTCGCCGAGCAGCAGCGCGCTCAGCAGCACACCAAAGACGGGGTTCATAAACCCAAAGACCGAGACGCGGCTGACGGGGTTGACGGCAAGCAGGCGCGACCACAGCGAGTAGGCGACCGCGGAGATAAGCGCCATGTAGATGATGAGCGCGATGGCGGGGGCAATCGCCGTGGGGGAGAGCGCGCCACCCATCATAAAGCCGATGGCGGTGAGGACCAGGCCGCCGACCAAGAACTGCCACCCGGCAAGCAAGACGCCGTCGTGCTCGCGCGAGAAGATGCCGATCAGGCAGGTCGAAAGGGCGCCCGCGACGGTGGAGGCCAGGATGAAGCCCTCGCCGTCGAGCGTAAAGCCAAAGGTGCCGTCCGCGCCCGAAAGGTTGACGAGCGCGACGCCGGCAAAGCCCAGTACGCAGCCGAGCACCTTGGCCGCATCGAGCTTTTCGGTGCGAAACGCCAGGACGGCAAAGAGGATAGCCAAGAAGTTGGCGCTGGCCTCGATGATGGAGCTTGACATAGCGCTTGCACGGGAGAGACCAAGGTAGAAAAAGAAGTACTGGCCGATGGTCTGGAAGAGCGACAAGATGCAGATGGGCTTGATATCACGCGCTTGCGGAACGAGCGGTCGGCGCTGGGCCACGCTCATGCCAACAATGACCAGCATGCCGGCAAGGGTGAAGCGCAGACCCGCGAAGAGCAGCTGCGAGGCGCTGTCGTGCGCGGGAATGCCAAAGAGGCCGTAGCCGATCTTGATGCAGGGGAAGGCAGAGCCCCAGAGCGCGCAGCAAACGAGACAGCCCAGGATGAGTCCGGGCAGGGTGGCGAGATACGGCTTGCGGCTTTTCATGATGTCCTTTCTACATGCGCGAAGCAAAAAAGAACCCGCCACCGGATGCGTCGGTGGCGGGTGTTGTTACCCGAGGGGATTGTACCCGATGGGAACGTATTAAGCGAAGTAGGCTACGCCGCTCTCAAAGATCGGCATGAACTTGTCGCCGGGGACATGCTCGGGCACGTTGCGGTACAGGTTGTCGCCGCGACGCTCGGCATGGCCCATCTTGCCTAGGACGCGGCCGTCGGGGCTCGTGATGCCCTCAATGGCGAGTGCGGAGCCGTTGGGGTTGACGGAAAGATCCATGCTGGGCTTGCCGTCCTCGCCCACGTACTGCGTGGCGACCTGGCCGTTGGCGATCAGCTGGGCGAGTACTTCGTCATTGGCGACAAAGCGGCCCTCGCCGTGGCTGATGGCGACGGTGTAGGGGTCGTCCAGGCTGCACTGCGACAGCCATGGGGACAGGTTGGACGAGATGCGGGTGCGCACCAGGCGGCTCTGATGGCGACCGATGGTGTTGAACGTCAGCGTGGGCGCATCGGGCGTGGCGTCGACGATGTCACCGTAGGGCACCAGGCCGAGCTTGACCAGAGCCTGGAAGCCGTTGCAGATGCCCAGCATCAGGCCGTCGCGGGCCTTGAGCAGGTCGCGGACTGCCTCGGTGACCTCGGGAGCACGGAAGAACGCCGTGATGAACTTGGCAGAGCCGTCGGGCTCGTCGCCGCCCGAGAAGCCGCCGGGGATCATGACGATCTGGCTTGCACGGATGCGGCGGGCAAGCTCGTGGGTGCTCTCGGCGACGGCCTCGGGCGTGAGGTTGTTGATCACGAAGGTGTCGGCCTCGGCACCGGCGGCACGGAAGGCGCGGGCGCTGTCGTACTCGCAGTTGTTGCCGGGGAACACGGGGATGATCACGCGCGGGCGGGCGATCTTGGCGCCGCCGTACACGTGGATATCCTTGGCGCGGAAGTCGATGGTCTCGACCTCGGGGGTCTCGCCGGCGCTGCGGTAGGCGAAGACGCCCTCGATGCCGCTCTCCCAGGCCTCCTGGAGCTCGGCGAGCTCGATGACCTCGGAGCCGGTGTCGATGACATAGCCCTCGACGGTGGTACCCAGGGGCTCGACGACAACGCCGTCGGCGACCTCGGGCAGCTCGGCGTCCTCGGCGAGCTCGACGATAAAGCTGCCGTAGAGCGGGGTGAAGAGGCTCTCCACGTCCACATCCTCGGCAAGCTCGATGCCGATCTGGTTGCCGACGCACATCTTAAAGAGGCTCTCGGCGCCACAGCCGTAGCCGGGCGTGGAGACGGCCAGGGCGTCGCCGGTAGCAGTGAGCGCCTCGACGGCGTCAAACGCGGCGAGCAGCTGCTGGGCGTCGGGGCGGTAGTCCTCGCCGTAGGTGGCGGGGGCGATGCGGACGACGCGGTGCGTCAGGCCCTTGAACTCAGGGGAGACGGCGCGCGCCGCGCGGCCCACGGCAACAGCGAAGCTGATCAGAGTCGGCGGAACGTTGAGCTCGCCGG
>CAUEQX010000028.1 GCA_959020035.1 uncultured Collinsella sp. | reverse complement strand
ATCACTTTGACGATCAGCAGATCACCGACCTGGTGCGCGGCGTGCGTACGTTCTACAAGAGCGGCGAGGTCCCCGTGCGCGAGCTTGAGCGTTTCCATGCTGACGGTCGTAGCGGCGAGCTCAACCGCTATGTGATTCTCAAGCGTCTGTAGGCACCGACGACTCGCCGCCGAGCCGCACCGCATCTTTCGGGCAAACTATGCCCACCTTTTTTCAACCCATTGACGGAACGCGCAGTTATGCGTTCCATACTTATGACCAAGGAGCCTCATGGGAGCCGTCCACGTTCGCACGCCTAAGAACTTTGTGCTCGAGGAGCGCTTGGAGCGCTACGCCGATGCGATTGAGACGAACCCCGAGGCATATGCCGGGGATTGGCGCGAGGCCTGCGCGCCAGTTGGCAGCAAGCCCTTCGAACACCTTCACCTGGATCTTGGCTGTGGCAAGGGAACGTACCTGGTAGAGCGCGCCACCCGCGAGCCGAACACGCTCTTTGTCGGTATGGACCAGGAGCCCATCTGCATCGCCTATGCCGCACAGAAAATCTGCGAGCAGGAACTGACCAACGCACTCGTCCTGCCCCGAGGCGCCACATCGCTGCCGCAGCTGTTTGCCGCAGGCGAGCTCGATGCCATCACCGTTAACTTTCCCACGCCGCAGCCCAAGGCCAAGTACGCCAAAAAACGACTCGTCCATGTCGACCATCTGATGCTCTATCGCCCGCTCTTTTCAGCCGGCGCCACCGTCACGCTGCGAACCGACAGCAAGCCATTGCGCGACTACGCCCTGGGGCAGTTTGCCGCGGCCGGCTACGGCACGCTTTGGGTTAGTGACGACGTCCGCCGCGACCATCCCGAGCATCCCGAGACCGAGTACGAGTGCCGCACGCGCGAGATGGGTGCTGTCGCCTACGGCATTTGTGCCACACCCGGCGAGAAGCCTACCGAAGAGCAACTCGCAGCAGGCCGAGCGCAGGAGCAAAGCCTTGCCTGCTACCTGCCCGATAACCTCGATGAGCTTACCTATGTGCCCCTCGGCATGGAAGAGGCCGTCGAGAACTTTAAAAACCGCGCCCGCAAGGGCAAGAAGCGTCTGCCGCAAGAGTCCTAGGGGCTTCTGATGGTCGCGACGTCGGCAAACAAGCGCGAATAGGCGCCGGCGAACGACCCTCAAGCCTAAGTGAGTAGACTTTTTTGCAATAGCCAAGCACAACCCGCGTAGCGAAAAATAAAACCGCAGGTAGAGCCCTTGTGCAAAAGCCATGTGCTCGCGACATCGCAAAAAGTCTACTCACTTAGCTGGCAACCGCACCAAACGGCCGGGCAGAACGCCCATTTCCTGCATTTTCTCGCGCGCTGGCACCCCGCGCCGCTGCTACGCCATAATAGTTGGCGGACAAACGGCGAGAGAAAGCAACCACATGGCACAGACCACGACAGATACTTCCGCCAGCACCGTTTCTGGCGCCGGCGCCGCCAGCTCGTTCTCGGGCGGCACGGGAACCGAAGCCGAATTCGGCTCGCTCGGCGCGCTCTCCCCCACCTGGTGGGAGCCCGAGGATGGTAGCGAGCCCGAACCATGGCTCACGCCCGATCAGGCCTTCGAACGCTTCTTTGAATGGACAAGCGACCGCGGTATTGAGCTGTGGGACCACCAGGAAGAGGCCCTCATGGATCTAGCCGCCGGTGACCATGTCATTTTGGGAACACCGACCGGATCGGGCAAGTCGCTTGTCGCGCTAGGCATGCTCTTTATGGGCATGGCACAGGGCAAGCGCTGTTATTACACGGCCGCCATCAAGGCTCTGGTCAGCGAAAAGTTTTTCGACCTTGTGCAGGTGCTCGGCCGCGATAACGTCGGCATGATCACCGGCGACACGCATATCAACACCAAGGCGCCCGTCATCTGCTGCACGGCAGAAATCCTTGCCAACGATGCACTGCGCGAGGGCGAGGGCGCCGACGTGGGCTGCGTCGCCATGGACGAGTTCCACTATTTTGCCGACCCCGACCGCGGCTGGGCCTGGCAGGTGCCACTGCTCACCCTGCCTCACACGCAATTCATGCTCATGAGCGCCACGCTCGGCGATGTCACTGCCATCGCCGCCTCACTCGAGGAACACACCGGCGCTACCTGCGACCTGGTCGTCGATGCCCCACGCCCCGTGCCGCTGAGCTACGACTACGTGACGACCTCCCTCGAGGGCACCGTCGAGCTCGCGATGCGCGGCGGAGAGGCCCCGCTCTATATCGTGCACTTTAGCCAGGATGCCGCCCTTGCGACGGCACAGTCGCTCGCCAACTTTGGCATTGCCAGCAAGGAGCAGCGCGAGGCCATCAAGGAGGCGGCCAAGGGCACGAGCTTCTCGACGGCCTTCGGCAAGATCCTCAAGCGTTTGCTTGGCTGCGGCGTCGGCGTGCACCACGCCGGTATGCTGCCGCGCTATCGCCTACTGGTCGAACGCCTGGCGCAGCAGGGCCTACTGCCCGTCATTTGCGGCACCGACACACTCGGCGTCGGTATCAACGTGCCCATCCACACCGTGGTTCTCACTGCGCTCACCAAGTTCGACGGCTACAAGATGCGTCGCCTGCGCGCCCGCGAGTTCCATCAGATAGCCGGCCGCGCCGGCCGTTCGGGCTTCGATACCGAGGGCATGGTGATTGCCGAGGCACCCGAGCACGAGATCGAGAACGCCAAGCTCATGGCCAAGGCGGGCGACGACCCCAAGAAGCTCCGCAAGATTAAAAAGAAGAAGGCCCCCGAGGGCTTTGTCACCTGGAACAAGCAGACCTTTGAGCGCCTGATCGAGACGCAGCCCGAAACGCTCAAGCCGCGCCTGCGCATCACACACTCCATGGTGATTAGCGTGGTCGAGCAGGGCGGCGACGCCCGCGCCCGCGTGCACGACCTCATCGAAACAAGCCTGCAGACCCCTGAGGAAAAGGCAAAGCTCGAGGTTCGTGCCGACGAGATCTTCGCCACGCTCATCGACTCCGGCGTCGTCGTGCGCACCGAGGTGCCGCCCGCACCCGACGCTCCAGCTGACGCCGCGCCGGACATCGACTATGCGCTAACGGTCGACCTGCCCGAGGATTTTGCGCTCGACCAGCCGCTCTCGCCGTTTTTGCTTGCCGCGCTGGAGCTGCTCGACCCCGAGAGTGAGACCTATACCATGGATCTGATCTCAATGGTCGAGGCTACGCTCGAGGATCCCAAGCAGGTGCTGCGCGCGCAGGAGCGCGCCGCGCGCGACCGCGCTATGGCCGAAATGAAAGCCGACGGCGTCGAATATGAGGAACGCTTGGAGCGCATCCAGGATGTCACCTACGAAAAGCCGCTCGAGGATTTGCTCGATGCCGCCTTCGACAAGTACTGCCAGGAAGTACCTTGGGCCAACGACTACCAGCTCTCGCCCAAGAGCGTCCTGCGCGACATGTTGGAGAGCGCGAGCGACTTTAAGGGCTATATCCAAAAGCTCGGCATCGCCCGCTCCGAGGGCATTCTGCTGCGCTACCTAGCCGAGGCCTACCGCTCCCTCGATCGCACCGTGCCCATTGAGAAGCGCGATGAGCGCTTGCGCGACATCATTTCGTGGCTCGGCTTTGTGGTGCGCTCGGTCGACTCGAGCCTGGTGGACGAGTGGGAGAACGCCGGCAACCCGGCGGCCCTCGACGCCGCGCCGCCGCAGGGCATCGACGAGGTCGTTGCGGACCGTCGCGGCTGCACGCTGCTGGTGCGCAACGCACTCTTCCGCCGCGTGACCCTTGCCGCCCGCGAGCACGTTCGCGACCTGGGCGAACTCGACGAGGACTGGGGCATGAGCGAGGTCCGCTGGCAAAAGGCGCTCGATGCCTACCATGAGCAGCACGAGGAAATCCTCACCGACGGAGATGCCCGCAGCGCCGCGATGTTTACCATCGACGGGAGCGACGAGAAGACCGATCACGTGTGGCACGTGCACCAGATTTTTGCCGACGAGGATGGCGACCACGACTTTGGCATCATGGGCGATGTCGACCTGGATGCCACGCAAGACGGCGGCGAGGTCATCTTCAAAAACTACCGCGTCGGCTTTATCGAGGACCTGCTCGAGGACTAGCCGTACATACTGGAACGAAGCGGGGCCGTTGGCAATATCGCCAGCGGCCCCGCTTTTGCACTATACGCTATCCTCTACTCGGCATCCTCGACCTCATACGAATCCGCCTCGGCGGGCTCATCGTTTGCCCCTGTCGCAGCCCCGCGCGCCTCGTCAAACGCCGCCTTCATGGTCTTGTTGCCCCAGGTGAGCTTGCGAATGGTAAGATCGTCGGCCTTCTTGTTGGCTAGACGTAAATTGTTCTCGGAGGACAGCAATGCCTCCTTGGTTTTCTGCAGATGGCTAATCGTCTTGTCAATCTCCTCGATCGCCGTCTGGAACTTACGGCTCGCAAGCTCATAGTTGCGGCCGAAGTCGTTCTTGAACTTCTCCATCTTGGCCTCGAAGTTCGTGACGTCGATGTTCTGCTGCTTGTACTCCGCCAGCTCCTGCTTATAGCGCAGCGAACCCATGGCGGCGTTGCGAAGAAGCGTGATCATGGGAATAAAGAACTGTGGGCGAATCACGTACATCTTCTCGTAGCGATAGCTCACGTCCACGATGCCGGCGTTGTAAAGCTCGCTCTCGGGTTCGAGCAACGTGCAGAGCACCGCGTACTCGCAGCCCTTTTGGCGGCGATCGTGGTCGAGTTTCTTAAAGAAGTCCTCGTTCTTGTGCTTGGTCGCGGTCTCATCGTTCTCGTTTTTCATCTCGAACATAATCGAAATGACCTCGTTGCCGCTTGCGTCGCACTCGCGGAAGATAAAGTCGCCCTTGGTACCCTCGGACGCATCGTTATCTTTCTCGAAGTACGCGTTAGGAAACGCCGTCATGCGCAGACGGTTAAACTCGGTCTCGCAGTGCTGCTCGAGCGACTCGCCCACCATCTTGGTGGACAGGCGGACCTTCATGTCCTTAAGGCGCTCGATCTCTTCATCCTTATAGCGAATCAGGTCATCGCTCGCACGCTTGGCCTGCGCAAGCTCGAGCTCGTGTGCCGCTTTGACCTGTTCCTCGCGAGAATCGCGCACCGCCAGCTCGCTCGTCAGTTTGGCACGCGCCTCATCGCGCTCTCGCTCCGCCGCGGCGACCGCCTTCGACAGCTCCATTTTTGCAGAAAGTTCTTGCTCACGAAGCTGTGCACGAAGGCCCTCGGCCTCGCGCTCGGACTGAGTCTTAGCATTCGAGAACTTCTCACGCACTTCTGTCTGGTAATCGGAAAGCTTACGATTCGCTTCGTTTTGCGCAGCCTCGAGCTTACGCTGCGCCTCGGCCGCAGCAGTTGCGAGTGCCATTTCTTGAGCCTTATCTGCGGCGGCAAGCTTTGCCTGCAACTCCGCAATCTGAGCATCGCGCGCGGCGAGGTCATTTTGAGTCGCATTGCGTACCGCGGCTTCGGCAAGCTTTGCTTCGTCATCTTTGCGTCCCAGCTGCGCACGCAAATTGTCGATCTCGCGCTGGAGCTCCACATTCTCCTTTTGGACATCGGCACGAGCCTCAACCGCCGCACGCCGGCTTGCACTCTCGCGCTCTGCGGCAGCACCCTCGAGCTTGGCGCGCAGCTCGGCAAGCTCGGCATCGCGCTTGGCAACCTCTTGTGCCAGTTGCTGAGCCGCAGCGTTCTTCTGCTCGACAAGTTGAGCGTTGCGCTGAGCCTCTGCCTCCTGCAGGGCAGACGCCGAACGCGAACGCTCAAGCTCCAGCGCCTGCTCGCCCTCGCGTCGAGCAGCCGCTACGCGGTCATTCAGGTCGCGCGAGAACTCCGCATCGCGCACCTGCTTGACGATATCCGCATAGCCGGATGCATCGACCTTAAATACTTCGCCGCAATGCGGGCACTTGATCTCGTTCATAGCAGCTCCTTGCTGGACGCACATTTCAACTGCCTACACTCTACCGCGGCACGCGGACAAAAAAGGCGCCGCCGCCATAATGGCAACGGCGCCAGGACCACCACAAAGGTGCCTGTCCCCTTTGTGGTGGTCCTGGCGCCCTATAGCCCAAAGAAGCTAAGAATCTGGTCGCGGCTTACGGGCTTGTACTCGTTGGCGTCGAGGCCCACATCGTAGCGGTAAATGGGGCGCTCGCGATCGCGGTTGCGTGCGTTGGTGCGGTCACCCCTGCTGTGGATATGTCCGTGCAGCATAATGGCGCCACGTGCCTTGCCGTTCCAGCTGAGCATGGGGTAGTGGCTCATAACCAGACGATGGCCCTTGGCATAGCCGGGAGCAATCTCCAGGTAATCGCGCACGTCTTCCCAAATCTGCGGTACGTCGGAATCTTCCCAGTCGCCGTCATGGTTACCGCGGATGAGCGTCACGCTCTGGCATTCGATACGCTCGCGCAGGCGCACCGCCTCCGCCAGGGGCAAACGATAGGTAAAGTCACCCAGAATATAGAGGCGGTCATCCGCAGCCACGCACTCATTGATGGCATCGATGACCTTGCGATTCATCTCCTCGACCGAGCCAAACGGCCGATCCATGTCGCGCAAGATATTCGTATCGCCCAGGTGCAGGTCGGCGGTAAACCACATCATCGTCTATGCCCTCATTTCGCAACGTGTTCAACTCGTGCTAAGTATACAGACGCAGCGATGTGGCGGTTATCCAAAGAGCCCGCCGAACAGTCCGCGACGGCGTTTGTCTTTCTTTTTCAACGCATCACCCTGGGCGTTCTTGCCCTGCCGCTTCTTACGATCCTGCTCCAACTCATCGTCATCGAGTAGCAGATCCCACTCAAACGAATCGTCTGTCAGATTGAATAGGTCGTCGTCATCAAACATGGCCGCCTCCCTTGCCGACTAGCGAGCATCCACCACATAGAGGCCAACGCGCACCTGGTGCCACGGGCTGCGCTCGGGAGCAACCTGTTGCACGCGGGCCTCAAATACGTCCTCGTGGCCGTAATACATCATCAAGGACAGTGGGCCGACCTCGTTTCCCGGAACATAGCCAAGCTTGGTGTTGCCGTAATAAATCGCAACCGCCTCAGGGTCATGGGGATTATCGCGCTCGGCACACAGCGTCAGCTTATCGCCCGCTTTAAGATCGCCCAAGACCAAGGCGCCATCGGCATACTGAAATCCTGCAATGTGAAATGACAGAAGAACACGCGAAGGCTCGTACATAGCAGCTCCTCTAACAGCCGGATAAATCGGCGCTTAACCGTACTGAGAAGCTTACGGGCCCGTGCGGACACGAATTCGCCCCACCCGCGCCTTTTCGACCGTTTGTCGCTACACCATCTGATTCTAATGCACAAACATGCGCACGAACTTGTGCTTCCAGCTTGCGTAAGGAGCATAGCGGAATGGCACGTCCAGCCACGTTGCCTTGTTCACGATGCTCTTCTTGTGGCTAAACGTATCGAAGCTCTCGCGTCCATGGTACTGCCCCATACCGCTCGCGCCCATGCCGCCAAAGCCCATATGGCTCGTAGCCAAGTGCATGATCGTGTCGTTGACACAGCCACCGCCAAAGGGCACGTAACGCACGAAGCGCTGCTGAACTGCGCGATCCTGACTAAAGATATACAGGGCCAGCGGCGTCGGACGATCCGTAATAAACGCTTCGGCCTCGTCTAGGCTCTCAAACGTCAGCACCGGCAAGATGGGACCGAAGATCTCCTCCTGCATCACGGCGTCATCGGGGGTCACGCCGTCCAAAATCGTCGGCTCAATCTTGAGCGATGACTCGCGCGCCGTGCCTCCCAGCACGACCTTATCGGGATCGATCAGCCCGCGCACGCGCGCAAAATGCTTAGCATTGACGATATGCCCGCAATCCTCGTTATCGAGCGGATGCTCGCCAAACATACGGCGGACCTCTTCCTTGATGAGGCCCAGCAGCTCGTCGTGCACGCGCGTATCGACCAGCAGGTAGTCGGGCGCCACGCAGGTCTGCCCCACGTTGAGCCATTTGCCAAAGGCGATACGCCGTGCCGCGACCTTCAAATTTGCCGTCGCATCCACGATGCAGGGGCTCTTGCCGCCCAGCTCAAGCGTCACGGGCGTGAGGTTTTTGCTCGCGCGCTCCATAACGAGCTTGCCGACCGAAACGCTACCGGTAAAGAAGATCTTGTCCCAGCACTCATCGAGCAGCGCTTCGTTTTCGGCGCGCCCGCCCTCGACAACCGTCACCAGGCACGGATCAAATGCCTCTTCACAGATTTGCTTGAGCACCGCGCTCGATGCCGGAGCATAGGCACTCGGCTTGATGACCACGGTATTGCCCGCGGCAAGGGCGCCGGCGAGCGGCTCGAGTGCTAGCAAAAACGGGTAGTTCCACGGAGCCATGATGAGTGTGACGCCATAGGGCACGGCTTGCGTTTTGCACACGCTCACGGCGTTAGCGAGATCGCACGGACGCAGGCGCGGACGACTCCATCGGGCCACATGCGCAATCTGATGTCGAATCTCGGAAAGCGATGTGCCAATCTCGCACATATAGGCCTCGTCATGCGACTTTCCCAAATCGGTCTTGAGCGCATGAGCGATATCGGCCTCGTGGGCCCGCACCGCATCGCGTAAACTCACGAGCGCGCGACGTCGAGCATCGACATCAAACGTGGCGTGCGTCTTAAAGTAGGCGCGCTGATCGCCGACGATGCGCGCAATTTCCTCGGTGTTCATGGCACCCTCCTAGTTCTCGTCCTCAAACATACCACCCGCGACGACCTCGTACATATGCTCGAGCTCCGAGCGGTCCATCAAAAGTGGAACGGGGTACAGGGGATTGGCCTCGGCATCGGCATGCGCCGCCATCTCGGGAATGTCGGAGCGGCGAATGCCCGAGACATATTTGGGGATTCCCAGAATCTCGTTCATGCGGTCGACCCAATCGAAAAAGGCCTCGGCCGCAAGACTATCCTGCGCGGTAGCCGGCGCAATGCCCGCCATGCGAGCAAGATCGGCAAGCTTGGGGGCGGCGGCGTCACCATAAGCGCGAAGCATGTGCGGCAGGATGATCGCGTTGGCCAAACCGTGCGGAATTCCGTATCGGCCGCCCAGACTGTGCGCGATGGCATGCACATATCCGACATAGGAGCGGGTAAACGCAACGCCCGCCTTATACGCCGCCGAAAGCATATTGCGACGAGCGCGCATGTCGTCACCATGCTCATAGGCCTCGAGCAAATTGTCGTGGATAAGCTGCACCGCTTGTCGCGCCATCTTGCGCGTATAGGGCGTGGTGCTTCGCCCGATAAAGGCCTCAACGGCATGCGTCAGGGCGTCCATGCCCGTCTGCCCCGTAATGGAAGCGGGCAAGCCGCACGTAAACTCGGGGTCGTGGACTGCAAAACGCGGGATGAGCACAAAGTCGTTAATGGGGTATTTGTAGTGCGTCCCGTCATCGGTAATTACCGCCGCAAGCGTGACTTCGCTTCCCGTACCGGCGGTAGTGGGAACGGCGATGAGCAGCGGCAGGCGACGATGAATCCGCAGCAGGCCGCGCATCTTGTTGATGGGCTTGTTTGGCTGCGCAATGCGTGCGCCCACGCCCTTGGCACAGTCCATGGCCGAGCCACCGCCAAAGCCGATAATGGCCTGGCAGGCGCTCTCTCGATACAGGGACGCCGCTTCTTCCACGTTTGAAACCGTGGGGTTTGCACGCGTTTCGGCATAGACCGTAACGCCGATCCCCCTGCATGCGAGCGCCGTCTCGAGCGGTGCCGTGAGCCCCAGACGGGCAATGCCGGGATCCGTCACGATAAGGACCTTCTGGATCGAGCGCTTTTGAAGCACCGCGGGCACATCCTCGGCATGCTCTAAAATGCGCGGCTCGGTATAGGGCAGGATCGGCAATGCAATGCGAAAAACCGTCTGATATGTTCGGCACCAGGCACGACGGGCTAGATGCATAAAGGAAACTCCTTCATTTGTTGATAGGTCAACATTTGCTCGCCCGATTGTACTCAGCGGCGGTCAAAGACGGCCTGCCAATCGTTAATCAATCAACATCTTCATATCTCAAAATTATTTTATTAAAAATCATTCCTAATAGGCTTCACATTTGGTTGCATTTATGGATAATAGAACTCGTCAAGACGCACGTCCGGAGAGGGCCCTTACGGGACCGGACGAGCGCGCAATCGCCATCGATCGAAAGGATCGAATCATGAAGTTTGTTTGCCCCGTTTGCGGTTATGTGGAAGAGTTCGACGGCGACCAGCTGCCCGAGGATTTTAAGTGCCCCCAGTGCGGCGTTCCCGGTTCTCGTTTCCTGAAGCAGGAGGAGGGCCAGCTCGAGTGGGCCGCCGAGCACGTCGTGGGCGTCGCCAAGATGGAGGGTGTCTCTGAGGACATCGTTGCCGACCTGCGCGCCAACTTTGAGGGCGAGTGCTCTGAGGTCGGTATGTACCTGGCCATGGCTCGCGTCGCTCATCGCGAGGGCTATCCCGAGATCGGCCTGTACTGGGAAAAGGCTGCCCACGAGGAGGCCGAGCATGCCGCCAAGTTCGCCGAGCTCCTGGGCGAGGTCGTGACCGACTCCACCAAGAAGAACCTCGAGATGCGCGTTGAGGCCGAGAACGGCGCCACCGCCGGCAAGACCGATCTTGCCAAGCGTGCCAAGGCCGCCGGCCTCGATGCCATCCACGACACCGTGCACGAGATGGCTCGCGACGAGGCCCGCCACGGCAAGGCTTTCGCCGGCCTGCTCAAGCGCTACTTTGGCTAAGCCAACCGCCTGAGACATAACCTCAAGCTCGATGAGGCCCGGACCGTATTGGTTCGGGCCTTTTTCGTGCCTCACGAACTTGTTAACGCCCTGAAATAGGACCGCCTTCGGCATCGGCTTCTCGTCAAAAACTAAGTGAGTAGACTTTTTGGAACTTGCCGAGCACACCACCCATATTGCTTTATAAAGCCGCAGGTAAATGACTTGTTGCAAAACGGCCTGGTCGCCAAAGTGCCAAAAGTCTACTCACTTAGAACCGCAGCCGTCCACGATCGAGCCATTTTGTGTCTAGCGGGCATCTTTCCGTCGATTACTCCCAATTTTGTCCAGTCAATGAATAGTTCAGACCGGAGTAATGCCTCAGCCCTTTGCTCATCCGAGCTTTTATCACGATATTCAGCATCGAGCATCCTGCATACGGCCTTAACGATCGCGCGGAATCTATCCTCATCCGATATCTGTCTGTGTGTAAGGAGAAGCACATCGTAGCCCATGGCCTGAAGGGCCGTCATGCGGTCAGCGTCACGCAAGCCATCCCCTGCGCGTCCGTGCGAGGCCTTTCCCTGACATTCAATGGCCACCTGTCGCCTACCGTCCGGCGAAGAAAGAAGTAGGTCGATATATACACGGGACTTTCCCACAATCGCTCGAGCACTTGTGCTTAGTATCACTTCAACATTAAGCTCTATGCCACAAAAACCTTCGCCTCCCAGGGACCGCGGCAGTGCAAGCAACAAATTCGCCTCGACCTCAAAAGGCGATGCGGCACCCAATGGAACGAGTTGCGACACCTCCCTAAATCTATTGCCGTAACGTATCCCGCAAACATCTGAACAAAAACGGTGAAGGTCTCCGCCCAAAACCAAAGCGTCTCGACGCCATAAATTTGAGGCGGTGCCGTCCTCGGACGGACAGCGCACCCAACCGAACGTTGTCGAAATCGCGCCCGAATCAATTGCACGCGAAAGCTCCGCCTCAAGTGCCGCCGGCAGGGCACACACCGCAAACAAGCCACACATCTCCGCCAATACCAAAAGAAGCTGAAGATCCGTCAGATGCCGCGACATGATGAATGCCGTCAGTAGAGGAGACGTAATCAAAAACCCATGCTCCGTTTCCAGCACGGATTCCCTGGGAAGCTCACCAAGGAACAGCCGCTGCCTAATGCTGGCAGGACAAGTCCGTTTGTTTCTCGTCCGAACCAATGTATACAACGGAAAACCGAGCGCGACCGCAGCCGTCGGGTTGCGGGCGAGATCATATCGCTGCCGGTCTTCTTCCGGTCGTGGAAGCGGCGGACACAAAGCGCGGACTTGAGGAGGCAAACGCCAGTACCTAAAAGCCGATATGTCACAAAGTAGATCCTTCATAGGCACAGGAGAACACGAATTTCAACCCAGTCAGTCACGCATTGGCGCGAACGCACCAAAAATGGCGCCGAACGGACTGCCAAGTTTTCAACAGCCCTCCCCAACTGGCCAAAAGCTTGTCGAGAGCTGGACGAAGCCCTGTTGAAAACCCCATTTTTTCTCATGCAGAAGCTTTACGCGGCAAGTGAGTAGACTTTTTCGAACTTGCCGCGCAGGCCAGTCATCCTGCTTCTCAAAACCACAGGTAGATAGCTTGTTTCAAAACGACCCGGTCGCCAAAGCGCCAAAAGTCTACTCACTTAGATTGCAGAGCGCCCCCATTAGCTGCAATTCCAAGGTATTAAGCACTTCCGGACTCAGGTCGTCATACTGGACAAGAATTTGAGTTGAGTTTTCAGGGACAGATGCGCCATCGGCACACCAATAACAGTCACTGATATCGATAAACGGAATACCCGAGCGCGTGAGAGCCCGCGCAAAAGAGCTTCCGCCCGTTCCGCGCTCCGCAACCACAGTGCAGTAAAGACCCGCGTCTGCATGCTCGATCGAGACTTCCCCTGCCGGAAACGCCTTCCGCACAAGCGCCGCCAGGCCATCGCGCGCCTCGCGAGCGCGCACGCGCACGCGGTTCACATGTCGCTCGTAATCACCCGATTCCAGCAAACGAGCCAAAGCGACCTGGTCAACAGAACTCACCGACGAGGCGTAAAAACCAAGGTTGCGCCTAAACCGCTCCATTAGCTCATCGGGCAGCACCATGTACGCTAGACGCAACGCCGATGACAGGCTCTTCGAAAACGTGTTGGTGTAGATAACCGACTGGGAGGCATCGATCGACGCGAGCGCGGGAATTGGCTTGCCGGCAAGGCGAAACTCACAATCAAAGTCATCTTCGATGAGGTACCGACCTGGTCGCTCGGCGGCCCAGCTCAGCAGCGCATAGCGACGCGCAATGCTCGTCACAAGACCGGTGGGATACTGATGGGACGGCATAAGGTGAAGGACATCGGTCCCAGTTTTCTGCAGAGCGCTCAGGTCCACGCCGTCGTCATCCAACGGGATATGTCGTACTTGGCAGCCCATAGCCTGATAGATGCGCGTCAGGCGCAAATAGCCCGGATCTTCAACGGCATACACCTTGTCGGCTCCAAGCAGCTGAACCAACATGGTATCGAGCAGCTGGGCGCCCGCGCCGATAACAATGTTGTAGGGGTCGACATTCATACCCCTTGTCCCGCGCAGATGATGAGCAATTGCGCGTCGTAGCCGAGCGGTGCCCTGTGCTGGCGCGGGCGAAAAGATTTCGCGCTCGTCTTCGGATGCCAGCGTCGCCCGCAGTGCGCTTTGCCAAAGCCGCGCCGCCTCCAAAGTGGAAGGAGAAAGTGCGTCGAACTGCTCGACCCGTCCATCAACATCATGTGCGTTAAGACCCGCAGGAGCGGAATCTCGATCAAACTCTATCTCAGCCAAAGGCAAAACCGGTGCATCCGGAAGCTCACAAGCGTAGTAGCCACGACGCGGCTTTGAGCAAATATAGCCCTCGGCAAGTAACTGGCTATATGCATTCTCGATGGTAATGACACTGATTCCCAGATGGCTGGCAAAGGCACGCTTAGACGGAAGATGCTCCCCCGCCGCAATGCGTCCAGCAACGATATCATCTCGAATTTGCTGGTAAACATACTCATAGAGCGATGCTCCGCCGCGTTTTTCCAAATTGTAGTCAAGCATGAGCCTATCACCTGACCTTATTAAGTCATTCAATCTGGTATTAGTCTGACCTTGTCATTATCTCGAAATCTGAGTATTTCGCCATACCCAGCTCCCCGATAGGATGTTCCATCAAGCAATGCACATGCCAACCAAGGGAGCAACCATGGCAGAACAGACCAGCAAGGCCGATCGCGTCAAACTCAATCGCGAGCTCGCGCAGATGCTCAAGGGCGGCGTCATCATGGACGTCACCACGCCCGAGCAGGCACGCATCGCCGAGGAGGCGGGCGCCTGCGCCGTCATGGCACTCGAGCGCATCCCGGCCGACATCCGTGCCGCAGGCGGCGTCTCGCGCATGAGCGACCCCAAGATGATCAAGGGCATCCAAGAGGCCGTCTCCATCCCCGTCATGGCCAAGTGCCGCATCGGTCACATCGTCGAGGCGCAGGTCCTTCAGGCCATCGATATCGACTACATCGATGAGTCCGAGGTTCTCTCCCCCGCCGACGATGTCTACCACATCGACAAAACCCAGTTTGACGTCCCGTTTGTCTGCGGTGCCCGCGACCTGGGCGAGGCGCTGCGCCGTGTTGCCGAGGGCGCCACGATGATTCGCACCAAGGGCGAGCCGGGCACGGGCGACGTCGTTCAGGCTGTGCGTCACATGCGCAAGATCCAAAATCAGATCCGCGACGTTATTGCCCTTCGCGATGACGAGCTCTTTGAGGCAGCCAAGCAACTGCAGGTTCCGGTCGAGCTGGTGCGCGAGGTCCATGCCACGGGAAAGCTTCCCGTCGTGAACTTTGCCGCCGGCGGCGTAGCGACCCCCGCCGACGCTGCGCTGATGATGCAGCTGGGCGCCGAGGGCGTCTTTGTCGGCTCGGGCATCTTCAAGTCCGGCGACCCGGCCAAGCGCGCCGCCGCCATCGTCAAGGCCGTGGCAAACTTCACCGATGCCAAGCTCATCGCCGAGCTTTCGGAGGACCTGGGCGAGGCCATGGTCGGCATCAACGCCGACGAGATCGAGATCATCATGGAGGAGCGCGGACGCTAGTCCGGCAGAAAGGATCGCACATGAGCGATTATGCAGACCAAACGGTCGCCGTGCTGGCGGTCCAAGGTGCTTTTGCCGAGCACGAGGCGAGGCTGTCCGAGCTGGGCGCACACTGTATTGAGCTGAGGCAGGCGGCTGATTTGAAGCAGGACTTTGACCGTCTGGTACTTCCCGGCGGCGAGTCTACCGTTCAAGGGAAGCTGCTTGATGAGTTGGGCATGCTCGAGGAGCTTCGTGCCCGTATCGCTGAAGGCATGCCCGTCCTGAGCACCTGCGCCGGCCTGATTCTGCTGGCTCACGACCTTGCCGCCCATGACGATAAGGGCACGCCCCGTTTGGCAACCATGGATGTGCTTGTCGAGCGCAATGCCTACGGCAGGCAGCTCGGCAGCTTTCGAACCAAGGGACAGGTAGCCGGCATCGACGGTGAAGTGCCGCTGACGTTTATCCGCGCGCCCCGCATCGTCGAGGTCCACGGCGACGCAAAGGCCTTAGCGAAAGTCGACGGCCGTATCGTCGCCGCGCGCCAGGGCAACCAGCTCGGCGTAACCTTCCACCCCGAACTCGATGAAGACACCCGCCTCCACGAACTGTTCCTACAAATGTAGGCATCGAAATCAACAAACGAAACGAGAGTGGATGATCTCCCACTTTGAGCTTGAATGCAGGCTCAAACCGGGAGATCATCCACTCTTGTTCTATGTAGTCGTTTAAGAACGTCCCCAATGACTACAAGGAGTGTCCCAAGCTGCCGGCAGAGACGATATGAGCAGGACATAAAAACATTGAGAGCCCCTGCTGCAT
>CAUEQX010000027.1 GCA_959020035.1 uncultured Collinsella sp. | reverse complement strand
AGATTAAGTCCGCAACGCAAATCGAGCAGATGAAGAAGGCAGGAGCGCCATCTTAGATAGCGCTCCTGCCTTCTTCATCTGCTCGATTTGCGTTGCGGACTTAATCTTGATCATAGACCGAGAGCCTCTTTGACATCCCCGTACACGGTCTCGCGAGCCTGGTCACCGTTGACCGACTTGAGCAGACCCTGGCCACGATAGTAGTCGACGAGCGGGCTCGTGGACTTCTCGTAGACGTCGAGACGGTTCTTGATGGTCTCGGGCTTGTCGTCGTCGCGCTGATACATCTCGCCGCCACACTTGGGGCAGGTAGCATCGGCAGCGGTGCCGGTGTAACCGCATGCGCGGCAGGTGCGACGCGAAGACAGACGATCGATAATGACCTCGGGGGCCACATCGACCAGAAGGGCGCAGTCGATCTCGCGACCCATGGCGGAGAGCTCGGAATCGAGCGTCACAGCCTGGGCGGTGTTGCGCGGGAAGCCGTCGAGGATGAAGCCCTGCTGGGCGTCATCGGCGGCAAGGCGCTCCTTGACAAGGTCGATCACGAGCTGGTCGGGAACGAGCTCGCCAGCGTCCATGTACTTCTTAGCCTGAATACCAAGCTCGGTGCCACCCTTGACGGCAGCACGCAGCAGGTCGCCCGTGGAAATGTGGGCGACGCCAAACTCGGCGACGAGCTCCTGTGCGACGGTGCCCTTACCGGCACCCGGAGCTCCGAGCAATACGAGGTTCATGAGCAATCCTCCTCTAGCCTATTTAAAGAATCCATCGTAATCATACATCTTGATCTGGCCTTCGAGCTTATCGACCGTGTCGAGCACGACGCCGACCATGATGAGGATGGACGTGCCGCCAAATGCCTGGATCAGATGGTTACCCGTGAAGGAGAAGATGATCGAAGGCACGATGGCGATGAGCGCCAAAAAGACAGCGCTGGGAAGCGTGATCTTGTTGAGCGCGTTCTTGATGTAGGCCGCGGTAGCCCTACCCGGACGCACGCCCGGAATAAAGCCGCCCTGCTTCTTAAGGTTATCGGCCGTGTCATCGGGGTTGAACACCATGGAGGTGTAGAAGTACGCGAAGAACACGATGAGGACAACGTTAAGCACCCAGTTGAGCCAACCGGTCGAAAGCGCGGAGGCAACTGCCTGAATCCAGCCGATGCCGGGGAAGAACACGGCAATCTGAGCCGGGAAGTACAGCAGCGCCGAAGCGAAGATGATCGGCACGACACCCGCGGTGTTGACCTTGATGGGCAGGTAGGTGGTCTGGCCACCCATCATGCGACGGCCCACGACGCGCTTAGCGTAGGAGACCGGGATGCGGCGCTGGCCGCGCTCAAGAAAAACAATCAGCGGGATAACCAGCAGGATGATGGCGCAGATGATCACCATGGTGATGATGCCACCGGCATTGCCCTCGGTGCTGGAGAAGATAGCCTGCGGCAGACCGGCCATGATGTTCGCGAAGATGATCAGCGACATGCCATTGCCGATACCGCGCTGGGTGATGAGCTCACCAATCCACATGATCAGCATGGCGCCCGCGGTGAGCGTACCGACGATCATGAGGTCGAAGATGATCTCGGGAGCGCCGGCGCCATTGAAGCTGATGCCGAAGCTCTTAAAGAGGAAGAGGTAACCCACGGAGTTGAGGATTGCCAGAGCCAGGGTGAGGTAACGCGAATACTGCGTAATCTTGGTCTGACCGACCTCGCCCTCGCGGGCAAGCTCATGCAGGGAAGGCACGACGGCCTGGAGCATCTGGAGGATGATCGAGCTGGTGATGTAAGGCATGATGCCCAGCGAAAACACCGACACATAGCTCAACGCGCCGCCAGAGAAAAGATTCAGGAGGGCCATAGCACCTGCGGCGACCGAATTGTTATCGGTCGAGAAAAGGCCCAGCATCCCCTGGAAGGGAATGCCGGGCACAGGAACGTGCGCACCAATGCGGTACACGACGAGCATAGCTATGGTAAAAAGAATCTTTTCGCGCAATTCTTTGATGCGGAAAGCATTCTTAAGACCATTTAGCACGGCAGCTCGACCTTTCCGCCGGCGGCCTCGATCTTGGCCTGCGCAGAAGCGCTGACCTTGTCGACCTTGACCGTGAACTTCTTGGTGAGCTCACCATTGCCGAGCACCTTGACGGGCTCGAACTCGCTCTTGGTGATGCGAGCGGCCTTAAGAGCGGCACCGTCGATCACAGCGCCGTCCTCGAACTTACGCTCGAGACGCTCAACGTTAACAGCGGTGTACTCGATACGACGGGGGTTACGGAAGCCCGGAAGCTTGGGCAGGCGCATAGCCAGCGGAGTCTGGCCACCCTCGAAGCCGGCACCCTTGGTGCCGCCAGAGCGGGAACCCTGGCCCTTCTGGCCGCGGCCAGAAGTGGTGCCGTGACCCGAAGAATTGCCACGGCCGACGCGCTTGCGGTTCTTGGTGGAACCGGGCGCGGGAGTAAGATCGTGAAGCTGCATTTGCTACTCCTCTACAATCTCGACAAGGTGCTTGACCTTGAAGATCATGCCGCGGACGGACTCGTTGTCAGCAATCTCGCGAACCTCGCGGATCCTGTGGAGACCGAGGGCACGGACAGTACGGACCTGGTCCTGCTTGCAACCGTTGGTGCTGCGGACCTGCTTGATCTTGATGGTGTCAGCCATGCTTAGTTCTCCTTACCGACGAACATCTCGGAGACCGTCAGGCCACGGCGAGCCGCGACGTCCTCAGGGCTGGAGAGCTCCTTGAGGCCCTCGACGGCAGCCTTGATGATGTTGAGGCCGTTGTCGGTACCGAGGGACTTGGACAGGACGTTCTTG
Source organism: uncultured Collinsella sp. (assembly GCA_959020035.1). Classification (GTDB taxonomy): domain Bacteria; phylum Actinomycetota; class Coriobacteriia; order Coriobacteriales; family Coriobacteriaceae; genus Collinsella. The sequence goes on along the minus strand of CAUEQX010000027.1, from coordinate 13,353 downwards.
ATGCCAGCAAGCTCGAAGAGGGGACGCACAGCGCCGCCGGCGATAACGCCGGTACCCTCGACAGCGGGCTTGATGATGATGCGGCCGGCACCAAAGTGGCCGAGAACCTCGTGCGGGATGGTGCCCTGCTCGGTCACTGGCACGTGGAACATGTTCTTCTTGGCATCGAGAGATGCCTTGGAGATGGCCATGGGCACCTCAGCGGACTTGCCCATGCCAACGCCGACGTTGCCCTTGCCGTCGCCAACGACGACGAGAGCGACGAGGCTCATGCGACGACCACCCTTGACGGTCTTCGACACGCGGTTGATGTAAACGACGCGCTCCTCGAACTCGGAGGCCTCGCGCTGCTGCTTCTGATTACGAGCCATGTGCTACATACCTCCTAGAACTCGAGACCGGCGGCACGAGCACCGTCGGCGAGGGCCTTGACGCGGCCATGGTAGATACGGCCACCGCGATCGAAGGCGACCTTGGTGATGCCGGCCTCGATGGCGCGCTTGCCAACGAGCTGACCGACCTTCTCCGCAGCCTCCTTGTTCGAGGTGTGGGTGCCCTTGAACTCGGCCTCGAGGGTCGAGGCAGAGACGAGCGTCAGGCTGGAGCCCTTGCTGTCGTCGATGATCTGGGCATAGATGTTGGCGTTAGTACGGGTCACGCGAAGACGCGGACGCTCGGAGGTACCCGAGACCTTGCCGCGAACACGACGCTGACGACGCTTGAGGCCTTCCAGCTTCGCCTTATGCTTGTTCATACGTAAACTCCTAAAAAGGTTGATCTTGCCAGCACCTGACGGGGTGCTGGTCTTATGCGAGTGAGTCGGTTACGACTACTTGGCGGCCTTACCCAGCTTGCGGCGGATGTGCTCGCCAACGTAGTGGATACCCTTGCCCTTGTAAGGCTCGGGAGGACGATGGCCGCGGATCTCAGCGGCGATCTGACCGACCTGCTGCTTGTTGATACCCTTGACGTTCACGTGGGTGTTGTCGGGAACCTCGAAGGTGATGCCCTCGGGAGCCTCGACGATCACGGGGTGCGAGAAGCCCAGGGAGAACTCGAGGTTCTTGCCCTTCTGCTGCACGCGGTAACCGACGCCGGCGAGCTCGAGCTTCTTCTCGAAGCCCTCGGAAACGCCAACAACCATGTTGTGGATGAGGGCGCGGGTGAGGCCGTGGCGGGCACGGGTCTCACGCTCGTCGTCGGGACGGGAAACGGTGAGGACGTTGTCCTCGACGTTGATAGCGAGCTTCTCAAAGACATCGAGCTCGAGCTGGCCCTTGGGGCCCTTGACGACAACGTTGTTGCCGTTGACTGCCACTTCGACTCCGGCGGGAATCTGGACAGGCTTATTACCGATACGAGACACGGTGATCTCCTTTCCTTCTACCTACCGAGCGAATTACCAGACGTAAGCGATGATCTCGCCGCCGACGTTGTGCTTGCGAGCATCGCGGTCGGTCATGACGCCATGGCTGGTGGAAATAATGGCGGTACCAAGGCCACCGCGGACGCGGGGCATGTCGGCAACGCCGGTGTACTTACGCAGGCCCGGCTTGGAAATGCGGCGGATGCCGTTGATGACCTTAGCCTTCTTGGGACCATACTTAAGCGTGATGTGCAGAGTCTTCTGGGGAACGGTGTCCTCGACATCGTAGCCCTCGATGTAGCCCTCCTCGTGCAGAACACGAGCGATCTCGACGAGCTTCTTGCTGCTCGGCATGGAGACCGTGGCCTTGTTCACAGAGTTAGCGTTACGGATGCGCGTAAGCATATCTGCGATCGGGTCTGTAAGGTTCATACAGATTCTCCTTCGTTCTTGATGAACACGTGCTCTTGGTTCTTCGCCGCCCTTAACGGCAAAGCCTTTTTAGCGCGTTTTCCCTGTTCCAAACTGATGCTTGAAACGCTGGTAGTGACTTACCAGCTGGCCTTTTTAACGCCGGGAAGCTCGCCCTTGAGTGCAAGCTCGCGGAAGCAGACACGGCACAGGCCGAACTTGCGGTACACAGAGTGCGGACGGCCGCAGCGCTGGCAGCGCGTGTACTCACGAGTAGAGAACTTCTGCTTGCGATTGCACTTGACGATCATCGATGTCTTAGCCACTTATATCCTCCTCACATAGAGTATTGTTCGCCCCAAGCGCCGCCCCCTTGTGGGAACGGCGCTTATAGGGCAGGTGAACCTATTTCTTGAACGGGAAACCGAAGGCGTCCAGAAGGGCCTTGGCCTCCTCATCGGTATTGGCGGTGGTCACGAAAGTGATGTCCATACCGCGCTGGTGATCGACGGAGTCGAAGTCGATCTCGGGGAAGATGAGCTGCTCGGTGACGCCCATGGAGAAGTTACCACGGCCGTCGAAGCTCTTGGCGGAGATGCCGCGGAAGTCGCGGATACGGGGGATCGCGACGGAGGTCAGACGATCGAAGAACTCCCACATACGGTCGCCACGCAGGGTAACCTTGCAGCCGATCGGCATACCAGCGCGCAGGCGGAAGGTAGCGATGGACTTGCGGGCACGGGTGATCATCGGCTGCTGGCCGGTGATGGCGCGCAGGTCGCGCACGGCACCGTCGATGGCCTTGGAATCGGTAGCGGCCTCGCCGACGCCCATGTTCACGACGATCTTCTCAAACTTGGGGATCATCATGACGTTCTCGTACTGGAACTTGTCCTGAAGCTGCTGCTTGACCTCGTTGTTGTACTTGGTCTTCAGACGCGGCACATACTTCTCTTCTGCCATTGTTCACTCCTTCTTGGGGTTTTAAGCACGGGGCGTGGCCACGATGGGTTGTCCTCGTGCCTCCTGGCTGCATCCGCGCCGCTCATGGCATTTTGCGGTTTGGACTCGACGCAGCAGGAGCCGACAAAACAATCGGTACTATACGCGCATCGGGAGCGTATTTCCAGAAAAACCTCGTCTGCCTGCACAACTCCACAACTCCCCCGCACAAATGGATCCCAAAAAGTAGTTGCGGTGAAATAGGGACTGTTTGGCGGCCTAACAGGCTTAAACAATCCGTATTTCACCGCAACTTATTGGTGGGGATGCGATTAGCGCTTGCGGGGGACGAGTTTGGTGCGGCGCAGGTGGATCATCTCGGCGGCGATGGAGATGGCGATTTCTTCGGGGTCCTCGGCCTCGATGGCAACACCGATCGGAAGGTGCAGCTCGTCGATCTGGTCCTGCGTAAAGCCCTCCTGCTCCAGGCGGGCGCGCACAAAGGCCGTCTTGCGACGCGAGCCCAGGCAGCCCAGATAGGCGGGTTTGGCACGCATGGCCTGAATCACCACGTCGATATCGGACTTGTGACCCGCCGTGGCGACGACCACCAGGTCGCGCGGGCCGATGGGGCACTGCTTGCTCAGGCTCTTGTAGTCGACCAGACGACGGTCGTAGACACCGGGCACCCATTCGGGCGTCAGCGTGCCGGGGCGGTCATCGCACGCCACAACGGCAAAGCCCGCCGCCGTGAGCACGCGCGCCGTCGCGGCGCCCACGTGTCCGCAGCCAAAGATGTAGGTCAGGCCCTCGGGGCAGAGCGTCTCGATGTGCGCCGGGGGAATCTCGGAGGCGGCGTTGGTGTAGGTGACCTTACTCCCCTCCTCCACCAGCGAAAGCTCGGGGCAGCCGGCAATGGTATGGCGCGATGCCCCGCCATGGTACTCGGCCACATCGCCCTCGAGGGCCTGAATGACAAACGGTTCAAAGTCGATGACGAAGTCGCCAATGCGTCGATACGCCAAGACGTCGGCAACCGACTGGAACAACGGCACCTGCGATACATCCAGGTGCAGGTAGCACAGGCAGATGGCTCCGCCGCAGATCATGCCGGTATCGGAGTTCTCGCCGCCCATGGTGTAGCGGACCAGACGCGACTGACCCGCGCTCAGGAGCTCGCGCGCCTCGTCCAGCGCAAAGAGCTCAATCTTGCCGCCGCCGATGGTGCCCGCCTGGCTGCCATCGGCAAAGACGGCCATCCATGCGCCCACACCGCGCGGTGACGACCCTGCCGTGCCGGCAACTACCACCAACTCGCACGTCTTACCGGCCTTCAGAGCGCCAAGCGCAGCATTCACCACATCGAGCTTTTCCATTGCAATTTCCTATCCCTGGAATACACCGGTGAGCATAGCGAGTGCCTCGAGCACGCCGCCGCCGACCGACGTCGCCTTGTCCGAAATGTAGTTGATATAGCTGGCATCGCCGCGCGGATCGACATCGGCGCATTTAAAGCCCTCAGTCACCTGCACGCCGTTCGCCAAAAGCCCGCGCAGACAGCCATCGATCTGCGTGCACATGGGCGTATCGCCCGCATAGCCAATCACGTCTCCGGCGCTCACGATGTCGCCGATTGCGTGGTCGGACCGAAACACGCCGGCGGCGGGGCTGTGGATAACGCGCTCTTTACCATAGCCGGCGATAATGCCTGGCACGCCCGTGTTGGGCTGGGGCGAACCTTGGGTAATGACACGGCCGAGAAAATGCCCGCGCATGGTCTCGACCACGGCATCGCAGTCAACCGGCGCGGTAAAGCCCGGCCCCACGGCGATGACGGCAGGCGCCATGTCGCGCGTGGTACCCAAGTTGCGCTTAGCCAAAATCGCGTCGACCACAGCCGCGGGTTTCAACTCACCGAGCATCTTGGCCTGGGGGTCCACCACAACGGCGACGTCTCCGGCCTCGGTAATCGCAAGCGCCTCAGCCGGCGTCTGCGCCAAGCGAGCGCGAATGCCTTCGACCTCGACCTCGCCCAGGCGAATGGCCTCGCAAAAACTGATTGTGCGGCGGATGCACGTGGGAACCGCAATATCGGCCATAACGACCGACACGCCGGCGCGCACCAAGCGAGCGGCGACGCCCGTGGCGATATCGCCGGCACCGCGAACATAAACGAGCATTCCCGGGGCACCTCCCTGTGCTACGGTTTGAGCAGAGCAAAAGCGGTTCGACCGCTACTCTGATGATTATTTATTATCACAGTATTATACGGCGGTGAACAGATGGAAACGACGAGCGGAAACCTTGCCTCCGCGCTCAAGATCGAGCCGGGCATTACCGCAATTATCGGCAGTGGCGGCAAGTCGACATTGCTGAAAACGCTGGGTCTCGAGCTCATGCGCGCCGGCGGCAGGGTACTTCTCTGTACCACCACGCACATGTTTCCCGTCGCCGGCGTGCCATGGGACGGGTCGAGCCGTCGCCTGGACTCCGCGCCTTGGAAGCCGGGGACCCTGCATGTTCCCGGCTGCACCTGCGAGGCATGCACGGGACTTGTGCGGGGAAGCATCTGCCAAGCTGGTGTCTTGGACCCGGAGACGGGCAAGTTCTCCTCCCCTGCCGAGCCGCTCGACCAGCTGGCGCAGCGCTTTGACTACGTCCTGGCCGAGGCAGACGGTAGCAAGCGACTCCCGCTCAAGGCGCATGCCGCTTGGGAGCCCGTGGTCCCCGCCAGCACGGCCAACCTCATCTGGGTCGTCGGCGCCTCGGGGCTCGGCAAACCCATCAACGAAGCCGTCCACCGCCCCGAGCTCTTTTGCGAGCGTTGCGGCTGCGAACTCACCGACATCGCCACGCCCGAGCGCGTCGCCCAGGTGCTCAATGCCGAGATGCAGGCGTTGGAGCTCAGCACCGCACGCGTCATGCTCAACCAAGTCGACACGCTCAGCGACCCCACGATGGCCGACTGCTTCGAGGCAGCCCTCGGCCGCCCCGTCGTCGCCAGCAGCCTCAAATAGCCGGCCCCATCTCGTCAGTTGCAGTGAAATACGGACTGTTTGGCCGCATGACGGCCGCAAACAGTCCGTATTTCACCGCAACTGCGGAGGGGGTCCGGCACTCCCCCTGCTAGCGAGGCACGTAGCGGCCGGGTTGGGCTCCGGTGGGCTCGCCGTCGCGTGCCACCAGCACGCCGTTCACAAACACGGCCTTGGCGCGGCCATGTGCCTCAAAACCCTCGAGCGGCGTGTAGTCCACGGCCTGATGCTGCGTCGCCGCGCGAATGGTCCAGCGCGCCCGGGGATCCCACACGCACACGTCGGCATCGGAGCCCTCGGCAAGACAGCCCTTGCGCGGATACATGCCAAAGACGCGCGCCGGGTTCTCGCTCATCAAGCGGCAGAGGTCCTCGGGGCCCAGCTGGCCCTCAAAGCTCGTGGCAATCGCGACGGGACGATGCTCCACGCCGGGCCCGCCGTTGGGAATCGCGCGGAAATCGTCACGCCCGCGGTCCTTTTGCCCGTGCAGGTTAAAGCTGCAGTGGTCGGTCGCGATCGTATCGATCTCGCCGGCCACAAGCGCCTCACGCAGTGCCGCACGGTCGCCCGCATGGCGCAGCGGCGGGCTCATCACATATTTGGCGCCCGCAAAGCCGTCCTCGCCCTGCTCCAAATAGCACGTATCGTCGAGCATCAGATACTGAGGGCAGGTCTCGACATAGATATTCTTCTGCCCGCGCGCCTTGGCGGCACGGATGGCCTCGAGCCCCAGCTTGGTCGAAAGGTGCACCACGTTGACCGGTGCGTCGCCGGCCAGGTGCGCCAGGTATAGCAGACGGCTCACTGCCTCGGCCTCGCACACATCCGGACGGCTGAGCGCATGGCCCTCGGGCCCGTGGATACCCTGCTCAAACACGCGCTTCTGCAGCTCATTCACCAGCGTACCGTTCTCGCAATGCACGCACAGGATACCGCCAATATGCTTGAGCTCCTCCAGCACCTCGAGCGTCTCGGCATCGTCCAAGCGCAGGTGGTCGTAGGCAAAGTAGGTCTTAAACGACGATACGCCCGCCTCGCGTATGGCCGAAAGATCGGCGCGGTTGCGCTCGTTCCACTCGGCGAGTGCCATATGAAAGGCGTAGTTTGCCGTGCAGGTGCCGTCGGCGCGGCGATGCCACTCGGCCAAGGCATCGGGCATGGTCACGCCACGATCGGCCGTCGCGTAGTCCACGATGGTCGTCGTACCGCCGCAGGCAGCCGCGCACGTGCCGGTCTCAAAGCTATCGGCCGTCCAATCCATGCCGGTCCAGCACTGCATGTGCGTGTGGCCGTCGATAAAGCCGGGAAACACCCAGCAGCCCGTGGCATCCTCGACGGTATCGCCCTCGGCAGGCTCAATCGCCGCGGCGATCCGCACGATCTTATCGCCATCCATGGCAAGATCGGCGCGGCGAAGCCCCTGTGGCGTCACGAGCGCGCCGTTTTTGATGATGATCATAATTGCTCCTTATTGATTGATGCAGTTGGCCACGCGATCAAAATACGAGCAGGCGGCAATATGCTCCGTTATGCGTCGCTGTCCCTTGACGGTATCGACGTCCCACAGCTCGTAGGCACGCGCCTCGACCAGCACCACGTCGGTGCGACCTTTGAGAATCGAGCCCCCGCCGTCCTTGCCCTCAAGACACATAAGTACATCGAACAGTTCCGCCGGAAAGAGCACCGGGCTCGAAGGCTCACCGTTGCACACAAGACGCACCGGATGCTTGCGGCCACGCTCATCAAACGCGCGAACCATGGCCTCAAAAGAATCCGAACTCACGAGCGGCTGGTCGCCCGGCAAAAAGAGGCAACCTTTCCAGTTGCGTTCGACTCCCCATGAAAGGCCCGCACGGACGCTTTCGCTGCGCAGCCCGCCATCGTGCAGCACGCACGGGCAATGCTTGTCCTCGCAAATCTGAGCGACCTCGGGCCAACGCGTCGAAACCACGACGTCAAAGCCCCGGGGAACCGAATCGATGGTCCGGGCAATCAGCGGCTCGCCATAGATATCGGCAAGCATCTTGTTAGAGCCAAACCGCTTGCCCTCGCCCGAAGCCATAATGACGCATCCAAGTTTCATGGTGATACCTCCCCTGAAACCATCGTACCCATAACTCGCGCCGCGGGCATCCACATCGAAAGCGCTTATCCCGCACGCCCGCGATGCAAAAAAGGGGGCACCCCGCCGGTTGGCAGAGCGCCCCCTTTACATGGCTTACCTCAACCCGGCTTTAGGCCTGGAGCCAACGGGCGGTGTTGCGCTCGTCGAGGGCCTTGAGGGTAGCGGCGGGATCGGCAACCTTCTGCAGGAACATCATGGCAGCGATGGCATACGGCTTGTAGCTGGCCTCCTTGTACATGCCCACACGGTGCATGTCGAAGACGTCGGCGTTGACCTCGCCGTGCTCGCAGGAGACACCGGAGATGTCGGCGGGCAGCGGGTGCATAAAGATGGTGTCCTGGCCGTTGGCAGTCTTCTCCATGAGCTCGGTCGTGGAGCACCAGTCCTGATGGGTGGCGTTCTGGGCGAGCAGCTCCTTCTCGAGCGCAGCGATGCCGGCGTCGTCGCCCTCAGCGTACAGGTTGGTGCGCTTCTCCATGGCGGCAAACGGAGCCCAACTCTTGGGGATCACGATGTCGGCGCCCTCGAAGGCCTCGGCCATGGTGTTGACCTGCTTAAAGGTGGTGCCGGACTCGGCGGCGTAGCCCTTGGCGCGCTCGACGACCTCGGGCATGAGGTCGTAGCCCTCGGGGTGAGCCAGGGTGACGTCCATGCCAAAGCGGGGCAGCAGGCTGATCAGCGACTGCGGGCAGGACAGCGGCTTGCCGTAAGAGGGCGAATAGGCCCAGGTGACGGCAACCTTCTTGCCCTTGAGGTTCTCAAGACCGCCAAACTCGTTGATGAGGTAGAGCATGTCGGCAGAGGACTGCGTGGGGTGGTCGGAATCGGACTGCAGGGAGATGAGCGTGGGACGGTGATCCAGAACGCCGTCCTCGTAGGCCTGCTGGACAGACTCGGAGACCTCGGCCATGTAGGCGTCGCCCTTGCCGATGTACATGTCGTCGCGGATGCCGATGACGTCGGCCATGAAGGAAATCATGGTAGCGGTCTCGCGGACGGTCTCGCCGTGGGCGATCTGGGACTTCTTCTCGTCCAGGTCCTGCAGCTCAAGGCCGAGCAGGTTGGCGGCCTTAGAGAAGGAGAAGCGCGTACGGGTGGAGTTGTCGCGGAACAGGGAGACGGCAAGACCGGAGTCGAAAATCTTGGACGAAACGTTGTTCTCACGCAGCTCGCGCAGGGCGTCGGCGACGATGTAGAGAGCCTTGAGCTCATCGGTGGTCTTGTCCCAGGTGTGCAGGAAGTCGCTGCCGTACATACCCTTAAAATCGAGGCCGTTCAGCTGCTCGACGAGCTCGGTAAACTTAGCGTCCATGGAAATGTCCTTTCTAAAGATGCAACGATCGCAATGAGTAGATGTGCTCCGACATGCGCGTGTGGCTAGAACATGCAGAGCACCATGACGAGGACCCGCCACCGTTGAGGAAGCATGGGAGATAACGACCGCGGGCCCCAAGTCAACAGGGGGTGCCGGGGACACGAGCGGCCCCCGGCTCAACAAAATCGAGGAATGGGACTAGTCGATCTTGTTGTTGGTCAGACCGGCACGGAACACGGTGGCGTCGCCATCGGCCTGGCTCGGATCGTAGAGGTTCAGGGCAGCCACGTACATGGCGGCAGCGGTGACCAGGTCGTCCTTGTAGGTGACCTCGTTGGGAGCGTGAGCCTGAGACTCGGCACCCGGGCCAAAGCCCACGCAGGGGATGCCGTAGCGGCCCTGGATGGAGACGCAGTTCGTGGAGAAGGTCCACTTGTCGCACAGCGGGCGACCGGTGCGCTTGTCCATGCTGGGCTCGCAGCCGATGCGCTCGTCACCAAACATGGCCTTGTGGGCGTCGACGAGGGCCTTGACGTGCGGAGCGGTCTCCTTGTTGATCCACGTGGGGAAGTAAGCCTCGGTCTCGTAGACCTCGCCGGTCCAGGACGGACGGTCGTACATGTACATGGAGACCTTCACGTCGTCGCCGTACTTCTTGGCGGCCGGCAGGTTGCGGATCTCGTCCAGGCAGGACTCCCAGGTCTCGCCGGCGGTCATGCGACGGTCGATGGAGATGGCGCAGGAATCGGCCACGGCGCAGCGGCTGGGGCTGGTGTAGAAGATCTGGCTGACGGTGCAGGTGCCGCGGCCCAGGAAGCGGGCATCCTCGAAGTGCTCGGGGTTGTACTTGGGGTCGAGCATCTTGACGAGACCCTTGATGTCGGTCGGCTCGTCGCAGCCGGCGTTGTTGAGGGCGCGGACGTCGGCGATGATGTCGGCCATCTTGTAGATGGCGTTGTCGCCGCGGTCGGGAGCGGAGCCGTGGCAGGAGGTACCGTGAACGTCGACGCGGATCTCCATGCGGCCGCGGTGACCGCGATAGATGCCGCCGTCGGTGGGCTCGGTGGAAATGACGAACTCGGGCTTAATGCCGTCCTTGTTGTAGATGTACTGCCAGCACATGCCGTCGCAGTCCTCTTCCTGGACGGTGCCGACGACCATGATCTTGTAGCCCTCGGGGATGAGGCCCATGTCCTTCATCATCTTGGCAGCGTAGGTAGCAGAAGCCATGCCACCCTCCTGGTCGGAGCCGCCGCGGCCGTAGATGATCTCGTCGGTCTCGTAGCCCTCATAGGGATCGGCATCCCAGTTCTCGATGTTGCCGATGCCGACGGTGTCGATGTGAGAGTCGATGGCGATGATCTTGTCGCCCTCGCCCATAAAGCCCATGACGTTGCCCAGGCCGTCGACCTTGACCTCGTCATAGCCAAGGCTCTCCATCTCGGCCTTGATGCAGGCGACAACCTCGCCCTCCTCGCAAGACTCAGAGGGATGCGAGATCATAGCGCGCAGGAAGCGAGTCATATCAGCACGATGAGACTCAGCAGCAGCCTTGATAGCGTCGAAATCGAGTTCTTTAGCCATTGTTCATAACCTTTCAAACGAAGGAATCTACCTGTGAGGTGGCGGAGCGATACCTATTTACTCCGCCCCAACGATTAGCAAGTGGGGTATTCGCCTTCCCAGACGATGCGACGGTACTGATCCGGATCCGTGTCGCCCTCGGTGGAGAAGCAGAGCACGGAGCTCGTCTTGTCCAGGCCGATGAGTTCCTTGAGATCGGCGTACTCGGGATCGAGCATGAGGGTCTCGACCAGGCCGGTGGTCACAGCGCCGGACTCACCGGAGATGACGCGCGGGTCGCCCTTCTCGGGAGCGCCCAGGGTGCGCATGCCGCGAGCGGTGACCCAGTCGGGGCAGGACACGAAGGCGGTGGCGTGGTTGCGCAGGATATCCCAGCCCAGAATGTTGGGCTCGCCGCAGCACAGACCGGCCATGATGGAAGGCATGTCGCCGTCCACGATGCGCGGATCGCCGTCGCCGGCGGCAGCGCCCTTGTACAGGCAGGCAGCAGGCGCGCACTCAACCACGACGAAGGTGGGCGGGTTATCGGGATACAGGTTGGTGAAGTAGCCCACCACGGCGCCGGCGAGCGAACCCACGCCAGCCTGGACAAACACGTGCGTCGGGCGGTTGATGGCCATCTCGCGCAGCTGCTCGGCGGCCTCGGAGGCCATGGTGCCGTAACCCTCCATGATCCAGGACGGGATCTTCTCGTAGCCCTCCCAGGCGGTGTCCTGAACGATGACGCCGCGCTCGCAGGCGTCGGCCTCGGCGGCGGCCATGCGCACGCACTCGTCGTAGTTGACCTCTTCGATGGTCACCGTGGCGCCCTCGGCGGCGATGTTGTCGAAGCGGGGCTTGGTGGAACCCTTGGGCATGTGCACGACGGCCTTCTGACCCAGCTTGTTGGCAGCCCATGCCACGCCGCGGCCATGGTTGCCGTCGGTGGCGGTAAAGAAGGTGGCCTGGCCAAAGTCCTTGGCAAGCTGATCGGAAGTCAGGTAATCGAAGGTGCAGTCGGCAACGTCCTTGCCGGTCTCATCGGCAATGTAGTTGGCCATGGCAAACGAGCCGCCCAGAACCTTAAAGGCGTTGAGGCCAAAGCGATAGCTCTCGTCCTTAACGCACAGGTTGGACAGGCCCAGGCGCGCAGCCTGACCGTCCAGACGGGCAAGCGGAGTGACGGTATATTGAGGGAACGACTGGTGGAAGGCACGGGCCTTCTTCACGTGGTCGAGGCTCATGATTCCCAAGTGCTTGTCATCGCTCTTGGGCATCGTGTTGCCCGCCCACTGGATCTTATCGGCCATACGGTGAACTCCTTAAGTCCTCTCTTGCCGGCCCCCGCATACGCGTTTCAGCCCGATCCCATTCACACGGCTGAACTTTTATGTGGATGCCAAACAAAAAGTTTGTTAGTAATGTTCTATCACACTTTTTGATTGGCATACCTAACGAATTGTTTGTTGCCGTAATCGGTACTTTTTCGCCGCCGAACGGTCATGAATTGCCTTGTTGATGGATTTGTTTGCGAACAGATGTGGTTTATGGCAAAGTGTGCCCAAACTAATTTTTAGGAAGGCACCCATGACCCCCGCACAGATTGAGTTTTACAAGCGCCTCGCACACGGCCTGGCGCTCCAATTTGGCCCCAACTGCGAAGTCGTCGTCCACGATCTGGAGACCGAGGACGTGGACCACTCCATCGTAGTGATCGAAAACGGCCACGTCAGCGGGCGCAAACTGGGTGACGGCCCCAGCCATATTGTGTTTGAGTCCATGCACGAGGGCAGCACCGACGTACACGACCGCGAGCCGTACCTCACTAAAACCACCGATGGCAAGCTGCTCAAGTCCTCGACCATCTTTATCCGCAACGACGAAGGCAAGCCCGTCGGCATTTTGGGCATCAACTTTGACATTACGCTTATGAAGGCTTTTGAGCGCTCGCTCGACGCTTTCACCGGCACCGGCGGCACGGGCTATACCGAGCCCGAGCCCATTACCAAGAACATCGGCGACCTGCTCGAGGACCTGCTGCACGAGTGCGAGCAGTTTGTGGGCAAGCCCGCGGCACTCATGACCAAAGACGAGCGCATTCGTGCCATTGGCTACCTCGACCGTCGCGGCGCCTTCCTCATTTCCAAGTCGAGCGAGCGCGCCTGCGAGTTCTTTGGCATCTCCAAGTACAGCTTCTATAGCTACCTCAATGAGGCCAAGGCGGCGGCCGGCGACAAGTAGGCACTCGCCTGGATTGCCCCTCCCCTTTTGGGCGCGAGTTCTGGAAAGCACGAATCCAAGACCGAGCCGCTTGGGAAGTTCCATATAATCGATGTCATTAGTATTTCGAAAGGATGGGACAGAATGGCGTTGAGCAAGGCATCATGCACCGGTCGCGGATTGATTCCGGCAATTGGTGGACATGTGCACCGCATGTTCGATGAGGGTGAAGACGACCTGTTTTCGCTGAGCCTTGACGACGTGATGGATGATCGCCCGTGGACCGCCGACGAACTCATGGGCGGCGGGGCTCGCCCGTCAAACCCCAATCCCGCACTTGCGCCTAAGCCCGCATCTGCGCCGACCCCTGCGCAGT